>NZ_CAXTHT010000002.1:0-411646 GCF_964244285.1 uncultured Friedmanniella sp.
GTCGCCGGACACACACACTTCAAGGCCGACCCCACCAGGGGCCGGCCTTGAAGTACGTCCACGCCCGAACGCGGTGCTGTCGGCCGATGTCAGGGAAGCGTCCGCGCCAAGACCAGCTCGAACAGGTACCGCTTTGCGACCCTCCCCTCGAAACGGGAGGCGATGAGGTGACGGACTCCTGACAGCAACCCGGCCCGTGCCGTAGGCGACAGCGCCAAGGTGGGTGAATAGGTGGAGAGCAGGGCCACGTACTCCTCGGCCGAGTAGGTCGGGTCGAGGCTGAACCGGTGGGACTCGACGTCGGTGACCAGCGGCGAGTCCAGGAGCTCCTCCGAGGCGGACGCGACGTCGTGTTCCGGCGGTAACCGTTCGTCGGCTCGGGCCGACGGATCCCACCGGAGGTAGTGCTGCTGCACGTCGGTGAAGAAGTCCTGGGTGCCGCCGGCGACGTGGTGTGTCCACACCACCGCGACGGTGCCCCGTGGACGCAGGGCCGCACTGATCCTCGCCAAGCGGGTGGCTGGGTCCAGCCAGTGGTAAGCAGTGGCGCAGACGAAGGCGTCGTAGACGCCGGCAGACGGCGTCCAGTCCTCGAAGGCGCTGACGACGACGTCGACCGCGGGGTAGTCAGCCAGCTGCCGACGCGCCACCGCGGCCAGCTCCGGCGAGAGCTCGACTGCGGTGATCCACCACCCCCGCTCGGCCATCGAGGCCGTGGCTTGACCGGTGCCCGGCGCAGCCTCGAGCACCCGGGCGCCACGGACGAGCCCACCGTAGACGCTCAGCTGGTCGAAGAGAGCGTCCGGGTAGGTAGGTCGGGAGAGGGCGTACTGCTCGGCGATCCGGGCGAACGTCCCCCGCCGCCGGAGCCGGACCTCATCAGCCGTCTCACCGCCCACGTTGACCACCTCTCTCGGCCTTGTTGGTCAGGGGCGCAGCACCGGCCAGCCGTCCGGCCAGTCGAGCAGGCTGGTGGCGAGCCGTCCAGTGGCCGGGTTCCGGTCGTCGTCGTAGTAGTGGTAGATCAGCACCCAGTCAGCGCCGTCCCGGAGCACCGCTGGGTGTCCCGGACCGGCGATCAGCCCGTGGGAGGCTACGACCTCGGTGCCGCCGCCGTCGGTCAGGCGCTCGCCGTCGCGGTCCAGATAAGGCCCGCTGAGCTTCGTTGCGCGCCCCACCATGGTCCGGTACGTGCTGGCGGTCCCCCGGCAGCAGAGGTCGAAGGCCGTGAACAGGTAGTAGTAGCCATCACGGGAGATCAGGTAGGGCGCCTCGATCGCGCCGTCGACCGAGCGTGGGCGGGTGGCCAGCGCGGTCAGCTTCGCGCCGGTCTCGGGCTTGCCGGTCGTCGAGTCGAGGGCCACGAGCTTGATGCCCGACCAGAACGAGCCGAAGACCAGCCACCAGCTGCCGTCCGCGTCGACGAACAGGTTGGGGTCGATGGCGTTGTGGTCGTCGGACTCCGTGGTCTGCACCACGATCCCCTGGTTGGTCCAGCTGCCGGCCAACCCGGTGGCGCTGGTGGCCAGGAAGATCGCCGAATGCCTCGAGCCGAAGGACGAGGCCGCGTAGTAGAGGTAGTAGGTCCCGCCGTGGACCGAGATGTCCGGCGCCCAGAGGGCACCGCGGTCGGTGGGCGAGGTGAACGGCTCCGTCCACGGCGCTCCGTCCGGCCAGACCGAGCCGGCCCGGGTCCACGTGGACCGGTCGGGAGAGGTACGGATCTCCAGATCGTCCCCGGTCGAGTACAGCCGGTAACTGCCGTCGGACGCCTTCACGAGGGACGGGTCGTGCACCCCCTCGACGTCACCGCTCTCGGGCAGCGGGTCGGGGGACTCACCCGGCGTCCGGCTCGGCGCTGCGGCCCCGGGAGAGAAAGCCGGCGGGGTCGAGAGAGTCGGGGCGGGCGTCCCACCGCAGGCGGTCAGCAGGAGCACGGACATGCCCGCAGCCAGCAGCAGGCGGAGCCGAGCAGCGATACCCATGGCGTTCCTCTCCTACATCGATGTAGGAAAGGTTACGCACCGGGTGGTCGTGCGTTCCTGGGAGCCGTTCGGCAACGTCAGGAACCCGGTCGTAGAAGATCGCCAGGTCTCACCAACCAGACCGAGCCGTCACGAGCCGGCCGACAACACGGAGTGTGACCGGATCGTGAAGACGCCGGGTCAGCCGACCGTCCAGGTGTCCCCACCGTTGACCAGCGCCTGAAGCGCGTCGTCGTCGCCCCCCTGCGCCTTGGCCAGCTCGACCTGCTCGCGGGCCAGGTCGTCGTACGCCGGCGCCTCGACCTCACGGAAGATGCCGATCGGCGCCCGGTGCAGGACCCCGGCGTCGGTCAGCCGCGACAGCCCGAACGCGTACGACGGGTCGGCGAGGTGGGCGTCGTGCACGGCCAGGGCGTCCGCGCCGACCTCGGCGACCTCAGCGACGCTGAACTCCCCGGTCCGTGGGTCGCGAACCACCCCGAGGTGACCGCCGGCCCCCGGCTCGGGCTCGGCCCCGAAGCGGATCGGCTCGCCGTGGGTCAGCGGGATGATGGCGTCGGCCGAGGTGCTCGGGTCCTTGATGGCGTCGAAGGCGTTGTCGTTGAAGATCGGGCAGTTCTGGTAGATCTCGACGAAGGAGGTCCCGCGGTGCGCCGCCGCCGCGCGGAGCACGCCGGTCAGGTGCTTGCGGTCGGAGTCGATGGTCCGGGCCACGAAGGTCGCCTCGGCGCCCAGGGCCAGCGAGACCGGGTTGAACGGGTTGTCCAGCGAGCCGAGCGGGGTGGACTTGGTGATCTTGCCGAGCTCTGACGTGGGGGAGTACTGGCCCTTGGTCAGGCCGTAGATGCGGTTGTTGAACAGCAGGATGGTGACGTTGACGTTGCGCCGCAGGATGTGGATCAGGTGGTTGCCGCCGATGGACAGGGCGTCGCCGTCCCCGGTGATCACGAAGACCGCCGCGTCCTCACGAGCGGTCGCCACCCCGGTGGCGATCGCGGTGGCGCGGCCGTGGATCGAGTGCATGCCGTAGGAGTCGACGTAGTACGGGAACCGCGACGAGCAGCCGATGCCCGAGACGATGACGGTGTTCTCCTTGCGGATGCCGAGCTCGGGCATGAAGCCCTGGAACGCGGCCAGCACGGCGTAGTCGCCGCAGCCAGGGCACCAGCGGACCTCCTGGTCGGAGGTGAAGTCCTTGCGGGTCAGCGGCTCGAGGGCGAGCGGCACGCCGGCGATGCCGGAGCGCTTGGTGGTACCGATGGCGGGGGTGTCGAGGGCGGTCACGCGAGGACTCCTTCGGGCGTGCGGGTGGCGAGCGCGTCGATCTCGGACTCGAGGTCGCGGGCGAGCTCGCTGAGGGAGATGGGCAGTCCGCGGACGCGGCTGTAGCTGTGCACGTCGACGAGGTACTTGGCCCGCAGCAGCATCGCCAGCTGGCCGAGGTTCATCTCGGGGACGATGACCCGGTCGTAGCCGCGCAGCACCTCACCGAGGTTGGCCGGGAACGGGTTGAGGTGTCGCAGGTGGGTCTGTGCGACCGACCGGCCAGCGGACCGGACGCGGCGGACGGCCGCGGTGATGGGGCCGTACGTCGAGCCCCACCCCAGCACCAGCACCCGGGCGCTCCCGGACGGGTCGTCCACGGCCAGGCTGGGGATGTCGCGGACGATGCCGTCGATCTTCGCCTGGCGGGTCCGCACCATCTCGTCGTGGTTGGCCGGGTCGTAGGAGACCGCACCGGTGTCGCGCGCCTTCTCGATCCCCCCGATCCGGTGCTGCAGGCCCGCGGTGCCGGGCTTGGCCCACGGCCGGGCCAGGGTCTCCGGGTTGCGCCGGTAGGGCAGGAAAACGGGCTGGCCCTTGGCGTCCACGCCGTTGGCCTCGGTGGCGAAGCCGGGCTCGATCGGCGGGATGGCTGCGATGTCGGGTACGTGCCAGGGCTCGGCACCGTTGGCGATGTAGCCGTCGGAGAGCAGGATCACCGGGGTCCGGTACTTGACGGCGATCCGGACGCCCTCGATCGCGGTGTCGAAGCAGTCCGACGGCGACTGGGCGGCCAGCACCGGTACCGGGGCCTCGCCGTTGCGACCGAACATCACCTGCAGCAGGTCCGACTGCTCGGTCTTGGTCGGCATCCCCGTGCTGGGGCCGGCGCGCTGCACGTCGACGATGACCAACGGCAGCTCGGTCATCACCGCGAGGCCGATGGTCTCGGCCTTGAGCGCGATGCCCGGCCCCGAGCTGGTGGTCACCCCGAGGTGGCCGGCGAAGCTCGCGCCCAGGGCAGCGCCGACACCGGCGATCTCGTCCTCGGCCTGGAAGGTGGTGACCCCGAAGCGCTTGTGCTTGCTCAGCTCGTGCAGCACGTCCGAGGCCGGCGTGATCGGGTAGGCGCCGAGGAACAGGGGCAGGTCGGCCTTGCGGGCAGCGGCGACCAGCCCGTACGCCATGGCCAGGTTGCCGTTGATCTGGCGGTAGCGGCCCGCGGGCATCGGGGCCGGCGCCACCTCGAAGCGGACGGCGAAGACCTCGGTGGTCTCACCGAAGGCGTAGCCGGTCTTGAAGGCGGCCACGTTGGCGTCGCGGATGGCCGGCTTGGAGGCGAACTTGCGGCTGAGGAAGGTGAGCGTGCCCTCGGTGGGGCGGTGGTAGAGCCAGGACAGCAGGCCGAGCGCGAACATGTTCTTGGCCCGGGACGCGTCCTTGCGGCTGAGGCCGAACTCCTTCACCGCCGCAACGGTCATGCCGGTGAGGTCCAGCGCGTGCAGCTGGTAGTCGGTCAGCGACCCGTCCTCGAGCGGGTCGGTCGCGTAGCCGACCTTGGCCAGGTTGCGCTTGGTGAAGTCCGCGGTGTCGGCGATGATCACGCCGCCGCGGGGCAGGTCGGCGATGTTGGCCTTGAGCGCGGCCGGGTTCATCGCCACCAGGACGTCCGGCCGGTCGCCGGGGGTCATGATGTCGTAGTTCGCGAAATGCAGCTGGAAGCTGGAGACGCCCGGCAGGGTGCCGGCGGGTGCGCGGATCTCGGCCGGAAAGTTCGGCAGGGTCGAGATGTCGTTGCCGAAGACGGCGGAGTCGGCGGTGAACCGGTCGCCGGTCAGCTGCATCCCGTCCCCGGAGTCCCCGGCGAACCGGATGACGACGCGATCGAGAGTGTGGACCTGCTTCACAGCTACGAGCCTTTCGCTTGAGTGCCGCCGCTACCGCTCACCGGTGCGACGGCCGGGGAGGGTTCGGTACGGGCACCCCGTCCGGATGCCGGCTCGCCCTTCTTCCCAGCGACCCATGATAAGGCGGACCTAACCCCGACCACGGATCATCCATCGGCTGAGAACCACGGGGGCGCACTAGGTTGTTCCCATGCGGTGGCTGGACTGGTACGGCGACGGCTCGCTGCACGTGCTGGAGATCGCCCTGGCCTGCTGCGCGATCGAGTTGGAGGCGGCGTCTTTCGCCGCTCAGGCCGACCTGGTGGACGAGCTGCCCGTCGACGCGCGGGTCGTCGTGGTGGTCTCGGGGACCGTCACCGACCGGCTCGCCCCGACCGTGCTCGCCCTGGTCGACGCCTGCGCCGTCCGCTCGGGCCGGGTACCGGTGGTCGTCTCCCTGGGCGCCTGCGCCTCGTCCGGCGGCCCGTACTGGGACTCCTACGCGGTGACCAAGGGCGTCGACGCCCTCCTGCCCGTCGAGGTCTACGTGCCCGGCTGCCCACCCCCGCCGGCGGCCCTGCAGGCTGTCCTCGACGGTCTGCGGGTGCCCGCGTGACCCCCGAGGTCGTCGCCCCAGCCGCCTGGCGTCACCGGGTCAGCGCCGCCCGGGAGGAGGGGTACGACTTCTTCGAGTGGCTGGCGGCGGTGGACGAGATCGGTCGGGACGACGTGTTCCGGGTGGTGCTGGTGCTCCGTCGGCTCGACGAGCCGGACCAGACCTGTGTGCTCAGCACGGACCTGCCCCGCGACGCCCCGCGGCTGGAGACGCTCCGCGACCTGTACGCCGGTGCCGCCTGGCACGAGCGCGAGGCGGCGGAGATGTTCGGCATCGAGTTCGTCGGAGGCGACCCACGCCGGTTGCTGCTGGCCGAGCTGGAGGGCACCCCGATGCGCAAGGACGAGGTGCTCGCCGCGCGCAGCAGCGGACCCTGGCCGGGGGCCAAGGAGCCAGGGGAGAGCGAGGCCTCGCCGAGTCGCCGGCGGATGGTGCCACCCGGGGTGCCGGATCCAGCGGTCTGGGGGGACCGCGAGGGCGGTTCGCCGGCCACGCCGGTCGAGGTGGCGGAGTCGGCGGTCGGGGGACGTGTTCGCCGGAGGCGGCCGTGACGAAGGAGTCGCCGGAGGCGGCCGTGACGAAGGAGTCGCCGGAGGCGGCCGCGATAGAGGGGTCGCAGGAGGAGGCGGCCGTGACGGGGCACGGCTCGATCGTGCTGGTCGAGCAGGCCTGCACCTCCTGCATGGTCTGCGCCCGGGAGTGCCCGAGCTGGTGCATCACCCTCGACTCCCACACCGAGCCGGTCGCCGGCCTGCCGGCCGGAGCCCGGGTCCGCACCCAGAACGTGCTGGACCGGTTCGAGATCGACTGGAGCCTGTGCATGTACTGCGGCATCTGCGTCGAGGAGTGCCCTTTCGACGCGCTGGCCTGGGAGCCCCAGCACACCGCCGCGGCGAGCAGCGCGTCGACGCTGCGGCACGGGATCAGCGAGCTCGGACGCTCCGGCTAGGCTCCGCAGCATGCGGCTCCTGGTGCTCGGCGGCGGTGGTTTCCTCGGTCACCACACGGTGACCCAAGGCTTGGCCGCGGGCCACGATGTGACTGTCCTGAGCCGCTCGGGGAAGCCCCCCGTCGAGGGCGTCGAGGTCCTGGTCGGCGACCGGACGGGCGACCTGTCCGCTTTGCGCTCATCGGTGCAGGGGGGCCGCGAGTGGGACGGGGTGGTCGACACCTACACCGACACCCGACCGGATGCGCCCGCCGTCGAAGCCACGGCACGGCTGCTGTCGGGCTCGGTGGGCGGCTACGCCTACGTGTCCGGGATGAGCGTCTACGCGCCGTCCGGGCCGCGGGTGCCCGACGAGTCGGGGCCGGTCCGCCGGGCGGGGGTGGAGCCGGACACCGACGTGCTGCAGGAGCGGTCGCTGGCCAAGCTGGCCGGCGAGGCCGCCGTCACCGAGCATTTTGCCGGTCCGGCGCTCTTCCCGCGGGTGGGGATCATGGTCGGCCCGCGCGACCCGTCGCAGCGCTTCACCTGGTGGCCCGTCCGGTTGGCCGGCGCGGCGGCCGGCACCCTGCCACGCACGGTGCTGCTGCCGGGCGACCCGGACCGGGCGGTGCAGTACTCCGACGCCCGCGACATCGCCGGCTGGGTGGTGCAGATGCTGGCCACCGGCCGCGGCGGGACCTTCAACACGGTCGGCCCGGGGCGGGGCGACACCCTGCGCCAGGTGGTGGACGCCTGCCTGGCCGCCGCCGGCGCCCGACCGGACGACGTCGAGCTCGTCCCGGTCGCCGACGAGAGATACCTGGAGACGGCGCTGGCCGACTGGGAGCAGGAGGAACGTCCGCTCTGGTACCCCGAGGACCAGATCCCGCAGGACGCCATCGACTCCTCGGCGGCCCTGGCTGCCGGTCTGCTCTTCCGCTCCGCCACCGACAGCGCCGCCGAGACCCTCGCGTGGGCCCGGGAGAACGAGGCGGCAGGGCTCACCGACAGCTTCGTCGAACGAGAGCAGCAGCTGTGGCGTGGGATGCCCTGAGAAACTCAGTCCAGTGCTCGCGCTCGAACCGTTCCCCCGCCTGGCGGGGCCAGCGGTGCGGCGACTGGAGTGAGTTTTTCAGGGCGACGCCCCGACCAGGGGCCTAGCGGTGGGCGTCGGGCCGGCGGAGAGGGCCCGTCCCGCCCTGCTGCCAGGGCTGCGGCCCGGCCAGCGGGCGGTAGTCGATGCCCAGCGCGTCCAGGCGTCCCAGGTGCTCGGCCAGCCGCGGCTCGAACTCTGCCCACGACCGCCCCGCCGGATCCGACCAGGCCACCTCGGCGTGGGCGCAGGCGCGCGGGAAGAGCAGGTACTCCGCGCGCCGGCTGTCCGGGACGTACTCGGTCCAGAGCTGGCACTGCGTCCCCAGCACCAGTGGGTGCCCGGCCGCCGGGATGCCCTCCAGCGGGTCGTAGGAGTAGATGTGCTCCACCGTGCTCAGCCCGCCGATGGCGTAGGGCTCGGCCTCGTCGGTGCTGGAGTACCAGTCGAAGTAGAGGTGGCTCATCGGGGCCATCACCACCGGCAAGCCCGCGGCGACCGCCTCCCGGCCGTATCGGGCGTCCCGCCAGGCCATCACCACCGAGCCGGGGACGGGACCCTCGTCGCTGATCTCGTCCCAGCCGACGAGAACCCGCCCGCGCTCGGTGAGCCAGCCACGCAGCTGCTCGGTGAACCAGCGCTGCAGCTCGACCGGCCCGGCGAGGCCACGCTGCCGGGCCAGCTGAGCCGCGGCCGGGCTGGCCAGCCACTCGTCGCGCGGGCACTCGTCCCCGCCGACGTGGACGTAGCGGCTGGGAAAGATGTCGAGCAGCTCCTCGTACAGGTCGAGGACCACCTGCATGGCGGCGTCGTTCAGGTTGAGCACCTCGGGAAACACCCCGAAGGTGGTCGCGGTGGCGTGCGCCCGGCCGGGCGCGTTGCCCAGCTCCGGGTAGGCCGCCAGCACGCCGCTGACGTGCCCGGGGAACTCCAGCTCGGGGACCACCGTCACCCCGCGGTCGGCGGCGTAGCGGACCAGGGAGCGCAGCTGCGCCTGGGTGTAGAAGCCGCCGTGCGGGGTGCCGTCGCCCTCGGTGTCGTAGGGCCGCCGGGTCTCGGTCCGCCAGCTCGCGACCTCCTGCAGCCGGGGGTACCGGAGCGACTCGAAGCGCCAGCCCTGGTCGTCGGTCAGGTGCAGGTGCAGCACGTTGTGCTTGTGCAGCGCGACCAGGTCGACCACCCGGAACACCTGGGCCAGCGGCATGAAGTGCCGGGCGACGTCGAGGTGCATCCCGCGCCAGGCGTACGCCGGGGCGTCGGTGATCTCGACCGCGTCGAGCACCAGCGGGTCGCCTGACGGTGCCGGCCGCAGCACGCTGGGTGGCAGCAGCTGCCGCAGGGTCTGGGTCGCCCAGTTGACGCCGGCGTGGTCGGCTGCGGTGATCACGATGCCGTCCTCGCTGACGGTCAGGGTGTACGCCTCGGGCGCCAGAGCCGCGTCGGCGACCAGCCGTAGCCGACCGTCCGCGGCGGCCGGCAGGTCGAGCCCTGTGCCCGGGCCGAGCAGCCGGCGGAGGATGGCGGCCCAGCCGGGCGGTGCGTCGACGGCCAGCTCCGGGGTGAGTCGGAACGACCCGGTGCCGGGGACGACGGAACGCGGTTGCGGCAGCACGCCGTCAGCGTAGAGGCGTGACCAGGTGCGCGTGGGGGTCGGGGGCCTCGGCGTCGCCGCGGAGCACGCAGAACACAGTGCCCTCGGGATCGGCCAGGGTGGCCCAGCCGCCGCCGTCGGGGCGCCGGTGGTCGCCGACCTGGGTGGCGCCGAGGGCCAGCAGCCGCGCCACCTCGTCGTCGCGGGTGCCCTCGACCGGACGGAGATCCAGGTGCAGCCGGTTCTTGGTCGACTTCGGCTCGGGCACCTCGATCGTGGTCTTTCCCGGGGGGTGCGGGGGGTCGCCCCCCTGCTGGATGAAGAGCAGTCGGCTCCGGCCCTCGGGTGCGAAGAGCAGGCACTCCTCGTGGCCGGGCTCGTTCGGGTCCTCGGGGTCCTCCGACCAGCCGAGGACCTGGCCCCACCAGACCGACTGGGCGTAGGCGTTCCGGGCGTCGACGCTGGTGTGGCTGATGCGGCTGGTCACGTCGTTACCGTAGGGGCGGCGACGGCTGTAACGGAACCGGTTTCCCGGCGCGTATGAGGGGTGGAGGCAACCACCACGCTGGACCGCAGCGACGCTAGCCCTCCCCGACCAAGGAGTACCGATGACTTCCACCTCCAGCCCCACCCCGACCTCCTCCTCCCGACGCGGTCGCCACGCCCTGGGCCGGGCGGGAGTGGCCGTCGCCGCGGCCGGGGTGACCACTCTCGCCTCGGCTCTCCTGGGTGCCGGACCCTCGCCGGCGCAGGCCGACCCCGGCGACACCTACGTGGCCACCGGTTCGAGCCAGCTGCTGCAGAGCGAGGACCTCCAGTCCCTCCAGGTGCCCTTGGACACGGCCAAGGTGGTCCTCGGTCGTGACGGCGACTTCTCCTCCTGCCTCGGCGAGGGCAACCGGTGGACCGACGTCCTCTCCGGCTCGCCGAAGCCGGTCACCAGCGTGTGGACCCGCCGGGGGCACCCAGGCGAGCAGCTGAGCGAGCACCTCGCCCAGGCGCCGACCGAAGCCGTGGCGAAGAAGTGGGAGGCCACCCTGGTCAGCCAGGGGATCAAGGCCTGCCGCAAGCCCACGACCGACTTCCACTACGGTCCGGTCCACGTCGACGGGGTCGGCGCGGGGAACGCCTCCTGGGCGGTCTTCTACCGCGGGAACGCGAAGTACGCCCACGGCGGGGTGGCGGTCATCCGGGAAGGGGTGAACGTCGGCTTCGTCGAGGTCTACGGGCACTGGGGCCCGTCGTGGCAGACGATGGAGGGCGTCAGCAAGCAGGCCGTGCACCGGCTCGACTGAGCACCGGGACCGGGAGCAGCCGACGTCGAGGAGGTGAGCAGCATGAGCGACGACGAGGAGTTCAGCGACTGGGCGCGCGAGCACAGCCCGGCGCTGCTCCGCCGAGCCACCCTGCTGTGCGGCGACCGGCACCGGGCGGAGGACCTGGTCCAGGAGACGCTGGTCCGGCTGTTCCTCCACTGGCGCCGGATCGACCTCGACGACAACCCCGTCGGCTACGCGCACACCACGCTGTTCCGCCTGTTCGTCTCGGGTCGGCGCCGCCGCAGCTCCGGTGAGCTGCCCACCGCGGAGCTGCCCGAGCGGGCCGGCGGCCCTGCCGACGTCGAGGGTCACCTCGATCTCGTCGCCGCGCTGCAGGCGCTCTCACCGAAGCAGCGCTGCGTCGTCGTGGCCCGTTACGTCGACGACCGCTCGGTCACCGAGGTGGCTCGGCTGATGCGCCGGACCGAGAGCTGGGTGCGGGTCAACGCCTCGCGCGCCTTGCACCAGCTGCGCGACTCACCTCTGGTGGCTGCCAGTGCGACCCACGACCTGGCTCGGAGGAGCTGACCATGGACGAGAGCAGCATCATCGACCAGCTCCGGGCGGGTGGCGACGGCCTCGGCACGCAGGACAGCGACGTCGACGCGCTGGTCCAGGGCGCTGTCGTCCGGGGCCGGCGGCGACGCACCCGACGGCGGGCCGGCGCCGCCCTCGGCGCGGTGGTGGCCGCGGCCGTCGTCGTGACGGTCGTGGCCACCGGCGTCGTCCCCACCCGGCTCGGCAGCCCGCAGCCAGGCCCCGTCGCCAGCCCGGTCGTCGCGACACCGTCACCAGTCTCGACCGGGTCCCCGAGCGTGACGGCGTCCCCGAGCCCGCCGGCCTCGCCGACGACCACCGGACGGCTGAGCGGTACGCCCGCGCAGGTGGAGGTGGCCATCGCGGATCTGCTGCCGTCCTCGTTCACCGTCACCCGCTCGGTCTCCGACGATCCCACCTCCGCGGACGGGCGGGAGCTCGACGCGTACCTCACCCTGCGGGACGCCAAGGGGACCAGCAACCTCATCGCCGGCGTCAGCCGCGGCCGCTACGGAGATGTCTGCGCCACGAACGACCCGTGCACCAAGCGCCCGGTCCCGGGCGGCGGCACGCTGTGGCTCGTCGGCGGCGGCCGCGACCCGGACAAAGCCGGGGACGACGGCTCGGCCTTCTACGACCGGCCGGACGGGGGCCAGGTGTGGCTCACCCAGAGCAACTACGGCGACGGTAGCGGACCGGTGACCCGCCCGGGCCTGCCGCTGACCGCCGCCGAGCTCCGCAGCATCGCGACCAGCCCGACCTGGGACCGCTTCTTCCGGGGCTGAGCCCGGCCGTTGAGAGTCAGGCCGCCGCGCGGAGCCACAGCTGGTCCAGGTCGTAGCCCTGGGACACCGGGTTCCAGCGGACGCGCGGCGGGCCGTCGCACACCACGCCCCGGTCGAACAGGGTGCTGAGGAAGATCTCCGTCTCCAGGATGGCGATCGGGCCGCCCGGGCAGCGGTGGTGGCCGTCGCCGAAGCCCATCACCGCGGCCGGCACCGTCCGCGGCAGCTCGCGTCCCGGGCACAGCCCGTACGGGTCCCCGCCCACGGTGGTCGCGTCGGCGTTGACGGCCCGGAGGTCGAGGTCGACCAGGGTCCCGCGGGTCAGCTCGTGCGTGGCCCCGTCCAGGTCGAGCAGCAGGGGCTGCCGCAGCCGGCGGTAGAGGTGGCCGACGACGGGTTCCACCCGTAGCGTCTCGTTCAGCAGTGCGGCTCGGTCCTCCGCGTCGCCCGTGCGGTAGCGGGCGAGCAGGTCCGGGTCGTCGAGCAGGTGCCAGGCGGCCATGCAGATCAGCTCACGGGTCGTGGCCATGCCGGCCGCGCCGTAGGTGAGGCACTCGGTGAGGACCTCCGGGTCGCTGAACCCGTCGGCCAGCAGCTGGCTGATCACGTCCTCCTGCGGCCGCCGCCGACGCGACCGGATCGCTGGCTTCACGTCCAGGTAGTAGAAGCGGGCCAGCGCCGTGCCGGAGCGGAGCTTGCGCAGCAGGGCGGCCGGACCGTGCGCCTTCTCCAGCAGGTCACCGGCGAAGAAGGTGTCCAGCCGGCGGCTCATCCCGGAAGTGGAGGAGTCGGTCAGGCCGACCACCCGGGCGACCACCTGCACCGCCAGCTCCATCGCGAGCTCGCGGACGTCGAGAGCCCGGTCGGGACGCAGCCGCCCGACGAGCTCCCGGCTGACCGACTCCATCATCGGCCGGTAGCCCTCGACGACCTTCGGGGCGAAGAACCGGGCCGCGGCGGAGCGCTGGCTGCGGTGCGCGGGGCCTTCGAGGTAGAGGATCGGGGGCCGCATCGACGGGGTGGCGCCCCGGCGGCGGCCACCGCTGTCGCCGGCTCCCCGCTCGGCCCCGAAACCGGCCTGAGCGGTGGCCTCGGGGTCGCGGAGCACCTGACGGGCGGCGGCGAAGGAGCGCACCACCCAGCGCTCGCCGTCCGCGTCGCTGACGTGCTCGAGGGCAGGTCCGGTGGCCCGTCCTCCCGGCTCGAGCTTGCGGACGGGGCAGCCGGTCACGACGCGGCCCGGGGGGTGGTCGCTACGAGGTCGGAGGTGAGGTCGGCGATCCGCGGGGCCCCGAGCTGCGTCATCACCTGCTGCAGCTCGGCGGCCAGGCCCGTCAGCACGTCCCGGACGCCGTTCTCACCCTCGGCGGCCAGCGCCCACAGGGCCGGTCGACCGATGAAGACAGCTCGCGCGCCCAGGGCCAGGGCCGCCGCGACGTGCTCGGCCGAGCGGATCCCGCTGTCGGCGTACACCTCGGCGCCGTCCCCGATCGCCGCCACCACCTCGGGCAGAGCCGCCGCGGCCGTCACCGACGGACCCAGCCGGCGGCCACCGTGGGTCGAGACCACCACCCCCGCGGCACCGGCGTCCACGGCGCGGAGGGCGTCGTCGCCGCGCAGGATGCCCTTGACCAGCACGGGGAGGCCGCTCAGCTGCCGCAGCCAGGCGACCGTGTCGAAGCCGATCGAGGGGTCCATCTCCACCGCGTGCGGGTCGGCGGCGGCCAGCTCGGCCGCGGTCAGGTTGCTCATCCGGGCCCGCGCGGGGCTCTCCGGCCAGGCCCGCGGGTTCACGTCGGGTGGCAGCAGAGCCAGCATGTCGACGGTCAGCATCAGGGCCCGCGCCCCGGCCTCGACGGCCCGCTGCACCATCAGCTCCGTGAGGTGGTGGTCGCGGGTCACGTAGACCTGGAACCACCACGGGGCGCCGGCGGCGGCGATGTCTGCGAACGGCACGGCGGTGTTCGTGGAGACGCCGAGCAGGGTGCCGGCCGTGGCCGTGGCGCGACCCATCGCCGCTTCGCCCTCGGGGTGCGCACCCAGCTGCTGAGCCATCGGTGCCACCAGCACCGGCATCGACACCGGCGTGCCCAAGACGGTGGTGGCGGTGTCGATGCTGCTCAGGTCCACCAGGGCGCGGGGCCGGAACCGGACCGCCGACCACGCGGCGATGCCCTCGGCCGATCCGCCGCCGGAGCCGGCGGTCGCGCCGTAGTAGGCGCTGATGTGCGGCGCCAGCAGCTCGCGGGCCCGCGCCTCGTGGTCGGCCACGGCTCAGCGGTAGTTCGTGAACTGCACGGCGAAGTCGTAGTCCTGAGCCTTGATCAGGGTCTGCACGGTCTGCAGGTCGTCCCGGCTCTTGCTGCTGACCCGCAGCTCGTCGCCCTGGATCTGGGCCTTGACGCCCTTGGGACCCTCGTCGCGGATCAGCTTGGAGACCTTCTTGGCGTTCTCCTGGGTGATTCCCTCGGGGGTGGTGGCGGTGATCTTGAACAGCTTACCGGAGGCCCGTGGCTCACCGGCGTCGAGGGCCTTGAGGCTCACGCCGCGCTTGACCAGCTTGGACTGGAACACGTCGAGGACGGCCTTGGCGCGCTCCTCGGAGTTGGCTTCGATCTCGATCGACTCCCCGGACCAGACGATCGAGGCGTCGGTGTTCTTGAAGTCGAACCGTTGGCGCACCTCCTTGGCCGCCTGGTTGAGCGCGTTGTCGACCTCCTGCCGGTCGATCTTGCTGACCACGTCCATCGAGCTCTCCGCTGCCACCTGCTGCTCCTTCTGTCTCGACACGTTGACGGGCGCTGCCGTTTGGGATCGCTGCCGTCCATGCGGCCGGGTCGACCGGTCGGTTGGCTGGGGCCATTCTCGCCCGGCGGACGCCGGTGCGGCCACTCCGGCTACCGGTTCGCCCACCGCAGCCGTCCTTGCTATCGTTGCTCCTCGCTGTCGGTCCCCGGACCGGCTGCACGGCAGGTTGCCCGAGTGGCCAAAGGGAGCAGACTGTAAATCTGCCGGCATCGCCTACGTTGGTTCGAACCCAACACCTGCCACGCACGGGGATTCGCTTCCGCCTCTGGCGGACGTGTATCTTTGTGCGTCGGTCCCGCCCCCACGGGTTGGGTACCGGTCGGCCCCTATAGCTCAGTAGGTAGAGCATCTCCATGGTAAGGAGAAGGTCTGCGGTTCGAATCCGCATGGGGGCTCGGATCCACCTCTGGTCGTCCGGGGCGTGGAGACGGAGCGGGATAGCTCAGGTGGTAGAGCAAGCGGCTCATAATCGCTGTGTCGCGGGTTCGAGTCCCGCTCCCGCTACTCGCCCGCGAGGGCGTACTTGGGTTCGAGCATCACCCAGTTGGTTCGAACACCCCAGAGAAACGAGTACGACGATGGCCAAGAGCTCCGACGTCCGGCCGAAGATCACGCTTGCCTGCACCGAGTGCAAGGAGCGGAACTACATCACCAAGAAGAACCGGCGCAACGACCCCGACCGGCTCGAGCTGAAGAAGTTCTGCCCGCGCTGCCACACCCACACCCCCCACCGCGAGACCCGCTGAGCATCAACGCCGTGCCGGGTCACCAGCCCGCCTCCGAGCCGTCCGCTGCTGCGGGCGGCTCGTCGGCTTCCGGGACCCGGGAGCGTCCTGCCCTGGTCGGTCTCGCGCACGGCAGCCGGCACGCCCAGGGCAGCCGCGCCATCGAGCAGCTGATGGTCGTGACCGGCGCCAGCGGTCACCTCGACGCCCGTCCGGCGTTCCTCGACCTCGCCGAGCCTGACCTGTCCGCCGCCGCGCACCTCCTGGTCACGGCGGGGCACCGCCGGGCGGTGGTGATCCCGCTGTTGTTCACCGTCGCGTTCCACGCGACCGTCGACGTGCCCGAGGCGGTCGCTCGAGCCGCAGCCGAGACCGGCCTCGAGCTGCTGGTCAGCGACATCCTCGGCACCGGTCCCGAGGTCGAGGACCTGGTCCGGTCGAGCATGTCCGGCGCCGGCATCGCCGACCAGACGTCGGTCCTGCTCTTCGCGGTCGGCTCGTCCAACCCTGACGCCAACGATGCCGTGCACGACCTGGCCGCCCGGCTGGCCGCGACCCGCCCGGGCCGGGTGCGCGCGGCTTTCGGTACCACCGCCCCCCGCGCCGCCGACGTGCTTTCCGGCAGCAGCGAACCGGTGGCCGTCGTCCCCCTGTTCCTGTCCCCGGGCCTGCTGCTCGACCCGATTGCCCGGCTGACCGCCGAGCGGGGCTGGACACTCGCCCCGCCGCTCGGCGACCTGGCGTCCCCGCTCGTCCTGCGGCGCTACGAGCAGGCGCTCGCTGTCACCGGACTCCGTTAGCGTTGCGCCATGCCGATCTCCCAGGGGGCCATGTCCGAGGCACACGCCGGCCGCCGCTATCCTCCGACGCCCGAGTACGAGGTCACCGCGGCCAAGATCGCGGAGTTCGCCGTCGCGCTGGGCGAACCCGCCGCTGACACCGACGCCGAGTCCGCTGGGCTCGTCGCGGTGGCGCCGCCGACTTTCGCCGCGGTCATCGCCGCCACGGCCTGGCAGGTCATGTTCGACGACCCCGAGCTCGGCCTGGCGCTGCGCCGGATCGTCCACGGCGACCAGCGCTTCAGCTTCACCCGGCCGCTGCGGGCGGGGGACCGGGTACGGGCGAGCCTGGTCATCGACAAGGTCCGCAGCCGTGGCCCGGCGGACATCGTCACCGCGACCGTGGAGGTGGACGCCGCCGACGGGGAGACCGTCTGCACCGCCACCGCCACCTTCTTCCACAGCCACGAGGCGGCCGCGTGAGCGCCCCCGAGGTAACCGCCCCTGGAGTTTCCGCCGGCGACGTCACCGTCGGCACCCGGCTGCCGCCCCTCACCGTCCGGCTGAGCCGGACCGACCTGGTCCGCTACGCCGGGGCCTCGGGGGACTTCAACCCGATCCACCACTCCGAGCACTTCGCCGCCCAGGTCGGCCTGCCGGGCGTGGTCGCGCACGGCCTGCTCACCATGGGCACCGCGCTCCGCGTGGTCACCGGCTGGGCCGGAGATCCGGGCCGGGTGCGTTCGTACTCCTGCCGGTTCACCAAGCCCGTCGTGGTCCCCGACGACGGCGTCGGCGCCGAGGTGCAGATCACCGGCACCGTCTCCGCGGTCCAGGGAGACCTGGTCACCGTGAGCCTGGAGGTGGTCTGCGCCGGGGAGAAGGTCCTCGGTGCGGCCCGCGTCGAGGTGGACCTCGGTGGCTGAGGTGCAGACGGCGCCCGCCGCGACGCTGGCCGCGATGACCACGCTTCGGGTCGGGGGACCGGCTCGCCGCGTCGTGGCGCCCAGCACCGAGGCCGAGCTGGTCCAGTGCGTCCGAGAGCTCGACGCCGCGGGCGAGCCGGTGCTGGTGCTGGGCGGGGGGTCGAACGTGCTGGTCGGTGACGGCGGCTTCGCCGGGACCGTGGTCCGGGTGGCGACGCGGGGCATCAGCGAGGACGTGGCCTCCTGCTCGGGAGCCGTCCTGGAGGTGGCCGCGGGCGAACCGTGGGAGCGGCTGGTCGACCACGCGCTCGAGCACGAGTACGTCGGCCTGGAGACCCTGGCCGGCATCCCCGGACTCGTCGGCGGCACCCCGATCCAGAACGTGGGCGCGTACGGCACCGAGGTCGGGCAGCTGATCAGCACCGTCCGGACCCTGGACCGCACGACCGGGGCCATCCGGACCTTCTTCGCGGTCGAGTGCCGGTTCGGCTACCGGTCCTCGCGTTTCAAGGACGAGCCCGGACGGTACCTGGTCCTCTCCGTGACCTTCCAGCTGCGCCTCGGCTCGCTCTCGGCCCCGATCCGCTACCCCGAGCTCGCGCGAGCCCTCGGGGTGGAGCTGGGTGCCCGGGCGCCGGCCCGCGAGGTCGCCGCGGCGGTGCTCGGGCTCCGTCGAGGCAAGGGGATGGTGGTGGACGACGCCGACCCCGACACCTGGAGCGCGGGCTCGTTCTTCACCAACCCGCTGCTCGACCCGGCCGACGCGGCGGCCCTGCCGGCCGACGCACCCCGGTTCGCCCAGCCGGACGGCCGGGTCAAGACCAGCGCGGCCTGGCTGATCGAGCACGCCGGCTTCGGCCGGGGCTTCGGCGACGGCGCCGCCCGGATCTCGACCAAGCACGTCCTCGCCCTCACCAACACCGGAGAGGCCCGCGCCGCGGACCTCCTCGACCTCGCCCGGCGTGTCCGCGCCGGCGTTCAGCAGACCTTCGGCATCACCTTGGTGTGCGAACCAGTTCTCGTGGGATGTGCCCTGTGACCAGAAGCAACACCGTGACCAGCTCGGATAAGACGGGCTTCGACTTCCGCGTCTGGGCGCCGATCCCGGCGTCGGTCGAGCTCACCGTCCGGCCGGCGGGGGGCACGACGGAGACCCGGGTGCCGATGGTCGGCGACGAGGAGGGTTGGTGGCGGCCGAGCGCCCCGGTGCCCGCCGACGGGGTGGGAGAGTTCGACTACGGCTTCCGCCTCGACGGCGCCGACCAGGTGCTGCCGGACCCGCGTTCCCAGCGCCAGCCCGATGGCGTGCACGGCTGGTCCCGGACCTACGACGCCAACGCCTTCGCGTGGACCGACGAGCGCTGGACCGGCCGTCAGCTCGCGGGCGGGGTGATCTATGAGCTCCACGTCGGGACCTTCACCCCCGAGGGCACCCTCGCGGCCGCCATCACCAAGCTGGACCACCTGGTCGAGCTGGGTATCGACTTCGTCGAGCTGATGCCGGTCAACGGCTTCAACGGCGTGCACAACTGGGGCTACGACGGTGTCGCCTGGTACACCGTCCACGAGGCCTACGGCGGGCCCGAGGGCTACCAGCGCTTCGTCGACGCGTGCCATCAGCGCGGGCTCGCGGTCATCCAGGACGTCGTCTACAACCACATGGGACCGAGCGGGAACTATCTCCCGCTCTTCGGGCCCTACCTGAACGCGGCCGGGGTGAACAGCTGGGGGGAGTCGCCGAACCTCGACGGTGAGGACTCCGACGAGGTCCGCCGCTACATCATCGACAACGTCTTGATGTGGCTGCGCGACTTCCACGTCGACGGGCTCCGGCTGGACGCCGTGCACGCCCTGGTCGACAGCCGCGCCATGCACATCCTGGAGGAGATGGCGGTCGAGGTGTCCGCGCTCAGCGCGTTCGTCGGCCGGCCGCTGCCACTGATCGCCGAGTCCGACCTGAACGACCCGCGCCTGATCACCGCCCGCGAGGGCGGTGGCTACGGGCTGACGGCGCAGTGGAGCGACGACTTCCACCACGCGCTCTACGTCAGCCTGACCGGTGACACCAGCGGCTACTACGCCGACTTCGAGTCCCTGAACGCGCTCGGCAAGGTGTTCGAGAACGGCTTTTTCCACGACGGCACGAAGTCGAGCTTCCGGCACCGCTCACACGGGCACCCGATCGACACCCTGCGGACGCCCACCTGGCGGTTGGTGGTCTGCTCCGACAACCACGACCAGATCGGCAACCGGGCCACCGGGGAGCGGCTCTCGAGCAAGATCGACCACGACCAGCAGGCGATCGCCGCCATGATCACCCTGCTCAGCCCGTTCACGCCGATGATCTTCATGGGGGAGGAATGGGGCGCGAGCACGCCCTGGCAGTTCTTCACCTCCCACCCCGAGCCCGAGCTCGGCGAGGCCGTGGCCAAGGGGCGGATCGAGGAGTTCGCGCAGATGGCGTGGGACACCAGCGACGTGCCCAACCCTCAGGACCCGGAGACGTTCACCCGCTCGAAGCTGGACTGGTCCGAGCCCGGTTCGGGTCGGCACGCTGAGCTGCTCGCCCTGAACGCGGAGCTGCTGAAGGTCCGCCGGAGCCTGCCGGACCTGACCGACCCCCGCTTCGACCACGGCCACGCCACCGCCAGTGACACCGAGGGCTGGCTGCTGATCGAGCGCGGCGAGGTGGTGATCGCGGCCAACTTCAGCGACACCCCGAGCGAGATCGACTTGGGCGGA
This sequence comes from uncultured Friedmanniella sp., assembly GCF_964244285.1. Lineage (NCBI taxonomy): Bacteria > Bacillati > Actinomycetota > Actinomycetes > Propionibacteriales > Nocardioidaceae > Friedmanniella > uncultured Friedmanniella sp. The sequence goes on from NZ_CAXTHT010000002.1 coordinate 19,984, forward strand.
CCGGTCGAGCCCGTCGTCACCGTGGGTGAGGCCAGCATCGACGGCGGCCGGGTCAAGCTCGCCGCCCACTCCGCCGTCACCGGCCTCCGCACCGCCGACTGAGCCCAGCCCCCCGCCAGCCCAGCCCCCCGCCAGCCCAGCCCCCCGCCAGCCCAGCCCCCCGCCAGCCCGGGTTCGGCTCCCGCGGCGGAGCCTGCACGGTCACTTCACACCCGCTAGGCCCGCCGTGCGCCCGCTGTAGAGGGCGCAACGTGGACCCTAGGGGTGTGAAGTGACCGGACAGGGGGTGCCCAGGCGTGGAACCGAACCGACCGGGAGCACGGGGCTCAGGGAACGGGCGATGGGCGGGTCAGGGCTCGATCGTGATCTCGCGCTTGAGGATCTTGCCGGTCGGGCCCTTGGGCAGGGTGCCGAAGCGGACGACGCGGGGGTACTTGTACGCGGCGATCTGCTCGGCCACGTAGTTCCGGAGCTCCTCCTCGGAGGCGCTGGCGCCCTCCTTGAGGGTGACCAGGGCAGCGACCTCCTCCCCGTGCACCGCGTCCGGGATGCCCAGCACGGCGGCCTCGGCCACGGCCGGGTGGGTGTAGAGGACCTCCTCGACCTCCCGCGGGTACACGTTGAAGCCGTTCCGGATGATCATGTCCTTCACCCGGTCGACGATGAAGTAGTAGCCGTCGGCGTCGCGGGTGGCCAGGTCGCCGGTGTGGAACCAGCCGCCGCGCATCGCCTCCGCGGTTTCCTCCGGTCGTTTCCAGTAGCCCTTCATCACGTTCTCCCCGCGGATCACGATCTCCCCGATCTCGCCCTCGCCGACCTCCTGCCCATCGACGTCCAGCAGCGCGAACTCGACGCCGCGGATCGGGGTGCCCACCGATCCCGGCTTGGTCGGTCGGTCCGGGTGGTTGAACGAGGCGACCGGCGAGGTCTCCGACAGGCCGTAGCCCTCGAGCAGCCCGAAGCCGAACGTCCGCTCCACGCCGTGGAGCACCTCGACGGGCAGCGAGGCGCCGCCGGACGCCCCGACCTTGACCGTGCTGGTGTCGAACCGAGACACGTCCCTCACCGCGAGCAAGCCCATGTACATGGTGGGCACGCCGAGGAAGATGGTCACCCGGTCCTCGACGATGAGCTGCAGCGCCTGCTCGCTGTCGAACTTCGGCAGCAGGGTCAGGCACGCCCCGCCGGCCATCGCGGCGTTCAGCCCGCAGGTCTGGCCGAAGGAGTGGAAGAGCGGCAGCCCGCCGAAGAGGACGTCGCCCGGACCGTTGGGCATCAGCGTCTCCACCGTCGACAAGACGTTGGTCCGCAGGTTGGCGTGGCTGAGCTCGGCGCCCTTCGGCTGGCCGGTCGTCCCCGAGGTGTAGAGGATCACTGCGGTGTCCTCCGGCTCGACCAGCGCGACCTGCGGCGTGGGTGCGGCCGCGGCCAGCAGCGACTCGAACTCACCCGGCACGGTCACGATGACCTCGGTGCCGGTGGTGGCCGCAGCCTTGGTTGCCTCGTCGGCGAACAGCGGGAACACCACCGCCACCTTCGCGCCCGAGTCCTGCCAGGCGAAGGCGATCTCCCCGGCCTTGAGAAGCGGGTTCATCGGCACCACGATCGCCCCGACCCGCAGGATGGCGTAGTAGGCCACGGGGAAGTAGGCGACGTTCGGCATGATCAGCGCCACCCGGTGGCCCGCGCCGACGCCACGCTCGGCCAGCACCGTCGCGAACCGGGACGAGGCCCCGTCGAGGGCGGTGTAGCTCAGGATCGTCTCGCCCTGCTTGATGGCGGGCAGGTGCGGGTCCGCGGTCGCGCGGTCGGCCACCCAGACGGCGATGTTCGAGTTCGGCATGAGCCGACTGTAGGCCGACATCGCTAGAGTGTCCGGCGGTCCAGGAGCCCGTCAGGAAAGTGTGGAGTGCCATGTCGTTGTCCGAGCTGAGTCCGAGTGCGCTCGAGACCCTGCACGCCGAGCTGACCGCCGCCTACGAGGCGCTGAGCGCCAAGGGCCTCAAGCTGGACCTGACCCGCGGCAAGCCGTCGGCGGCCCAGCTCGACCTGTCGAACGCCCTGCTCTCCTTGCCCGGCGAGGGACACGTCCGCGACGCCGCCGGGACCGACGTGCGCAACTACGGCGGCCCCACCGGGCTGCTGGAGCTGCGGGAGATCTTCGCCCCGCTGCTCAACGTGCCCGTCGAGCAGCTGCTCGCCGGCGACAACGCCAGCCTCGCGGTGATGCACGACCTCGTCGTCTTCTCCCTGCTGCTCGGTACCGTCGGCTCACCCGAGCCGTGGTCGCGTGGCCCGGTGAAGTTCCTCTGCCCGGTCCCCGGCTACGACCGGCACTTCGCCATCTGCGAGCAGTACGGGATCGAGATGCTCCCGGTGCCGCTCAGCGCTGAGGGGCCCGACCTCGACGCCGTCCGCGAGCTGGTGGCCGACCCCGCGGTCAAGGGCATCTGGGTCGTCCCGACGTACGCCAACCCCACCGGCGCCGTCTACGGCGAGGAGGTGACGCGCGCCCTGGTGTCGATGGAGACCGCGGCGCCGGACTTCCGGATCTTCTGGGACAACGCCTACGCGGTGCACCACCTGACCGAGGTCGAGACGCCGGCCCTGGACGTGCTGGGTCTGGCCGCCGAGGCCGGCCATCCGGACCGGGTCTTCGTCATCGCCTCGACGTCCAAGATCACCTTCGCCGGTGCCGGGGTGTCCTTCTTCGCCTCGTCCCCGGCCAACGTCGCGTGGTACGCCCAGGCCACGAGCAAGCGCACCATCGGCCCCGACAAGGTCAACCACCTGCGGCACGCGATGCTGCTGCAGAACCCGGACGGCGTCCGCGAGCTGATGCGGGCCCACGCGGGGATCATCGCGCCGAAATTCGAGCTGGTGGCCAAGATCTTGACCGAGCGGCTCGGCGAGCACGAGGTCGCCGAGTGGACCGACCCCGACGGGGGCTACTTCATCAGCCTCGACGTCGCCGACGGGACCGCGAGCCGGGTGGTGGCGCTGGCCAAGCAGGCCGGCATCGCCATGACCGGCGCGGGGGCCGCCTTCCCGTACGGGCGCGACCCGCGCGACCGCAACATCCGGATCGCGCCGACGATGCCCAGCCCCGATGACGTCGCCGCTGCGATCGACGGCCTCGTCACCTGCGTCCTGCTGGCTGCGGTCGAGCAGCGGCGCTCGGCGTGAGCCGGGGGCGCTCCGGGCGGGCCGCGTAGGCTCGCTCCGGTTCGACTGAGGCGCGGCTAGTCAGTACACTCGAGGACTTGGTGGCCCAACACCAGCGCGTCTGCACGCCCTGACCGGCGTCGGACAGCGGGGTCGAAGCCACCGAAGGGCAATAGCTCAATTGGCAGAGCATCGGTCTCCAAAACCGAAGGTTGTGGGTTCAAGTCCCTCTTGCCCTGCGCGGACACGCCTGTTCCAAGAGCGAAGACACATCAGGGAAGGTCACACTGTGGCGGACAAGGACGAGGAGGGGACGGCCGAGGAGCCGACCCTCGCTGACGGTTCGACCTCCGCCGGCGCTCACGCGGTCGGCCACCCGGGCAGCCCGTTGAGCGACGAGGTCGCCGAGCCGAGTGGCGACGAGCTCGCCGCCTCGGGCTACGACACCGCCGGCCGTGACGACCTCGCTGATCTCGACGGCCCGGCGGCGTCGGAGGAGGTCCTCCACCCCGACGAGGACAGCGAGTCCGATGACAGCGAGAAGGCGTTGGAGCCGGTCGGCGCCGGTGCCGTCGGCCGCAGTGTCGAGCGTCGACGTGAGCGCCGCCCGGCCCCGAAGGCCAAGAACGCGCCCACGGTGGCCCGCGACCGGCCGACCAAGCCGACCCGCACCACGCCGGCCGCGTTCGTGCGCGAGTCGGTCGGCGAGCTGCGCAAGGTCGTCTACCCAACCGGTCAGCAGCTGCTGAACTACTTCGTGGTCGTCCTGGTCTTCGTCCTGTTCGTGATCGCCTACGTCAGCCTGCTGGACCTCGGTCTCGGCTGGGCGATCTTCAAGGTCTTCAGCTGATGACGACCCCCACCACAAACGACGGAGACATCGACGTGTCAGACACCTTTTCAGCCGACGAGCCGCGCCCGGGCGCGGAGCCGCTGGAGGGCTCGGCCGCGCGCGGCCCCGAGGATGACTTCGACATCGACCTCGGGACCTACACCCCGAGCACCAGCGACGACATCGACCTCGACTTCGCGGGCAGCACCACCGCCGAGGCTGCTCCTGAGGACGACATCGAGCTGAACTTCGGCGCCGAGCCGGAGCCGGAGCCCGAGGAGGAGGACGACGAGGACGACGCCGAGTCCGACCTCGGTCGGGACGCGCTCGAGTCCTTCCGCAGCGAGCTGCGGGGCAAGTTCGGTGACTGGTACGTCGTGCACACCTACTCCGGCATGGAGAACCGGGTGCTGCAGAACCTGGAGAACCGGGTGTCCTCGCTCAACATGGAGGACTTCATCTTCGAGATCGTCGTGCCGACCGAAGAGGTCACCGAGATCCGCAACGGCCAGCGCAAGCAGATCAAGCGCACCGTGCTGCCGGGCTACGTCCTGGTCCGGATGGACCTGACGGATGAGTCCTGGTCGACCGTGCGGCACACGCCGTCGGTCACCGGCTTCGTCGGCCACTCGAACTCGCCCGTCCCGCTGAGCCTGGACGAGGTCGAGAAGATGCTCGCGCCGGCGGTCGTCGCGGCGGCCACGGCGGGTACGGACTCCCCGAGCCGTCGCAAGAAGAAGATCGAGGTGGCTGACTTCGCGGTCGGCGACTCCGTCATGGTCGTGGACGGCCCGTTCGCCGGGGTGCACGCGACGATCACCGAGATCAACGTCAACAACCAGCGCCTCAAGGCCCTGGTCGAGATCCTGGGTCGCGAGACCCCGGTCGACCTGACCTTCCCCCAGATCCAGAAGGTCTAGGGACGAAGGTCTGAGTGCACAGGGCGAGAGCCCACCACCACGCCGGGACGGAGCGTCCCGGTACGACAACCGCCGCGGGACTCCCGCGGCACGCTGAGAAGGACCCACCAGAATGCCTCCCAAGAAGAAGGTCGCTGCCCTCGTCAAGGTCGCCTTGAACGCGGGCGCGGCCACGCCAGCCCCGCCGGTCGGTACCGCTCTCGGTCCGCACGGCGTGAACATCATGGAGTTCTGCAAGGCCTACAACGCGGCGACCGAGGCCCAGCGCGGCAACGTCATCCCCGTCGAGATCACGATCTATGAGGACCGCTCGTTCACGTTCGTCACGAAGACCCCGCCCGCTGCGGAGCTGATCAAGAAGGCTGCCGGCGTCACCAAGGGCTCCGGCGTCCCGCAGACCACCAAGGTCGGCAAGATCACCCGTGAGCAGGTCCGCGAGATCGCCACCACCAAGCTGCCGGACCTGAACGCCAACGACGTCGACGCCGCCATGAAGATCGTCGAGGGCACCGCCCGCTCCATGGGCGTCACTGTTTCCGGCTAGTAAACTCGACTACCGCGTCTGAACCACCACCGGGTTTCGCGCCGCCGATCTGCAGGAGCACAGGGTGAAACATGCTTTTCGTTTCACCCGGTGCGACGAAGACGGCGGGCTAGAGCGGAAACCGCGGCGGAGCGGAGCGGAGCCAATTAGACATGTGGGAGGGCCGATGCGCGGCTCGTCACCACAACTGGTGAAAGGAACCAGAACATGAAGCGCAGCAAGGGATACACCGCCGTCGCCGAGAAGATCGATGAGGCGAAGCTCTACGCCCCCGTCGAGGCGATGGAGTTCGCGAAGGCGAACACCAAGGCCAAGTTCGACGAGACGGTCGACGTCTCGATGCGGCTCGGCGTCGACCCCCGCAAGGCCGACCAGATGGTCCGGGGCACGGTCAACCTGCCCAACGGCACCGGCAAGACGGCGCGGGTCCTCGTCTTCGCCACCGGTGACCGCGCCGCCGCGGCCGAGGCGGCGGGCGCCGACGAGGTCGGCTCGGACGAGCTGATCGAGAAGGTGGCCGGCGGCTACCTCGACTTCGACGCCGTCGTGGCCACGCCGGACCTGATGGGCAAGGTGGGCCGGCTGGGGCGGGTGCTCGGCCCGCGCGGTCTGATGCCGAACCCCAAGACCGGAACCGTGACCGTCGACGTGGCCAAGGCCGTGACCGACATCAAGGGCGGCAAGATCGAGTTCCGGGTCGACCGGCACGCGAACCTGCACTTCATCATCGGCAAGGCGTCGTTCAGCTCCGACCAGCTCGAGCAGAACTACTACGCCGCCCTGGACGAGATCCTGCGGCTCAAGCCCAGCGCCTCCAAGGGTCGCTACCTGAAGAAGATCACGCTGTCGACGACGATGGGACCGGGCCTGGCGCTCGACCCCAGCCGCACCAAGCCGGACGCGGAGTGACCACTCCCACCATCACCCGGTGAGACGATCCACCGACGGGCCGCGCACGCTGTGCGCGGCCCGTCGGCGTCCCCAGAGGGAGCACCGCCGCTGATGGTGGCCCTCAGCTGGGTGGCTGCGGTCGTGGCCTGCCTGGGGTACGGGGTGGCCTCGGTCCTCCAGTCCGAAGGCGCCCGACGTACGGCGCAGCGGACCGGGGCGGCCGGGCTGGCCGCCATCGTGGTCCAGCTGCCCTACCTCGCCGGGCTTGCGGCCGACGCCGTCGCCTTCGTGGCCAACGTCGTGGCCCTCCGCGAGCTGCCGCTGTTCCTGGTGCAGTCGGTGGTGACGGCCAGCGTCGGGGTGACCGCGCTCGTGGCCCGGATCCGGGGCGAGCGGCTGGGTCGCCGGGACTGGACCGCCCTCGGTGTGCTCGGTCTCGGGCTGCTCCTGCTGTGCCTGACCGCGAGCCCCGAACGGGCCGTCCGGGTGCCGCCTGCGGTGCAGTGGGCCATCCTGCTCAGCGTCGTCGTCCCCCTTGCCGTCGCTCTGGTCGGGAGCCGGCTGCCCCGTGGGTCCTCAGGGCTGGTGCTGGCGGCCGCAGCCGGGCTGGCCTGGACCGGCGTCGCGTCGGCGTCCCGCGCCCTGAGCGCGGACCGGGTCAGCTGGCACCTGCTCGGCCAGCCGCTGGTCTGGGCCGTCGTGGTGCAGGGGGTCGTGGGCACCGTCTCCTTCGCCCTCGCCCTGCAGCGCGGCTCGGTCACCCGGGTGAGCGCCATGACCTTCATGCTGGAGATGGTGGTGCCCTCGCTGCTCGGCCCGTGGCTCTTCGGCGACGCCGTCGCCCCCGGTCGACTGCCGTGGGCCGTCCTCGGGTTCCTGCTGACGGCGACGGGCACCGTCGGCCTCGTCCGGTACGCGGAGTAAGCGCCGATGGCCGTGGCGTCCGACCCCGTCCGGATGGGGACCCCGCAGGGTCGGTGGCTGCTGGTGGCCACCATCGCCGGCTCCAGCCTGGCGTCTCTCGACGGCACCGTGGTCAACGTGGCCCTCGCCGCCATCGGCCGCGAGTTCGACGCCGGCTTCACCGCGCTGCAGTGGATCGTCAACGCCTACACCCTGACCCTCGCCGCCCTGATCCTGCTCGGCGGTGTCCTGGGTGACCTCTACGGCCGGCGTCGCGTCTTCCTGATCGGCGTGGTCTGGTTCGCGCTGGCGTCGGCGCTGTGCGCGTTCAGCCCCAACGAGGCCGTGCTGGTCGCGGCGCGGGCCCTGCAGGGGATCGGGGGTGCCCTGCTGACCCCCGGCAGCCTGGCCATCATCTCGGCCTCGTTCGCGACGGGTGACCGCGCCCGGGCGGTCGGCGCCTGGTCGGGTCTGGGTGGCATCGCCGGTGCGGCCGGCCCGTTCCTGGGCGGCTGGCTGGTCGAGGTGAACTGGCGGCTGGTGTTCCTGGTCAACCTGCCGGTGGCCGCAGTGATCGTGGTCATCGCGCTCCGGCACGTCCCCGAGACCCGCGACGACGACGCCAGCGCCGAGCAGCGCCGGATCGACCTGCCCGGGACGACCGCCGTCGTGCTGGCCCTGACCGGCATCACCTACGCCCTGACCGAGGCGGGCCGCGACGGCTGGCGGCCGCCTGTCGTCGTCGGGCTGCTCGGGCTGGTGGCCGGGGTGGTCTTCGTGCTGGTCGAGCGCCGGACCACCCACCCGCTGATCCGGATGGACCTCTTCGCCGACCGGACCTTCAGCGCCACCAACCTGGTGACGGTCTTCGTCTACGCGGCGCTCAGCGTCTACTTCTTCCTGCTCGTCCTCCAGCTCCAGGTGGTCGTGGGCTGGTCACCGCTGGCGGCCGGCACGTCCGTGCTCCCGGTCACCGCCTGCATGTTGCTGCTCTCGGCGCGGGCCGGTGCCCTGGCCCAGCGGATCGGGCCACGGCCGTTGATGACCCTCGGTTCCCTGCTCGCCGCCGGCGGCAACGCCCTGGCCCTGGGGGTGGGTCCCGGTGCCCACTACCTGACCGACGTGTTGCCCTCGGTGCTGTTGCTGGGGCTCGGGCTCTCCTGTGCCGTCGCCCCGCTGACGGCAGCGGTGCTCGCAGCCGCACCCCACCACCTGGCCGGCGCGGCGTCCGGGATCAACAACGCCACCGCCCGTACGGCCGGCCTGCTCGCCGTCGCGATCGTGCCGGCGCTCGCCGGCCTCGGTGGAACGGCCTCGGACGACCCGGGCGCCCTGGGAGCCGGCTTCGCGACGGCCATGCTGATCGGGGCCGGGCTGCTCCTGGTGGGCGCCGCGGTCTCCTGGTTCGGCCTCGGCAAGGCGGGCGGCCGGGGGCTGTCATGACCCGGTCGGCTTCAGCTGAGGCTGAAGCCGACGTCGTCGTAGCGGCCGACCGCGCCCCGACCCCCGGCGTCGCGCCAGGTTCGCCAGAGGGACCCCGACCACCAGCTCGTCGCGGCCGCGGCCGCGAGCCGGGGCCGTGGTCAGCGGCCGGTAGCGGCACTCCTCAGGGCGTCCCCGGTGAGCCGGTAGACGGTCCACTCGTCCATCGCGACGGCGCCGAGTCGGCGGTAGAACTCGAGCGACGGGGTGTTCCAGTCCAGCACCCACCACTCGAACCGGGCGTAACCGCGCTGGACGGCGATCTCGGCGAGAGCGGACAGCAGCGCCTTGCCCAGGCCGGACCCGCGGTGCTCCGGAGCGACGAAGAGGTCCTCGAGCCAGATGCCGTGCCCACCCTCCCAGGTGGAGAAGTTGAGGAACCACAGCGCGAAGCCGACGACCGAGCCGTCCGGGCCCTCGGCCACGAGAGCGAACACCGCCGGATCGCGCCCGAACAGTGCGGTGCGCAGCTGCTCGGGCGTGGCCCGGACCTCGTCGGCGGAGCGTTCGTAGACGGCGAGCTCAACGACGAGCTGGTGGATCCGCTCCACGTCGGAGACCAGAGCAGGACGGACGGCGGGGTGCACGGGACCAGCCAAGCACACCTCGCCGTCCGTCCGACGCCTCTGACCTCAGGGGCGACGGGCGCCCTTGTACGGCATGTACTTCATCTTGATGTAGGACACCTTGGCCCCGGCGTGCGGTGCGTGGATGACCTTGCCGTGGCCGGCATAGATGGCCACGTGGCTCGGACCCGAGTAGAAGAAGACCAGGTCGCCCGGCTTCAGGTTGGACTTCGAGACGTGCTTGCCGCGGTGGTACTGGGCGGCGGCGCTGTGCGGCAGGCTCACCCCGGCCTTCTTCCAGGCAGCCTTGGTCAGGCCGGAGCAGTCCCACGCGTTGGGTCCGGACCCGCCGAAGCGGTAGCTGTCACCCAGCTGCTTCTTGGCGAAGGCGAGCGCTGTCGCGCCCTTGCCCGAGCTGTGGGCGGCAGGTCCGGCGACCTTGCCGTGCTGCAGAGCCTTCCACAGCGCGGCGGTGGCCTTGCCCGAGCGGCTCAGGTGGCGCTGCTTCTGCGCGGCCTTGACCACCGTGACGGTCTTGGCGTCGTAGCGGCTGTCCAGGTCGACCTTCGTCCAGCCGAGCGACTGCAGGGTGCGCTGCAGCCGCAGCACGTCCGCGCCCTTGTCGCCGCGGTGCAGGGCCGGTGTGGTGCCGCGGGACAGCAGGGCCGACCAGGCCCGCCGGCCGCCGACCTTCTTCGCGTGCAGGCCGACGGAGGACCGGTAGGCGGCGAGCTGGTGGGCGTCGTGGAGGGAGAAGCTCCCGTTCACCGTGGTCGAGCGGCCGGCCTCGCGCAGCAGGCACTCCATGGCCCGGGCCTGCGCCCCCTTCGTGCCCTTGCGGATGGTCTTGTAGTGCTTGAAGGAGCTGTGGCAGGCCGAGGTGGTGCTGGCCGGCGTGGTGCTGGTCGGTGCGGCGCTGGCGGTCTCGGTGGCGGTCGCCGGCACGATCAACGCCAGCCCGGTCAGCACCGCGGCGGCGCCGGTACGGATTCTTCCCATGCTTCTTGCCATGCGGTGCTCTCCCTCGAGTTTCGGCGAACCGGTCGGTAGGCTCCGAGACGTCAGGGAGCGGACCGGCTGGCGCACGTTATCAAATCGTGACCGAGTGTCCAACCCCGCAGATCCAGCTCGCGGCGTGGCCGCTTGACACCGCGACCTTTGTCTTGCCCACCGCCCCTCTACGGCCGGGCCGAGAGCAGGCCTGGATTTGGCCGGGCGCGCGCTCCCCGGTACGCTGGCGGACGCCGAAGACCGCTGGTCGGTCGATTCTCGAGCTCAACCGCGCGGGATCGACCTGAAGACGTCGTCCGGGAAACCGGACGAATGGCCCGCGCAGGTGATTGGACCATCAGCTCCAGCTGCGTGTGGTGGGTTCCTCCCGGGGAGCCATCGCGGGTCGCAGCGGTCGATGCCCCATGACGCCTGTGCGTTCTGGGGCTTTTTTCATGCCCGGTCTCTGCCCGCCCCGGCGGTCAGCCCTTCGGCTCGCTACATCCGTAGCAAGGACGTTGGTTGCATGAGAAAAGATGGGGAGGAGACTATGGCGAGGCCGGACAAGGCAGCCGCGGTCGAGGAGCTCAGGAGCAAGTTCTCCAGCTCCACGGGCGTGGTGCTGACCGAGTACCGCGGGCTCACCGTGAAGGCGCTGAAAGACCTGCGTCGCTCACTGGGTGAGAACGCCACCTACGCCGTGTCGAAGAACACGCTGACCACGATCGCAGCCCGCGAGGCGGGCGTCGACGGCATCGACGACCACCTCGTCGGCCCGACCGCGATCACCTTCATCGACGGCGACCCGGTCGTCGTCGCGAAGGGTCTGCGCGACTTCGCACGCACGAACCCTCTTCTGGTCATCAAGGCGGGTGTCCTGGACGGCAAGGTCCTGGACGCCGACGAGGTCAGGAAGCTGGCCGACCTGGAGTCCCGCGAGGTGCTCCTCGCCAAGGTCGCCGGTGGCATGCAGGGAGTCCTGCAGCAGGCCATCTCGCTCGTCTCCGCCCCGCTCTCCCAGGCCGCCCGTCTCATGGCGGCCCTGCAGGAGGCGGCTGGGGAGAACCCCTCGATCATCGGCGGTGCCGGAACGGCCGCCGTGGTCGACCAGGAGCAGGACGAAGCACCGGTCGCTGAGGCGACCGCCACCGAGGCGGCTCCCGTCGTCGAGGGCACCACCGAGGCAGCACCTGCTGCGGAGGACACCGAGGCGGCTGCCGCCGTCGAGGACACCAACACCGTCGCGGCAGATGCTGCGGAAGAAAACTAAGGAAGGACGCCCATCATGGCGAAGCTCAGCACCGCAGAGCTCCTTGACGCCTTCAAGGAGCTGACCCTGATCGAGCTCTCCGAGTTCGTCAAGGAGTTCGAGACCACCTTCAACGTCACCGCCGCTGCCCCCGTGGCCGCGGCTGCCCCGGCCGGTGCCGGCGGCGGCGCCGTCGTCGAGGAAGAGGAGGCCTCCGACGAGGTCGACGTCATCCTCGAGGCGGCCGGCGACAAGAAGATCCAGGTCATCAAGGAGGTGCGTACCCTCACCAGCCTCGGTCTCAAGGAGGCCAAGGACCTGGTCGAGGCCGCCCCCAAGGCCGTCCTGGAGAAGGTCACCAAGGAGCAGGCCGAGAAGGCCAAGGAGGCCCTCGAGGGCGCCGGCGCCAAGGTCACCGTCAAGTAAGGTCGCGCTCCGCGATCGCGAACACCACGAAGCCCCGTCCTCTTCGCGGAGGGCGGGGCTTCGTCGTTCCCCGAGCCTGCTCGGTCGACGGCGTGTGCCGAGACGTCAGCGTCGCGGGCGCAGCCGGAGGTCCTGCATCCCACCGTCGACGGCGATCGACGTGCCGGTGGTGGAGCGGGAGCGGGGACTGGCCAGGTACGCCACCGCGTCAGCCACCTCGTCGGCGGAGACCAACCGGCCGTGCGGCTGCCGGGCCTCCAGGGCCGCGCGCTCGGCCTCAGGATCCTCGGCGACCGACAGCAGGCGCTGCACCCACGGGGTGTCCGCGGTCCCGGGATGCACGCAGTTCACCCGGATGCCCTCGGCGAGGTGGTCCGCAGCCATGGCGCGGGTCAGGGCCAGGACGGCCCCCTTCGACGCGCTGTAGAGGGCTCGCTGCGGCAGGCCGGCGGTGGCCGCGATCGAGGCCGTGTTGACCACCGCGGCCGCGCCGGAGGTACGCAGGTGCGGCAGTGCGGCCCGGGTGACCCGGACCATGCCGACGACGTTGACGTCGAAGACCCGGTGCCACTCCTCGTCGGAGTTGTCCGCCACCGTGCCGGCGGCGCCGATCCCGGCGTTGTTGACCACGATGTCCAGTCCGCCGAGCTCGTCCACCACCCGCTGGACCGCGGCGCGCACCGAGGCGTCGTCGGAGACGTCGCAGCTGAGCGCCAGCAGGCCGTCGGCCGCCCCGTCGGGGTCGAGGTCGAGGGCGGCCACCGAGGCTCCGCCCGCCAGCAGCCGAGCGGCGATCGCGGCGCCGAGCCCGGCCGCGCCGCCCGTGACCAGGGCGACCAGACCGTCGAAGTCGTTCGTCACCGTGCCTCCTCCGGCGCCCAGCGGGTGAACTCGTGTCGCTGCCGGCCCAGGCCGTCGATCTCGATCTCGACCACGTCGCCGGCGCTCAGGTAGGGGAAGCGGCCCGAGAGGGCGACTCCCTCGGGCGTCCCGGTGAGCACCAGGTCGCCCGGCTCCAGCACCAGGTACTGGCTGAGCTGGAAGATGATCTCCTCGACCCCGAAGATCAGGTCCCTGGTCGAGGAGTCCTGGCGCGGCTCGCCGTTCACCCAGCTGCGCAGCCGCAGATCAGTGTGGTCGACCTCGTCGGGGGTGACCAGGTACGGCCCGGTGGGGCAGAAGCCCGCGGGTGACTTCCCCTTGCTCCACTGGCCGCCGGACACCTCCAGCTGGAACGCCCGTTCGGACAGGTCGTCGCAGACCGTGAAGCCGGCGACGTGCGCGAGGCTGGCCGCGGGGGAGTCGAGGTAGGAGGTGCGGCGACCGATGACGACGGCCAGCTCGACCTCCCAGTCGGTCTTGGTGCTGCCGCGCGGGATGGGCACCGGGTCGTTCGGTCCGACGACGGTGTTGGGCGTCTTGAGGAACAGCACCGGCTGGTCCGGCGGTGCCGCGCCCGACTCGGCCGCATGGGCGGCGTAGTTCATGCCGATGCAGATGACGGCGCTGGGCCGGGCCACGGGCGCGCCGATCCGCAGTCCAGCGGTCTCCAGCCGGGGCAGCTCGCCCGCGGCCAGGCCGGCGCGCACGTGGTCCAGCCCGTCGCTGGCCAGGAAGTCCCCGGTCAGGTCGAAGACCAGACCGCTCAGGTCGTAGCTGCCGTCGTCGGTGACGACCACCGGCTGCTCCTGGCCCACCGGGCCGAGTCGAGCCAGCTTCATCGGGGCTCCTCACTCTCGTTCGTGTCGCGTTCGTCCGGGGGCGCTGCTGCTCCCCAGGCTAGGTTCGCCAGGCTAGGTGGCCGGCGCCGAGCGCCAGTAGGCACCGTCGGGGAAGGCGTAGGCCGCCACCGAGGCCGGGTGCATCTCCGCGCTGTAGCCCGGCCGGGTGGGAAGCACGTAGGCGGCGTCCTTGACGACGCACGGCTCCACGAAGTGCTCGTGCAGGTGGTCGACGTACTCCGCGACCCGGCCCTCGGTGCTGCCCGAGATGATCAGGTAGTCGATGACCGAGAGGTGCTGCACGAGCTCGCAGAGGCCGACGCCGCCGGCGTGGGGGCAGACGGGGATGCCGAACTTCGCCGCCATCAGCATCACCGGCAGGATCTCGTTCAGCGACCCGAGACGGCAGGAGTCGATCTGGCAGAAGTCGATGGCCTCGGCCTGCAGCAGCTGCTTGAACAGCACCCGGTTCATGCCGTGCTCGCCGGTGGCCACGCCCACGGGGGCGACGGCACGCCGGATCGCCGCGTGCCCCAGCACGTCGTCCGGGCTCGTCGGCTCCTCGATCCAGAGTGGGTTGAAGTGGGCCAGCTCGCCGACCCAACGGATCGCCGTCCCCACCTCCCAGACCTGGTTGGCGTCGATCATCAGGTGCACGTCCGGCCCGATCACCTCGCGGGCGAGGGCACAGCGCCGCAGGTCGTCGTCGAGGTTGGCTCCGACCTTGAGCTTGAGGTAGCGGTAGCCCTCGTCGACCGCCTCCTGGCAGAGCCGGCGGAGCTTGTCGTCGGAGTAGCCGAGCCAGCCGGCCGAGGTCGTGTAGCAGGGGTAGCCCGATCCCTCCAGGACGGCGAGCCGCTCGCGCCGGGTCTCGCCGAGGGCGCTGACCATGCCGATGGCGTCATCGCGGGTCAAGACGTCGGAGAGGTAGCTGAGGTCCATGGTGTCGACCAGCGCCGCGGGCTCCATCTCGCTGACGAACTGCCACAACGGGAGCCCCGCCCGGCGGGCCGCGAGGTCCCAGACGGCGTTCATCACCGCCGCGAGCGCGAGGTGGACGACGCCCTTCTCCGGGCCGAGCCAGCGCAGCTGGGAGTCTGACTGCAGCAGCCGGTAGGTGCCGCCGAGGTCGCCGGTGACCACGTCCAGGTCGAGCCCGAGCAGCGGGAGGGCGCGCTGTTGCGCAGCCGCCGTGCACAGGTCGTTGCCCCGCCCGATGGTGAACGTGAACCCGAACCCGGACAGCTCCGGGTCGTCGGTCCGCAGCACGACGTAGGCCGCGGAGTAGTCGCCGTCCTTGTTCATGGCGTCCGAGCCGTCGGCGCTCAGGGAGGTGGGGAAGCGGACGTCGGTGACCTCGACAGCGGTGATGGTGGGCACGCAACAGCCTCCAGGATCGTTCGGCGTGCGCGCAGCATATCGGGTGAACAAACGATTGCGCTATGACACCCGGCTGGTTACGCTCGCCGTCGTGATCCTCGACGCCCACCAGCACGTCTGGGATCTGACCCGGGCCCGCTACGACTGGCTGGGCCCGCAGCACGGCTTGATCTTCCGCACCATCACCGAGGACGAGGCGCTGCCCCGGCTGCGCCGCTGCGGCGTCGACGGGGTCGTGCTGGTGCAGGCCGCGGACAACGCCGAGGACACCGCCCACATGCTGGCCACGGCAGCCCGGTTCGCGGAGGTGGTCGCGGTCGTGGCCTACCTGCCCCTCGAGGACCCGGCGGCTGTCGCGGAGCAGCTGCCGGCGCTGGCCGCCGACCCGCTGGTGGTGGGCATCCGCACGCTCATCCACGACCTCCCCGACCCGGACTTCCTGCTGCGGCCCGAGGTGGGGGAGAGCCTGGCGATGCTCGCCGAGGTCGGCCTCAGCTACGACGTCGTCGCGGTGCTGCCGCGCCACCTCGAGCACGTCCCCGTCCTCGCCGAGCGCTACCCCGGGCTGCGGCTCGTCATCGACCACCTGGCCGCGCCCCCGATCGGGAATCCCGGGGTCGAGCCGTGGTGGAGTCTGTTGACGCGGGCCGCGGAGTACCCGGACGTGTACGCCAAGGTCTCCGGTCTCTACCCGGCCGATGACCTGACGCGCTGGTCGACCGAGGCCGTCCGGCCCTTCGTCGAGCACGCCCTGGACGTGTTCGGCCCCCGGCGCCTGATGTACGGCGGCGACTGGCCCGTCTCGATCCTCGCCGGCGACTACGACCGGGTCTGGGCCGGTCTGACCCCGATCTGGGCCGACCTGTCCGCCAACGACCGGGCCGAGGTGCTCAGCGGGACCGCCGTCCGCTGCTACGGCATCGACCCCGACCGACTCGCGGCGCTCCCCGTCCCCTGAGCTTGTCGACGGGGGCATCAGTCGACGTGGAAGACCTCGGGGGCCGAGGCCCACCACTCACCCTCGGCCCGCGTGTCCAGGGGGCGCTGCAGCGGGATGGTGAGCTTCCACCACTCCTGGGTGACCGGGTCGGCGGCCATCGTCGCCGAGTCGAGGGCGTAGTCCTCGCCGACGTACTCGTAGTAGGAGAACAACAGCAGCTCCGGCTCGCGCAGGAAGATCGAGTAGTTGGTGATGCCGCAGGCCCGGATCGTCTGCAGCACGCCCGGCCAGACCGAGGCGTGCATCTCCTTGTAGCGCGCGACCGACTCGGGTGCGAGCGCGATGACCTGGGCGATGCGTTGCACGAGTGCTCCCCTCGACGTTGGCCGCACCGGTGCGACCTCCGGCAGCCTACGACGACAGCCCGGGCACCCGGACCGACCACCGGACCGAATCCACCTCGAAGCGCTTGTCACAGCCCGATTCGGCGGTATGCTCTCCGGCAAGCGTTCGACGCGGTCCCCGTGCGGTGCGGGCTAGCGGCTCGGTTTGGAGCAGCAGGCACCCCCACGGATCAGGGCCTCGATTTGACCGTGCCGGTCACGTCTGCCCTCCGGCTTGTGGAAATCGGCGGGACTCCCTATGCTGGAACCTTGCCCTCCGCATCCGTCGACCCGTTTCGCTTGACGCGGGCTCATCGGCGTGCGCGAAGGCAGGGAACCTCCCACCACCACATCTACATAGCTCCACCCGCCCGAGAGTCTCGGAAGGACACAGCAGTTGGCCGCCTCGCGCACCGCCTCGAACACCAAAGTCGTTTCATCCACCGGCCGGATCTCGTTCGCGAAGATCGCCGAACCCATGGAAGTTCCGGATCTGCTGGATCTGCAGGTCGACTCATTTGACTGGCTCGTCGGCAACGACGCCTGGCGGACGCGCGTCGACGACGCGCTCGCCGAGGGCCGGACCGACGTGAACACCAAGTCCGGGCTGGAGGAGATCTTCGAGGAGATCTCCCCGATCGAGGACTTCTCGGGGACGATGTCGCTGTCGTTCCGCGACCACCGCTTCGAGCCCCCGAAGAACAGCGTGGAGGAGTGCAAGGACCGCGACGTCACCTACGCGGCACCGCTCTTCGTCACCGCCGAGTTCATGAACAACGAGACCGGCGAGATCAAGAGCCAGACGGTCTTCATGGGCGACTTCCCGCTGATGACCGACAAGGGCACCTTCGTCATCAACGGCACCGAGCGGGTCGTGGTCTCCCAGCTGGTCCGCAGCCCCGGTGTCTACTTCGAGCAGACCACCGACAAGACCTCCGACAAGGACATCTTCACCTGCAAGATGATCCCGAGCCGCGGTGCGTGGCTGGAGTTCGAGATCGACAAGCGCGACATGGTCGGCGTCCGGCTGGACCGCAAGCGCAAGCAGAACGTCACCGTGCTGCTGAAGGCGCTCGGCTGGACCGACGCGCAGATCCTCGAGGAGTTCGGCCAGTACGAGTCGATGCGGCTCACTCTCGAGAAGGACCACACCTCGACCCAGGACGAGGCGCTGCTGGACATCTACCGCAAGCTGCGCCCGGGCGAGCCGCCGACGCGTGAGGCTGCGCAGGCGCTGTTGGAGAACTACTACTTCAACCCGAAGCGATACGACCTGGCCAAGGTCGGCCGGTACAAGATCAACAAGAAGCTCGGCCTCGAGGAGCCCTTCGACAAGCAGGTCCTCACCACCGAGGACATCGTGGCGGCGATCCGCTACGTGGTGGCCCTGCACGACGGTCGCGAGCTGCTCGACAGCCCGCGCGGGGAGCTGATCGTCGAAGAGGACGACATCGACCACTTCGGTAACCGCCGTCTGCGCACCGTCGGTGAGCTGATCCAGAACCAGCTGCGCACCGGTCTCGGCCGGATGGAGCGCGTGGTGCGCGACCGGATGACGACCCAGGACGTCGAGGCCATCACGCCGCAGACCCTGATCAACATCCGGCCCGTGGTCGCGGCGCTGAAGGAGTTCTTCGGCACCTCCCAGCTCAGCCAGTTCATGGACCAGACCAACCCGATCGCCGGCCTGACCCACAAGCGGCGTCTCTCCGCACTCGGCCCGGGTGGTCTTTCCCGTGACCGCGCCGGTATGGAGGTCCGTGACGTCCACCCCAGCCACTACGGCCGGATGTGCCCGATCGAGACCCCCGAGGGTCCGAACATCGGTCTGATCGGCTCGCTCGCCTCCTTCGCCCGGGTCAACGCCTTCGGCTTCGTCGAGACGCCCTACCGCAAGGTCGAGAACGGCCAGGTGACCGACCAGATCGACTACCTGACCGCCGACGTCGAGGACCGGTACACGATCGCGCAGGCCAACGCCTCGCTGACCGAGGACCTGCACTTCGCCGAGGACCGGGTGCTCGCCCGTCGTCGCAAGGCCGACCCGGACACCGTCCCCGCCAACGACATCCAGTACATGGACGTCAGCCCGCGGCAGATGGTCTCGGTCGCCACCGCGATGATCCCCTTCCTGGAGCACGACGACGCCTCGCGCGCCCTGATGGGGGCCAACATGCAGCGCCAGGCCGTCCCGCTGATCCGTTCCGAGGCGCCCTTCGTGGGCACCGGCATGGAGTACCGCGGCGCGGTCGACGCCGGTGACGTCACCACGGCCTCGCAGCCCGGTGTGGTCACCTCCGTCAGCGCCGACCTGATCGAGATCGCCCACGACGACGGCAGCTACCGCACGTACCGGCTGTCGAAGTTCAAGCGCTCCAACCAGGGCACCTGCATCAACCAGCGGCCGCTGGTCGCCGCAGGTGCTCGGGTCGAGCCGGGGACGCCCCTGGCTGACGGTCCCTGCACCGACGGTGGCGAGATGGCGCTCGGTCGCAACCTGCTCGTGGCCTTCATGCCCTGGGAGGGGCACAACTATGAGGACGCGATCATCCTCAGCCAGCGCGTCGTCAAGGACGATCTCCTCACCTCGATCCACATCGAGGAGCACGAGGTGGACGCCCGCGACACCAAGCTGGGCGCGGAGGAGATCACCCGCGACATCCCCAACGTCTCCGAGGAGATGCTGGCCGACCTCGACGAGCGCGGCATCATCCGCATCGGCGCCGAGGTCTCGACCGGCGACATCCTGGTCGGCAAGGTCACGCCCAAGGGCGAGACCGAGCTGACCCCGGAGGAGCGGCTGCTCCGCGCGATCTTCGGTGAGAAGGCGCGCGAGGTGCGCGACACCTCGCTCAAGGTGCCTCACGGTGAGTCCGGCACGGTCATCGGCGTCCGCGTCTTCGACCGCGAGTCCGACGACGAGCTGTCGCCCGGGGTCAACCAGCTGGTGCGGGTCTACGTCGCCCAGAAGCGCAAGATCCAGGACGGCGACAAGCTCGCCGGCCGGCACGGCAACAAGGGCGTCATCTCCAAGATCCTGCCGATCGAGGACATGCCGTTCATGGAGGACGGGACGCCGGTCGACATCGTGCTCAACCCGCTCGGCGTGCCGAGCCGGATGAACGTCGGCCAGGTGCTGGAGACTCACCTCGGGTGGGTCGCCAGCCAGGGCTGGGACGTCGCCGGCATCGCGGACGAGTGGGCCGAGCGGCTGCGCTCGGTCGGCCTCGAGCACGTCGACGGCAACACCAACCTCGCGACGCCCGTCTTCGACGGTGCCACCGAGACCGAGATCACCGGCCTGCTCGGCAACACCCTGCCGACGCGGGACGGCGACCGGCTGGTCAGCTCCGACGGCAAGGCGCACCTGTTCGACGGGCGCTCCGGTGAGCCGTTCCCCGAGGCGGTGGGCGTGGGCTACATCTACATGCTCAAGCTCCACCACCTGGTCGACGACAAGATCCACGCCCGTTCGACCGGCCCCTACTCGATGATCACGCAGCAGCCCCTGGGCGGTAAGGCCCAGTTCGGCGGCCAGCGGTTCGGCGAGATGGAGGTCTGGGCCCTGGAGGCGTACGGCGCCGCCTGGGCGCTGCAGGAGCTGTTGACGATCAAGTCCGACGACGTCCCCGGCCGCGTGAAGGTCTACGAGGCCATCGTCAAGGGCGAGAACATCCCCGAACCGGGCATCCCCGAGTCGTTCAAGGTGCTCGTCAAGGAGATGAAGTCCCTCTGCCTGAACGTCGAGGTGCTGTCCAGCGACGGCACCGAGGTCGAGCTGCGGGACTCCGACGACGACTACCGCGGCGGCGAGGACTTCGGCATCGACCTGTCCCGCCGTCCGGGTGAGTCGCTCGGCGTCGAAGAAGTCTAGGACTGAGGCCCTTCGACAAGCTCGGGGAACGTTCCCTGAGCCTGTCGGAGGGCGGGTCAAGTACACAGCATTCTGAGAACGCGTACTAAAGAGAAGAGATACCAAACGTGCTGGACGTGAACTTCTTCGACGAGATCCGCATCGGCCTGGCTACGGCTGATGAGATCCGTCAGTGGTCCCACGGTGAGGTCAAGAAGCCGGAGACCATCAACTACCGCACGCTCAAGCCCGAGCGTGACGGCCTGTTCTGCGAGAAGATCTTCGGCCCCACCCGGGACTGGGAGTGCTACTGCGGCAAGTACAAGCGCGTGCGCTTCAAGGGCATCATCTGCGAGCGCTGTGGCGTCGAGGTCACCCGCTCGAAGGTCCGCCGCGAGCGGATGGGCCACATCGAGCTGGCCGCCCCCGTCACCCACATCTGGTACTTCAAGGGTGTCCCGTCCCGGCTGGGCTACCTCCTCGACATCGCGCCGAAGGACCTCGAGAAGGTCATCTACTTCGCCGCGTACATGATCACCGCCGTCGACGACGAGGCGCGGCACCGCGACCTCTCCTCCCTCGAGGCGAAGATCGGGGTCGAGCGCACCTCCCTGGAGACCCGCCGCGACTCCGACATCGAGACGCGGATGAAGAAGCTGGAAGAGGACACCGCCGGTCTTGAGGCCGAGGGCGCCAAGGCCGACGCCAAGCGCAAGGTGCGCGAGGGTGCCGAGCGTGAGGTCAAGCAGCTGCGCGACCGCTCCCAGCGTGAGCTGGACCGTCTCGACGCCGTCTGGAACCGCTTCAAGAACCTCAAGGTCCAAGACCTCGAGGGCGACGAGATCCTCTACCGGGAGATGAAGAACCGGTTCGGGAAGTACTTCGCCGGCTCCATGGGCGCCGACGCCATCCAGAAGCGGCTGCAGACCTTCGACCTGGAGGCCGAGGCCACCTCGCTGCGCGAGACCATCCTGACCGGCAAGGGTCAGCGCAAGACCCGGGCCCTGAAGCGGCTCAAGGTCGTCTCCGCCTTCCTGTCGACCAAGAACTCCCCGGCCGGCATGGTGCTGGACTGCGTCCCGGTGATCCCGCCGGACCTGCGCCCGATGGTGCAGCTCGACGGTGGCCGGTTCGCCACCAGCGACCTGAACGACCTGTACCGCCGCGTGATCAACCGGAACAACCGGCTCAAGCGGCTGCTCGACCTCGGCGCGCCCGAGATCATCGTCAACAACGAGAAGCGGATGCTGCAGGAGGCCGTGGACTCGCTGTTCGACAACGGCCGTCGTGGCCGTCCGGTCACCGGCCCGGGCAACCGGCCGTTGAAGTCGATCTCGGACATGCTGAAGGGCAAGCAGGGCCGGTTCCGTCAGAACCTGCTCGGCAAGCGCGTCGACTACTCCGGCCGCTCGGTCATCGTGGTCGGCCCGCAGCTCAAGCTGCACCAGTGCGGTCTGCCCAAGGCGATGGCGCTGGAGCTGTTCAAGCCGTTCGTCATGAAGCGGCTGGACGACCTCAACCACGCGCAGAACATCAAGTCCGCCAAGCGCATGGTCGAGCGTCAGCGCCCCGTGGTGTGGGACGTCCTCGAAGAGGTCATCTCCGAGCACCCGGTGCTGCTGAACCGCGCCCCGACCCTGCACCGCCTCGGCATCCAGGCCTTCGAGCCGCAGCTGATCGAGGGCAAGGCCATCCAGATCCACCCGCTCGTCTGCACCGCGTTCAACGCGGACTTCGACGGTGACCAGATGGCCGTGCACCTGCCGCTGTCCGCGGAGGCGCAGGCCGAGGCCCGGATCCTGATGCTGTCGACGAACAACATCCTCAAGCCGGCCGACGGCCGTCCCGTGACCATGCCCACCCAGGACATGATCATCGGCCACTACTTCTTGACCATGCAGGTCGACGGAGCAGCGGGCGAGGGGCGTGCGTTCGGCTCGGTCTCGGAGGCCCTGATGGCCTTCGACCGCCATGAGCTGAGCGTCCAGGCCAAGATCAAGCTGCGGCTGACCGACATCGTGCCGCCGCTCGGCTTCGAGCTGAACGACCGCGGCGCGATCGTGCTGGAGACGACCCTGGGTCGCGCCCTGTTCAACGAGGCGCTGCCGGCGGACTACGCCTATTGCGACTACGAGGTGGGCAAGAAGCAGCTGGGTCAGATCGTCAACGACCTGGCCGAGCGGTACCCCAAGGTCGAGGTGGCGTTCTGCCTGGACGCCCTGAAGGACCTGGGCTTCCACTGGGCCACGCGCTCCGGCGTCACCGTCTCCATCGGCGACGTGACCACCCCGGCCAACAAGGTCGAGCTGCTCGCGGGGTACGAGGACCGGGCCAGCAAGATCGACCGGCAGTACGAGCGCGGTCTGATCACCGAGGACGAGCGTCGTCAGGAGCTCATCGAGATCTGGACCGACGCGACGTCCAAGCTCGGCGCGGCCATGGAGGCCAACTTCTCCAAGACGAACCCGATCTACATGATGGTGCACTCCGGCGCCCGCGGGAACATGGTGCAGATGCGCCAGATCGCGGCCATGCGTGGCCTCGTGGTGAACCCGAAGGGCGAGATCATCGCCCGGCCCATCAAGTCGAACTTCCGTGAGGGCCTGTCGGTCCTGGAGTACTTCATCTCCACCCACGGTGGTCGTAAGGGCCAGGCCGACACCGCGCTGCGGACGGCCGACTCGGGCTACCTGACCCGTCGCCTCGTCGACGTCAGCCAGGACGTGATCATCCGCGAGGAGGACTGCGGCACCGAGCGCGGCCTGACCAAGACCATCGCCGTCTCCGACGGTGGTTCCGGTCTGAGCCTGGACGAGCACGTGGAGACCGCGGTCTACGCCCGCAGCCTCGCGACCGACGTGTCCGACAGCAACGGTGACGTGCTGCTGCCGGCTGGCACCGACCTGGGCGACGTCAACATCGGTCTGCTGATCAGGAACGGCGTCACGACGATCAAGGTCCGCAGCGTCCTCACCTGTGAGGCCGTGACCGGCACCTGCGCGATGTGCTACGGCCGTTCGCTGGCCAGCGGCAAGCTGGTCGACGTCGGCGAGGCCGTCGGCATCGTCGCGGCGCAGTCGATCGGTGAGCCCGGCACGCAGCTGACGATGCGTACCTTCCACACCGGTGGTGTGGCCGGTGACGACATCACCCAGGGTCTGCCGCGCGTGGTCGAGCTCTTCGAGGCCCGCCAGCCCAAGGGCAAGTCGCCGATCTCCGAGGCCGCCGGCCGGGTGCAGATCGAGGACAGTGACCGGCTCAAGAAGATCACCATCACCCCCGACGACGGGTCGGAGGCGGCCGAGTTCTCGGTGTCGCGCCGCGCCCGCCTGCTGGTGGAGGACGGCGACCACGTCGAGGTCGGACAGCAGCTCACCGCGGGTACCCCCGACCCGCACGACGTGCTCCGGGTGCTCGGGGTCCGTCGGGTGCAGGAGCACCTGGTGGACGAGGTCCAGTCGGTGTACCGCACCCAGGGTGCCCCGATCCACGACAAGCACATCGAGATCATCATCCGGCAGATGCTGCGCCGGGTGACCGTGATCGAGTCCGGTGACGCCGACCTGCTGACCGGTGACCTGGTCGACCGGCTGACGTATGAGGCGCAGAACCGCCTCGTCGTGGCCGAGGGTGGCAACCCGGCGTCGGGTCGTGCGGTGCTGATGGGCATCACCAAGGCGTCGCTGGCCACCGAGTCGTGGCTCTCGGCGGCGTCCTTCCAGGAGACGACCAAGGTCTTGACCGACGCCGCCATCAACGGCAAGTCGGACAGCCTGATCGGTCTCAAGGAGAACGTCATCCTCGGCAAGCTGATCCCTGCCGGCACCGGTCTCGACCGCTACCGCAACATCAAGGTGGAGGCGACCGAGGAGGCGAAGGCGCAGGCCTACTCGATGGTCGGCTACGACTCCTTCGACTACGACTTCGGTCAGTCTTCAGGTGCAGCCGTCCCGCTGGAGGAGTTCGACCTCGGCGACTACCGCTGAGCACCGCCCGTCAGGGCTAGCAGGACCGTCTAGAGGGCGGGTCGGGGATCGTCCCCCCGGCCCGTCCTCCGGCCGTTTCTGGACGGTCACTTCACAGCCTCTGGAGCCGCGACACACCCGTCCGGACGGCTGTGATGCGGACCCAGGTGTTGTGGAGTGCCGCTGATGGCCGTTGTCCACAGCAGCGGAGTGCTCGGCGGCCATCCACAGAAGGCGCCCGTGACGCCCGAAGGGGCGGCCTGTCGGGTGTGCTGTCGGCGTGGAGACGATCAGGACCACCCGTCAGCTGCTGGACAGCGGCTATGACAAGGGCGAGCTACGACGGCTGCGTCGAAGCGGACAGCTGACCCACGTCCGACGCGGCGCCTGGACCCGCTTCCCACTCGACGAGGCCGCCGGCCGGGAGCTCCGCCACCGCGAACTCATCGCGGCCGTCGTCACCAGAGTCAGCCCGGACGCCGTGGTCAGCCACGTCTCGGCAGCGGTGCTGCTGGGACTGCCGGTGTGGTCCAGCCGGCTCCGTCAGGTCCACCTCACTCGCAGCCGCAGCAACGGAGCCAGGCGTCGTCCGGACCTCGAGCTGCACAGCGCCACCCTGTCGCCGGCCCACCTCCTCTGCATCGAGGGCCTGGCCGTCACCTCGCTCGCTCGGACCGTAGCCGACCTCGGTCGGTCCCTGCCGTTCGAACAGGCGGTCGCCGCCGGGGATCGCGCCGCTGCCCTCGGACTCGACTTCGGGGACCTGGACGACGTGTTGCACAGCATGGAGCGGTGGCCCGGCGTCGCCCAGGCGCGTCGCGTCGCGGACTTCATCGACGGTCGCAGCGAGAGCGTCGGTGAATCGGTGTCCCGGGTACGGATCAGCGAGGAGGGGCTGCCGGGCCCCATCCCGCAACGGGAGATCCACGACCATGCGGGCCGGCTCATCGCCCGGGTCGACTTCTACTGGGAGCAGTTCCGGACCGTCGGTGAGTTCGACGGCAAGCTCAAGTACGGCGACCTTCTCCAGCCGGGACAGCGACCGGCGGACGTGCTGTTCAAGGAGAAGCTGAGGGAGGACGCCGTCCGCGACACCGATCGACGGTTCGTCCGGTGGGTCTGGGAGGACCTCTACACCAAGGGCGTGCTACGCGATCGCCTCCTGCGCGCGTTCTCCCGCACCCGCTGATCACGCCCCTTGCTTGCTGCGCGCCTGCCGCCCCCCCGGGCCGAACCTTGACGGTCACTTCACAGCCCTCGGAGTCGCGACACACCCGTCTGCGCACGCCTCGGCAGCGCGTAGGGCTGTGAAGTGACCGTCGGGGTTCGCCCGGGCAAAGGGTTCCCGGGGGGACGAGGTTGGGGTCAGGCAGGGCGGGGCGCGGGGCGCGGGGCGCAGCGGGGCGCGGGGTTGGGTCAGCGGCTGGCGGCGCGGCGGAACTGCCAGGTGGTCAGGGGGATGAAGACGAGCAGGATCACCACCGACCACAGGATCGTGTAGGCCACGGGGTGTTCGAGCGGCCAGACCGTGGCCGGGGTGCTCAGGGCGTTGTTGCCGAACAGCTCACGGGCGGCGGTGGTGATCGCGGAGACCGGGTTCCACTGGGCGAAGACCTTCAGCGGTCCGGGCAGGGAGTCCAACGGCACGAAGGTGTTCGCGATGAACGTGAGCGGAAAGATCACGATGAACGAGGCCTGGTTCACCACTTCGACGCTCGGCACCAGCAACCCCACGAAGGCCATCACCCACGAGATGGCGTAGGCGAACACCAGCAGGACCAGGTAGCCGGCGAGGGCGTCGAGGAAGGAGCTGCGGATGCGCCAGCCGACGACCAGGCCGGTCAGCGACATCACCACCAGCACGATGACGTTGTTGACCACGTCGGACAGGGTCCGTCCGGTCAGCACGGCGGTCCGCGACATGGGCAGCGAGCGAAAGCGGTCGATGATGCCCTTCTGGACGTCGTCGGCCAGTCCGGCGCCCGTGGTCGTGGCCCCGAAGATCACTGTCTGGGCGAAGATGCCGGCGATCAGGAACTCGCGGTACTGCTGCGGGTCCCCGCCCGAGATCGCGCCGCCGAAGACGTAGGCGAACAAGAGCACGAACATGATCGGCGACAACGTCGTGAATACCAGCAGCTCGGGCACCCGCCGGATCTTGATGAGGTTGCGCTGCGCGACGACCAGGCCGTCCCCCAGCGAGCTGAGCACACTCACTTCTCCTCCTCCGCAGCGTGGCCGGTCAGGGTCAGGAAGACGTCGTCCAGGGTTGGCCGGCGCAGGCCGACGTCGGCCAGGGCGATCCCGGCGGCGTCCAGCCGACGCAGCGCCTCGATCAGGACGCCGGCTCCGCCGGTCACGGGGGCCGTGATCGCCCTGGTGTGCGCGTCGGCCGACACCGCGCCGCTCACCAGTTCGCCCAGCACCGTCACGGCGGTGTCGAGGTCGTCGGGGGAGGAGACCGTCAGCTCCAGCCGCTCGCCACCCACCTGGGCCTTGAGCGCGTCGGAGGTGCCCTGGGCGATGACCAGGCCGTGGTCGATGACCACGATCTCGTCAGCCAGCCGGTCGGCCTCCTCCAGGTACTGAGTGGTCAACAGCAACGTCGTTCCGCCGGCCACCAGCGAGGCGATCAGCTCCCACACCTCGATCCGACCCTGGGGATCGAGACCCGTCGTCGGCTCGTCGAGGAAGAGCACCTCCGGCTCGGCCACCAGCGCCGCGGCGAGATCGAGCCGGCGGCGCATCCCGCCGGAGTAGGCCTTGGCCGGCTTGCCGGCCGCGTCGTCCAGGCCGAACTGCCGGAGCAGGGCCGTCGCCCGGGTCCGGCTGCGAGCCCCACCGAGGTGGTAGAGCCGGCCCACCATGACGAGGTTCTCCATCCCCGTCAGGTACTCATCGACCGCGGAGTACTGGCCCGACAGCCCGATCCGCTCCCGGACCCGTCCGGGCTCGGCGAGCACGTCGATGCCGGCCACCCGAGCGGACCCGGCGTCGGGCCGAAGCAGCGTGCTCAGGCAGCGCACCGTCGTCGTCTTCCCCGCCCCGTTCGGGCCGAGCAGTCCCAGGACCGTGCCCCGGGGCACCGCGAGGTCCACCCCTCCCAACGCCGTCGAGCTCTTGTAGCGCTTGACGAGCCCGCGTGCCTCGATCGCCAGTTCCATGTCGCGGAGAGTAGCCGAGCCCACTGACAGCCCGGTGCGGGTCAGACGGCGGCGCGGTCGAGGTTGGTCAGGATGTCCTCGACGGTCTCGTCCGGGGTCTGGGCGCTGGAGTCGAGCCAGTAGCCGATCTGGGCGGTCTCGCGGCGGAGGACCTCGTCGAGGACGCCGGGAGAGAAGTGGACATAACCCTCCTTCGTCCGCTGTTCCTCGCGCCACTCGAGCGCGGAGACGCTGGGAGAGAGCACCACCAGGTAGCGGGCCGGGTTGTGCACCTGGGCGATGAAGCTCGTCAGCTCGCTGCCGATGATGACGTCCTGCACGATGGCGTCGAAGCCCGCCTCGGCGTACCGGTCGGCGGTCCGGGCGGCCAGCTCGTAGCGCAGGTGCAGCTGCGCGGTCGCCTCCGCGCTCGCGTCGGGTGTCATCTCAGCCCGGCCGTTCACCACCATCTTGCGGAACACGTCCCCGCGGACGTGCACCGAGCGCGGCAGCCGTGCGGCCAGCAGCTCGGCGACCGTCGACTTGCCGGCCGCCATGGCGCCGGTGATGACGATGACCCGACCACGAACGGTGCTCACCCCACCATTGTCGGGCGTCCGGTCCCTCCGGCCTACGGTATTGCGGTGGACCTGCGGACGACGTTTCTGCCGCTGCTCGGCAGCTGGACGGGCCTGGAGCGGCAGGAGGCCTCGCCCTGGGCGCCGGCCGCCGGCACCCGGGCGTCGATAGTGTTCCGCCTCGACGTGGCGGGGACCGTCGTGGTGCAGGACTACCGCCAGGTGCGCGAGGACGGCGTGGAGCTCACCGCGCACGGGGTCCTCCAGGGCGTGCCGAACGCCCTCACCGTGCGGTGGTGGCTGTTCGACTCCTACGGCCAGCCCCCGGTCGCCGCCGACGGCGGCTGGGCCGACGGAGCGCTGGTGCTGGAGAAGACCACCGCCACGGGTAGCGCCCGGCACCGGTTCCGGCCCACCGCAGACCGGCTCGACTACGAGATCGAGGTCCGGCCGGGCGGCGCAGCCGACTGGTCGCCGTTTCTCAGCGGCCGCTACCGACGGGTCAGCGGGCACTGAGGTGCACCGTGACGAGGAGCGGCGGTCGGCCCAGTCCAGCTACGCTGAGCCGGTGTCGCACCTCCTCTCGGTCAACCTCGGCTCTGCCGAGCCCAACCCGTACAAGCAGGCCAGGTCGACCGGCATCGGCAAGCGCCCGGCGGCCGGCCCGGTGGAGGTGCGGGCCCCCGGACCCAAGCGCGGCGGGCTGGGCAGTGGCCTGGTCGGGGACTTCATCGGCGACGTCCGGCACCACGGCGGCGACCTGCAGGCGGTCTACGCCTTCCAGCGCGAGGACCTCGACGGCTGGCAGGACCGGCTCGGCCGGCCGCTGGCCAACGGCTTCTTCGGGGAGAACCTGACCACGCTGGGTATCGACGTCAACGACGCCCGCGTCGGGGAGGTCTGGCGGGTCGGCGACACCGTCGAGCTCAAGGTCACCTCACCGCGTATCCCCTGCTCCACCTTCCGCGGCTGGATGGGGGAGAAGGGGTGGGCGAAGGTGTTCAGCGCCGTGAGCCGCGTCGGCACCTACCTCAGCGTCCTCACGCCCGGCCGGATCCAGGCCGGCGACCCGGTCGAGGTCGTCCAACGGCCCTCCCACGACGTGACGGCGGCTCTGGTGTTCCGCGCGATCACCACCGAGAGGCACCTGCTGCCACAGCTGCTCGCCGCCGGCGACGACCTCGAGCCCGAGATCGCCGAGATGGCCCGCGAGCGACGCCTGGTGAGCCTGGACTGAGCGGAACAAGCTCCCCCCGGCCCGCGTTGTGCGGACGGGCTCGGGGCAGGAACGAGCTGACGGCGGCGGAGGACGTACGGCTTTGACCGCTCGGAGGTCACCAGGTAGGCTCGATCCTTGTGTTCGGGCTCGCCCGACTTCTTGTGCGTGCCCCGAAGGTCCGCTCCGGACGTGGCCGAGCGCGCACGGCCCGTCGGCCAACGCCGGCGGTCCACCCCTCGTAGTCATCCCGTGGTGAGCAGGCCTGCCACGGCTCGCGGTAGACCAAGAGAAAGAGACAGGACGTAGTGCCCACAATTCAGCAGCTGGTCCGTAAGGGCCGGGCGGACAAGGTGAGCAAGAACAAGACCCCGGCGCTCAAGGGTTCGCCCCAGCGTCGTGGTGTGTGCACGCGGGTGTACACCACCACCCCGAAGAAGCCCAACTCCGCTCTGCGCAAGGTGGCTCGCGTCCGCCTGTCTTCCGGGGTCGAGGTCACGGCCTACATCCCCGGTGTGGGTCACAACCTCCAGGAGCACTCGATGGTGCTCGTCCGCGGCGGCCGGGTGAAGGACCTGCCCGGCGTCCGGTACAAGATCATCCGCGGCTCGCTCGACACCCAGGGCGTCAAGAACCGCAAGCAGGCTCGCAGCCGCTACGGCGCGAAGAAGGAGAAGTAATGCCTCGCAAGGGCCCCGCCCCGAACCGTCCGCTGCCGGTCGACCCGGTCTACGGCTCCCCGCTGGTCACCCAGCTGGTGAGCAAGATCCTGGTGGACGGCAAGAAGACCATCGCCCAGGGCATCGTCTACACCGCGCTCGACGGCACCAAGACCAAGACCGGTACCGACCCCGTCCAGACCCTCAAGCGGGCGCTCGACAACGTGCGCCCCGCGCTCGAGGTCAAGAGCCGCCGCGTCGGTGGTGCGACGTACCAGGTGCCGATCGAGGTCAAGCCGAACCGTGCGACCACGCTCGCCATGCGCTGGCTGGTCAGCTTCGCCCGTGCCCGTCGCGAGAAGACGATGTCGGAGCGCCTGATGAACGAGATACTCGACGCGTCGAACGGCCTCGGTGCCGCGGTGAAGCGTCGCGAGGACACGCACAAGATGGCCGAGGCCAACAAGGCCTTCGCCCACTACCGCTGGTAACCCACCCAGCTGTTCTTCCCGGCAGCTCCGCCGGCGGGGCCACCACCCTGCCCGGTTGGGACCAGTCGGGTCACACCCAGATGAGAGGTTGAAGACGCCGCGATGGCTGTCGACATCGAAACCGACCTGTCCAAGGTCCGCAACATTGGCATCATGGCGCACATCGACGCCGGCAAGACCACCACGACCGAGCGCATCCTCTTCTACACCGGTATCAACTACAAGATCGGTGAGGTGCATGACGGCGCGGCCACGATGGACTGGATGGAGCAGGAGCAGGAGCGCGGCATCACCATCACGTCCGCCGCGACGACCTGCCACTGGCACGACACCCAGATCAACATCATCGACACTCCGGGCCACGTGGACTTCACCGTCGAGGTGGAGCGTTCGCTCCGCGTGCTCGACGGCGCGGTCGCGGTGTTCGACGGCGTCGCCGGGGTCGAGCCGCAGAGTCAGACCGTGTGGCGCCAGGCCGACCGGTACAAGGTGCCGCGGATCTGCTTCATCAACAAGCTGGACCGGACCGGAGCGAGCTTCGACTTCTGCGTCTCCACGATCAAAAGCCGCCTGAACGCCGTCCCCGCGATCCTGCAGCTGCCCATCGGTTCCGAGGGTGGCTTCCTCGGTGTCGTCGACGTCGTCCGGATGCGTGCCCTGACGTGGCGCGGTGAGACCACGATCGGTGAGGACTACACCGTCGAGGAGATCCCGGCCGACATGGTGGAGCAGGCCGAGGCCGCTCACGCCGAGCTGGTCGAGCTGGTCGCCGAGTACGACGACACGCTGATGGAGGCCTACCTGGCCGAGGACGAGGCGGCGATGACGCCCGAGCTCATCGAGGCGGCCATCCGTCGCGCGGTGCTCTCCTCCCAGATCACCGCGGTCCTCTGCGGCAGCGCCTTCAAGAACAAGGGTGTCCAGCCCCTGCTCGACGCGGTCATCGCCTACCTGCCGTCCCCGCTGGACGTGCCGGCCATCGACGGGTTCAAGCCCGGCGACGAGTCGGTCGTCATCGAGCGGCACCCGGACACCACCGACCCGTTCTCCGCGCTGGCCTTCAAGATCGCGGCGGACCCGCACCTCGGTCGACTGACCTACATCCGTCTCTACTCGGGCAAGCTCGAGGCCGGTTCGACGGTGCTGAACAGCACCAAGGGCCGCAAGGAGCGGATCGGCAAGATCTACCAGATGCACGCCAACAAGCGTGAGGAGATCGCGTCGGTCGGTGCCGGCCAGATCGTCGCCGTGATGGGTCTGAAGGACACCACCACCGGCGAGACGCTGTCCGACCCGGCGAGCCCGGTGCAGCTGGAGTCCATGGACTTCCCGGCGCCGGTCATCGAGCAGGCCATCGAGCCGAAGACGAAGTCCGACCAGGAGAAGCTCGGCGTCGCCATCCAGCGGCTCGCCGAGGAGGACCCGACCTTCCGCGTGCACACCGACGAGGAGACCGGCCAGACGATCATCGCCGGCATGGGCGAGCTGCACCTCGAGGTGCTGATCGACCGGATGAAGCGTGAGTTCCGCGTCGAGGCGAACATCGGCAAGCCGCAGGTGGCCTACCGCGAGACGCTGCGTCGCCCGGTCGAGAAGGTCGAGTACACCCACAAGAAGCAGTCGGGTGGCTCGGGTCAGTACGCCCGCGTGATCATCGACCTCGAGCCCCTGGAGCCCGGCTCCGGCTACGAGTTCGTGAACGGTGTCACCGGTGGCCGCATCCCCAAGGAGTACATCCCCGCGGTGGACGACGGCATCCAGGACGCCATGCAGTTCGGCGTGCTGGCCGGCTACTCGGTCGAGGACATCAAGGTGACGCTGCAGGACGGCGCCTACCACGACGTCGACTCCTCCGAGCTCGCGTTCAAGATCGCCGGCTCGATGGTCTTCAAGGAGGCTGCCCGCCGTGCCGACCCGGCTCTGCTCGAGCCGGTGATGGCCGTCGAGGTGACCACGCCCGAGGACTACATGGGTACCGTCATCGGCGACCTCAACTCTCGCCGCGGCCAGATCCAGTCCATGAACGACCTGCACGGCAACAAGGTCGTCGAGGCTCTGGTGCCGCTCTCGGAGATGTTCGGCTACGTGGGTGACCTGCGCTCGAAGACCTCGGGCCAGGCTTCGTACTCGATGGAGTTCCACTCCTACGCCGAGACCCCCAAGTCGGTCTCGGACGAGATCATCCAGAAGGCACGCGGGGAGTGACGTCCCCACCCGTGCGGCTCGGTTTGACCTGAGCCGCGCGGGCAAGGAAAACTTGGGCCGGGTTTCAGCCCGGCCACCAACCAGCTAGCAACCCAAGAACGCCAGGCGATCGCGTGGCGAGGAATCCAGAAGGAGCCACAGTGGCCAAGGCCAAGTTCGAGCGGACTAAGCCGCACGTCAACATCGGCACCATCGGGCACATCGACCACGGCAAGACCACGCTGACCGCGGCGATCACCAAGGTGCTGCACGACAAGTACCCGACCCTGAACCAGGCGTCGGCGTTCGACCAGATCGACAAGGCGCCCGAAGAGCGTCAGCGCGGCATCACGATCTCGATCGCGCACGTCGAGTACCAGACCGAGAAGCGCCACTACGCGCACGTCGACTGCCCGGGGCACGCCGACTACATCAAGAACATGATCACCGGTGCGGCCCAGATGGACGGCGCGATCCTCGTGGTCGCCGCCACCGACGGCCCGATGCCGCAGACCCGTGAGCACGTGCTGCTCGCCCGTCAGGTCGGCGTGCCGGCCATCGTCGTGGCGCTCAACAAGTGCGACATGGTCGACGACGAGGAGATCCTGGAGCTCGTCGAGCTCGAGGTCCGCGAGCTGCTGAGCGACCAGGACTTCGACGGCGACAACGTCCCGGTCGTCCGCGTCGCGGCCTTCCCGGCGCTGAACGGCGACGCGAAGTGGGGCGACGCGATCATGGAGCTCATGGCGGCGGTCGACTCCTACATCCCGCAGCCGGAGCGCGAGATCGACAAGCCGTTCCTGATGCCCGTCGAGGACGTCTTCACGATCACCGGTCGTGGCACCGTCATCACCGGTCGGATCGAGCGCGGTGTGGTCAAGGTCAACGAGACCGTCGACATCATCGGCATCCGTAACAGCAAGCAGACCACCACCGTCACCGGTGTGGAGATGTTCCGCAAGCTCCTCGACGAGGGTCGGGCGGGCGAGAACGTCGGTCTGCTGCTCCGCGGCACCAAGCGCGAGGACGTCGAGCGCGGCATGGTCGTGATCAAGCCGGGCACGACCACCCCGCACACCGACTTCGAGGCGCGCGTCTACATCCTCTCGAAGGAGGAGGGCGGCCGTCACACGCCGTTCTTCAACAACTACCGTCCGCAGTTCTACTTCCGCACCACCGACGTCACCGGTGTGGTCAACCTGCCGGAGGGCACCGACATGGTGATGCCGGGTGACAACACGGACATGACCGTGGCGCTCATCCAGCCCATCGCCATGGAGGAGGAGCTCAAGTTCGCCATCCGTGAGGGTGGTCGGACCGTGGGCGCCGGTCGCGTCACCAAGATCATCAAGTGATCTAGTCGATCTCCAGCGAGGAGCCCTGCACCTGACGGTGCGGGGCTTCTCGCGTTCTCGGCGCCTGTACCGCCTACGATCGCCGGGTGGAGGCGAACACCGCGGCGATCGTGCGCCTGGGCTGGTGCCGCCTCCTCGGCCTGCCCGACGACAGCCTCGACCCGGCCCGCAACCCGGTCCGGGTGGTACGGGCGGCCTCGTCGGAGCAGGCGATGGTGATCCGGCTCTGGCAGACCTTCGTGCTGGTCGGCCCGGACTGGTTCCACGAGCGCACCGCAGGCTCGGACCCTTCAGAGCTGCTGGACCAGTCGGCGCTGCTGCACTGCTGCGAGGGCCACGGCGCCCGGGTGCTCGGCCAGGCCGCGCTGGCCTACACCGACCGGTACGCGGCGGTCGAGGGGCTGCGTGACGTCCCGGTGGCCGACGACTCGGCGACGGCGGTCGCGCTGGAGAAGACCTGTCCGCCCGACGACGTCCGCGAGGTCGGTCTGGCCGAGATGGCCAAGGTCTTCATCACCCTCGACGACCGCGACCGTCCCACGGCGGGCGCCGGCTACGACGAGTGGCAGGGCATCCTCGGCCACCTGGGGGCGCTGACCGCGCCGGAGCACCGTCGGTCCGGCCGGGGCACGATGGCTGCCGCGCTGGCGCTGAACGACGCCCTCGACGTCGGGCTGGTGCCGCAGTGGCGGGCCCGGGTCGACAACGTCGCCTCGCGCCGGCTGGCCCGCCGCGTCGGCTTCACCGAGGTCGGCGCCCAGACCACGGTCACTCTGACTCCCGCCCCCTGAGCCAGTCGCAGCCCCTCAGGAGCGGAGCAGCAGCGCCACCGGGTAGCGGTCGAGCAGGTCGGCCACCTGCACCGTGCCGGAGACCTCGCGTCCGGTCAGGACGTCGGTGAGGGTGCCGGGCAGCTCGATCGCGGTGTCGAGCCAGCCGCCTGCGGCGGACAGGCCCACCGGTAGCCGGGTGGCGAGGGTGACGGCCCCGCCGCGGTCGAGGGCGACCAGGTGGTCGGCCGCGGGTCCGCTCGCTCGTAGCGCCTCGTAACCGTCGAACAGCTCCGGCCGCTCGCGACGGGCGTGCAGGGCCTGCCGGGTCACCCAGAGCTTGGCCGCACCGCTGTCGTCCACGCCCGGGTGGGTCTGCGACGCCTGGGCCAGCAGCTCCCGGCGGCGGGCGAAGTCGACCGGCCGTCGGTTGTCGGGGTCGACGAGGGAGTCGTCCCACAGCTCGGTGCCCTGGTAGACGTCGGGGATCCCGGGCATCGTGAGCTGCACGATCTTCTGACCGAGCGCGTTCGACCAACCGGGTCCCGTCACCGCGGCGGCGAGGTCGTCCCAGGCGGTGCGCAGCCTCGGCTCGTCGTACGCGGCGTCGACGAGGGCGTGCACGCCGGCCTCGAACGTGGCGTCCACGTCGGTATAGGTGGTGCCGTCGCTGGCCTCGCGCATCGCCTTCTCCGCGTACGCGTGCATCCGCTCCGGCTCGATCACGCCCGCCCCGACGAAGGTCTGGGCCAGGAAGTACGCGAAGGCCCGGTTCGGCACCGTCGAGGCCTCGAGCACGCGCCCGGCGAACGAGCTCCAGGCCTGGGGGATCTCGGCCAGGACGGCGAGCCGCGCCCGGACGTCCTCCCCGCGCTTGGTGTCGTGGGTCGACAACCCGGTCATCGACCGCGGCTGGGTGGCTTGCCGACGTCGTTGGGCCTCGTGGAACTCCGTCGGCGCGATGCCGAGCTCGGCGGGGTCTCCTCCGACCTCGTTCAGCGCCACGAACCGCGCATAGCGGTAGTAGGCGGTGTCCTCGATGCCCTTGGCCATGGTGGCACCGCTGAGCTGCTGCATCCGCCGAGCGAGCTCGTCGTCGCCGTCGTGCAGCCGCGGGCTCAGGGCGTCCAGGGCCGGGACCAGCTGGGGCTGACGGCGGGCGGCCAGCGCCAGGGCGTGGTCCAGATCGGCCGCGCCCTGAGGCAAGTAGGAGCGGTAGACCGCGAACGCCACGGCCACCTCGGCGATGGCGGCCCCTGCGTCCTCGACCTCGGGCGAGAGCGCCGCCATCCGACGCACCTCCGCCGGCAGCAGGTCGGTGACCACCATCCGCTTGCCGACCTCGATGTGGGCGGCGACGTCCCGCTGGTCCCCGGTGAGCCGCTGGTACAGTTCGGTCAGCTCGTGCTCGGCGCCCGGGTCGACGAACAGCCCGTTCACCTCGCGCATGGCGTCGTAGCCGGTCGTGCCCTCGACGGGCCAGTCCGCGGGCAGCTCCTCACCGGGCTCGAGGATCTTCTCCACGGTGATCCACTGCTCCGGCGCGAGCGCCCGCAGCCGCCGCAGGTACTCACCGGGGTCGACCAGGCCGTCGGGGTGGTCCACCCGCAACCCGGCCACGCCGCGTTCCACCCACGGCCGGACCAGGGCGTGGGTCGCCTCGAAGACCCGTTCGTCCTCCACCCGGACGCCGGCGAGGCTGGTCACAGCGAAGAAGCGGCGGTAGCTCAGCTCGCGGTTGCCGCGGGAGTGGTGCGCCAGCTCGTAGTGCTGGCGGGCGTGCACCTCCTCGGGGTCATCGCCCTCGGACCAGCTGCCGGGTGCGAGCGGGAAGCGGTGCTCGTAGTAACGCAGCTCCCTCTCCGACGTCGACGGCGACGGCTCGATGCTCAGCACCGCGTCGTCTCCCAGCACGGGCAGCAGGATCCGCGGGCGGCTCCAGTCGATGTCGAACCAGTGCGCGTACGCGGACCCGCGGCCGTGCTGCAGCACGTCCCACCAGGGCGGGTTCTCGGCCGGCACGTCGACGCCGAGGTGGTTCGGCACGATGTCGATGACCACGCCGAGACCCAGCCGGCCCGCCTCGGCGAAGAGTGCCTCCAGCGCGGCCTCCCCGCCCCGGTCCGGGTCGATCAAGGTGACGTCGACGGTGTCGTAGCCGTGGGTGGAGCCGGTGGTGGAACGCAGCAAGGGCGACAGGTAGACCGCGCCGGCGCCGAGGTCGAGGAGATAGTCGAGCAGGTCCGTGGCCTGAGCGAGGGTGAAGTCGCGGGAGATCTGCAGCCGGTAGGTGGAGGACGGGGCCGAGGGAGTCACGCTCACCGACCCTAGATGACCCGCTCAGAGCAGGACGACGCCCCCGCTGCGGCGCGGGTCGGCACCCCCGCCCAGCGTGCTCAGCGCCGAGACGCCGCCGAAGTACGGGTCACGCTGCCCGGTGACCGCCACCTCGTCGCCGGCCGCGGCGACCGCGGCCAGCACGTCGGGGGCAAACCCCGGCTCGAAGCGGACCAGGCCGGGCAGGGCGTTCAGCCGGGGTCCGTCGATGGCCTCCTGCGGCGGTACCCCGCGCAGCACCTGGACCAGTACCTGCACCAGCGCGGACCGGATCCGGCTGCCGCCCGCCGCGCCGGCCACCCCGACAAGGCGGCGGTCGGCGTCCAGCACCGCGAGCGGGGACATCATCGAGCCCATCCGGACGCCCGGCTGCAGGCGGCCGCGGATCAGCTCGCCCTCGCCCAGCATCGAGTTCAGGTGCACCCCGAAGCCGGGCACCCAGACCCCGGAGCCCAGGCCGAGGCTGGTGGTCAGCGCACACCCGTTGCCCTCGGCGTCCACCGCCACCACGTTCGTGGTGTCCGAGCGCCGGTCGGGAGCGCGCAGGGCCGCGACCAGCCCCAGGGCGGACGCGGGGTCGGTGTGCGGGTCCCCGGTCACCGCGTCGGCGGCGACCGCCAGGGTGGCGAGGACGTCGTCCAGGTCGGTGCCACGGGCGTGCACGGTCGAGCCGTGGAACTCGACGGTGCGGGCGGCGTGCTCGCGGACCCGGTACGCGGCGAGGTCCTCGTGGCTGATCGCGCCACCGTCGGCCACGGATTGGACGAGGGCGTCGGCGTAGGCGCCGGTGTAGAAGGCGGCCGGGTCCTCGGCCAGCAGCTCGTAGGCGCGGTGGTGGTCGGGGTGCCACAGCCGGTCGCCCGCCTGCAGCAGCGACCCGTCGGGACGGGAGTAGACCCCGACGCCGTCCCCGACCCGCATGGCCGGTTCGATCACCGGCAGCAGCACGGCGTGCGTCCGCGGAAAGGGCGTCCCGTAGGAGGCCGCCAGGCCGGGCGCCACCACGTCGGTCCAGGGCAGCCGCCCGTACCGGCGCCACAGGTGGTGGGCCCCCGCGGGCACCCCGGGCACGGCGACCGTGGCCGGACCGATCTCATAAGGCATCGGCTGGCCGACGAAGCTGACCTCGATGGCCCGTCCGGCCCCGGGAGAGGTGCCGTCCAGCCCCGGGACGGCGACGAAGAAGTCGAAGCAGCGGACCTCGCGGGTCGCGGCGTCGTAGCAGGTGGCGAACCCACCGCCGTTCAGGCCCGTGAAGATGGTCTCGGCCGCACAGCCGACCAGCATCATGGCCACCGCCGCGTCGACCGCGCTGCCCCCGGCGGAGAGGATCTCGGCGCCGGCCTGCGCCGTCGACGGGTGGCCGGCGGCCACTCCCACCCTCATCTGCACCGGGACAGACTAGGGGTGATCGACGCCGTAGCATCAGTGAGCGGTCGCAGAGTGCTCACGGTGGAGCCGTGGACGAGCACCTTCCCACCGATCGCAGCTCCTGGCGGTCGCCGACGTCCGGATTTGATCGGCACTGGTGAGTCTGACAAGATAGCCAGGTTGCTTTGACGGGGTCGCCGGGGCGCGCCATGCCTTCGCCGGTTCTTTGACGGGCGAGGCGAGAGCCGCCGCACCGCGAGACCCCCAGGCCGACCGGTCCTCGCGGATCGTCAGGCCTTGACCCAGATGCGGGACTGGTCGGGGATGTGTTGTGCCGCAAGGTGCCCGACACGCCCGACCGTGGGGGTCGGAGCATGAGCAGGACCGACGAGCACGACGACGACGCACATCAGAAGATTTCAGCACCGACGTAGCGAGAAGTAAGGACGAACTGTGGCGGGACAAAAGATCCGCATCAGGCTCAAGGCCTATGACCACGAGGTCATCGACTCCTCCGCGCGCAAGATCGTGGACACGGTGACGCGTACGGGAGCCAAGGTCGCCGGCCCGGTGCCGCTGCCCACGGAGAAGAACGTGTACTGCGTCATCCGTTCTCCCCACAAGTACAAGGACAGCCGGGAGCACTTCGAGATGCGGACGCACAAGCGTCTGATCGACATCATCGACCCGACTCCCAAGACCGTGGACTCCTTGATGCGTCTCGACCTCCCCGCGGGCGTCGACATCGAGATCAAGCTCTGAGGACGACGACATGAGCAACGCTTCAACTCTTTCCGACCGCAAGGTCAAGGGTCTGCTGGGCACCAAGCTCGGCATGACCCAGCTGTGGGACGCCAACAACCGGGTGGTCCCGGTGACGGTGGTCCAGGCCGGCCCCTGCGTGGTCACCCAGGTCCGCACGCCCGGCAACGAAGGCTACGGAGCCATCCAGCTCGGCTTCGGTGCCATCAAGGCCAAGCAGGTGACCAAGCCCAGCGCCGGTCACTTCGAGAAGGCCGGCGTCACCCCGCGCAAGCACCTGGTGGAGATCCGCACCACCGACGCGAGCGAGTTCACCCTCGGCCAGGAGCTGACCGCTGAGGTCTTCGCCGCCGACGAGGTCATCGACGTCACCGGTGTCAGCAAGGGCAAGGGCACCGCGGGCGTCATGAAGCGGCACGGCTTCGGCGGTCTGCGCGCCACCCACGGTGTGCACCGCAAGCACCGCTCGCCCGGTTCCATCGGTGGCTGCGCGACCCCCGGTCGCGTCTTCAAGGGTCTCAAGATGGCCGGCCGGATGGGCGTGGACCGCGTCACCGTCCAGAACCTCACCGTGCACGCCGTGGACGCCGAGCGCGGTCTGATCCTGATCAAGGGCGCGATCCCGGGCGTCAAGGGTGGCCTTGTCGTCCTGCGCAGCGCCGCCAAGAAGGGGGAGCCCGCATGAGCGAGACCCGTACCGTCGACGTCCTCGACGCCTCCGGCAGCAAGACCGGCACGACCGACCTGCCCGCCGAGCTCTTCGACGTCACCGCCAACATCCCGCTGATCCACCAGGTCGTGGTGGCCCAGCTCGCGGCGGCCCGACAGGGCACGCACTCCACCAAGACCCGCGGAGAGGTCCGTGGCGGTGGCAAGAAGCCGTACCGCCAGAAGGGCACCGGCCGCGCCCGTCAGGGCTCGACCCGCGCGCCGCAGTTCGTCGGCGGCGGCGTGGTCCACGGACCGCACCCGCACGGCTACGCCCAGCGGACGCCCAAGAAGATGATCGCCGCCGCTCTCCGCGGTGCGCTGTCGGACCGGGCCCGCGACGGCCGGGTGCACGTCGTGGACGACCTCGTCCTCGGCGACGTGCCCTCCACCAAGACCGCGCTGACCGCGCTCGCCACGGTCGCCAGCAGCCCCAAGGTGCTCGTGGTCCTGCACCGCGACGACGACCTGGCTTGGCTGAGCCTGCGCAACGCCGCGAGCGTGCACGCGCTCGCCGTCGACCAGCTGAACGCCTACGACGTGCTGGTCAACGACGAGGTCGTGTTCACCTCCTCGGCGCTGGCCGCCTACGTGTCCGGGCCGGCCAAGGGCCGCTCGGCCAAGGCGACCGCCACGGAGTCCGAGGCTGCAGTGTCGGGGGCCGATGAGGAGCTCGCCGCCGCTTCGGTCGAGGGCTCGGCCGAGCCGACCAACGACGAGCTCGCCGCCACCGCCGCGTCGGTCGACGAGCTGATCGAGCCTGCCGAAGGAGACGACAAGTGACCACCGTCAAGATCCGCGACCACCGCGACATCCTGCTCGCCCCCGTGGTGAGCGAGAAGTCCTACGGCCTGCTCGACGAGAACAAGTACACGTTCCTCGTCGCCAAGGACGCGAACAAGACCGAGATCAAGATCGCCGTCGAGGCCGTCTTCAAGGTGCACGTCACCGGGGTCAACACGCTCAACCGGATCGGCAAGACGCGCCGCACGCGCGCCGGCACCGGCAAGCGTCCCGACACCAAGCGGGCGATCGTGTCCGTCGCGGACGGCGAGCGCATCGACATCTTCTCCTCCCCCGCAGGCTGAGGACAGGTAAGGAACAGACATGGGTATCCGCAAGTACAAGCCGACAACGCCGGGGCGGCGCGGTTCTTCCGTGGCCGACTTCGTCGAGCTGACGCGCTCGACCCCGGAGAAGTCGCTGCTCGTCCCGAGCCCCAAGACCGGTGGCCGCAACAACACCGGCCGGATCACCACCCGGCACATCGGTGGCGGTCACAAGCAGGCCTACCGGCTCGTGGACTTCAAGCGCTACGACAAGGACGGCGTGCCGGCCAAGGTCGCGCACATCGAGTACGACCCGAACCGCACGGCGCGGATCGCGCTGCTGCACTTCGCGGACGGCGAGAAGCGCTACATTATCGCCCCGCAGGGGCTGAAGCAGGGCACCGAGATCGAGGCCGGCGAGGCCGCGGACATCAAGCCCGGCAACAACCTGCCGCTGCGCAACATCCCGGTCGGCACCACGATCCACGCCGTCGAGCTGCGTCCGGGCGGAGGCGCCAAGCTGGGGCGTTCCGCCGGAGCGAGCATCCAGCTGGTGGCCCGCGAGGGCAAGAACGCCACGCTGCGGATGCCCTCGGGTGAGATGCGGCTCGTCGACGTCCGCTGCCGCGCGACGGTGGGCGAGGTCGGCAACGCCGAGCAGTCCAACATCAACTGGGGCAAGGCCGGTCGTAATCGCTGGAAGGGCAAGCGCCCGACCGTCCGCGGTGTCGCGATGAACCCGATCGACCACCCGCACGGTGGTGGCGAGGGCAAGACCTCCGGCGGACGGCACCCGGTGTCTCCGTGGGGTCAGGCCGAGGGCCGTACCCGCGACAAGAACAAGGCGAGCAGCCGCATGATCGTTCGTCGCCGCAAGTCCGGCAAGAAGCGCTGAGTCGAGAGCTCGAAGAGGAAACCTAGAACATGCCACGCAGCCTGAAGAAGGGCCCGTTCGTCGACGACCACCTGGCCAAGAAGGTCGAGGTGCAGAACGGCCGCGGGACCAAGAACGTGATCAAGACCTGGTCGCGCCGCTCGATGATCGTGCCGGACATGATCGGCCACACCATCGCGGTGCACGACGGTCGCAAGCACGTGCCGGTCTTCGTGACCGACTCCATGGTGGGTCACAAGCTGGGGGAGTTCGCGCCCACGCGGACCTTCCGTGGCCACATCAAGGACGACCGGAAGGCTCGTCGCCGCTGACGCGGGGACGGACGTGTAGAGAAGGAATCTGATCATGAGCAAGGACATCCGTCCGAACCGCCGCACGGCGCTGCTCGGCGACCGTCCGGGTTCGTACGCCGTGGCGCGCCAGGTCCGGGTCTCCCCGACCAAGGCACGCCGGGTCGTCGACCTGGTCCGGGGCATGAGCGTCTCCGACGCCCTGGTGACGCTGAAATTCGCGCCGCAGGCGGCGAGCGACCCGGTGTACAAGGTGCTGGCGAGCGCGGTGGCCAACGCCGCGAACACCGATAACCTGCGTAGCGACGACCTCTACGTCTCGCAGGCCTTCGTGGACGAGGGCGTCACGATGCGCCGCATCCGGCCACGCGCCAAGGGCAGTGCGAGCCGCATCCTCAAGCGCTCGAGCCACATCACGGTCGTCGTCGAGCCGAACCCGAAGGAGGCCTGAGCATGGGCCAGAAGATCAACCCGTACGGCTTCCGCCTCGGTATCACCACCGACCACAAGAGCCGCTGGTACTCCGACAAGCTCTACTCCTCCTACGTGGGCGAGGACGTCAAGATCCGCCGCCTGCTGATCAAGAGCCTCGAGCGCGCCGGCATCTCCAGCGTCGAGATCGAGCGCACCCGCGACCGGGTCCGCGTCGACATCTACACCGCGCGTCCGGGCATCGTCATCGGCCGCAACGGGGCTGAGGCCGAGCGCGTCCGTAGCGAGCTGGAGAAGTTGACCGGCAAGCAGGTCCAGCTGAACATCCTCGAGGTCAAGAACCCCGAGACCGACGCCCAGCTGGTGGCCCAGGGCGTGGCCGAGCAGCTCGCCTCGCGCGTGCAGTTCCGTCGCGCGATGCGCAAGGCCCAGCAGAGCGCCATGCGCTCGGGCGCGGCCAAGGGCATCCGGATCCAGTG
This sequence comes from uncultured Friedmanniella sp., assembly GCF_964244285.1. Taxonomy (NCBI): domain Bacteria; kingdom Bacillati; phylum Actinomycetota; class Actinomycetes; order Propionibacteriales; family Nocardioidaceae; genus Friedmanniella; species uncultured Friedmanniella sp. The sequence continues at coordinate 62,913 of NZ_CAXTHT010000002.1, forward strand.
CTCCGGCCGCCTCGGTGGCGCGGAGATGAGCCGCTCGGAGTTCTACCGCGAGGGTCGGGTGCCGCTGCACACGCTGCGCGCCGACATCGACTACGGCTTCTTCGAGGCCAAGACCACCTTCGGCCGGATCGGCGTGAAGGTCTGGATCTACAAGGGGGACGTGTCCGGCTCCCGGGCCGAGCGCGCCGCTCAGAAGGCGGCCCGCAACGCCGCCGGCGGCCGGGCTCGTCCCGCCCGCACCGGCCGGCCCGAGCGCGGGGCCACCCGGCCCGAGCGCGGTGGCCGTCGGCGCGCCGACGAGGCGACCGAGGCTCCCACGACGTCCGAGGCCCCCGTGGCCGTGGCCGCCGGTGTGGACGCCCAGGCTGTCGCAGCCCAGACGACGACGCAGGAGGCCTAGTCATGCTGATTCCCCGCAGGGTGAAGTTCCGCAAGCAGCACCACCCCACGCGCCGTGGGATGTCCAAGGGCGGCACGAAGCTCGCCTTCGGCGAGTTCGGCATCCAGTCGATGGAGGCCACCTACCTGACCAACCGTCAGATCGAGTCCGCTCGGATCGCGATGACGCGTCACATCAAGCGTGGCGGCAAGGTGTGGATCAACGTCTACCCGGACCGTCCGCTGACCAAGAAGCCCGCCGAGACCCGGATGGGTTCCGGTAAGGGCTCGCCCGAGTGGTGGATCGCCAACATCAAGCCCGGACGCGTGCTGTTCGAGCTGTCCGGGGTGACCGAGGAGGTGGCTCGCGAGGCCATGCGTCTCGCGATCCACAAGCTGCCGATGAAGGCGCGCTTCATCAAGCGCGAAGCAGGTGAGATCTGATGGCGAAGCCCGCAACCGCGGCCGAGCTGCGCGGCCTGAGCCGTACCGAGCTCAACGTCAAGGTCACCGAGCTGAAGGAGGAGCTGTTCACGCTCCGCTTCCAGTCCGCGACCGGCCAGCTGGAGTCGCACGGCCGGCTGCGCGCCGTCCGTAAGGACATTGCGCGGATCTACACCGTGCTGACCGAGCGTGAGCTCGGCATCGTCGAGGACCCGGACGCGGCCGAGGCGAACGAGACCGAGGAAGCCGCGGCCACCGCGGTGCAGAGAGTGAAGGCCTGAGATGAGCGAAGAGAGCAACGAGACCACCGCGGTGGCCGAGGTTGGTGCCGAGCGCGGCGCCCGCAAGGTCCGCGAGGGCTATGTGGTCAGCGACAAGATGGACAAGACCGTCGTGGTCGCCGTCGAGGACCGGGTCAAGCACCGTCTCTACGGCAAGGTCCTCCGTCAGACCGCCCGGCTCAAGGCGCACGACGAGGCCAACGCCGCGGGTCTGGGCGACCGGGTCCGGATCATGGAGACCCGCCCGCTCAGTGCCACCAAGCGCTGGCGGCTCGTCGAGATCCTCGAGCGCGCCAAGTAGCAACCGCTGCCTGAGACCGTCGTCGGGCTTCAGGACAGCAACGCAACCAGTTCCACCAGGCCTGAGAGGGAACCAGTGAGACAACCAGGAGAGAGCAGATGATCCAGCAGGAGTCGCGGCTCAAGGTCGCCGACAACACCGGAGCCAAGGAGATCTTGTGCATCCGTGTGCTCGGCGGTTCCAGTCGTCGTTACGCCGGCATCGGTGACGTTATCGTCGCCACTGTCAAGGACGCCATCCCCGGAGGGAACGTCAAGAAGGGCGAGGTCGTCAAGGCCGTCGTCGTGCGGACCGTGAAGGAGCGTCGGCGTGCCGACGGTTCCTACATCAAGTTCGACGAGAACGCCGCGGTGATCCTGAAGAACGACGGCGAGCCGCGTGGCACCCGTATCTTCGGCCCCGTCGGCCGTGAGCTGCGCGAGAAGCGCTTCATGCGCATCATCTCGCTCGCACCAGAGGTGATCTGAGTCATGAGTTTCAAGAAGACTGACAAGGGCGGCGCGCAGACCAAGCTGCACGTCGTCAAGGGCGACCGCGTCAAGGTGATCGCCGGCAAGGACAAGGGTCTGGTCGGTGAGGTCATCGCCGTCTTCCCCGAGCGTCACAAGGTGACCGTCGCAGGCGTGAACATCGTCAAGCGGCACCTGAAGGACAGCTCGGCGCAGCCGCAGGGCCGCTCGACCACCAAGGGCGGGATCGTCTCCTCGGAGGCCCCGATCCACTCCTCGAACGTCCAGCTGGTCGTGAAGAACGCTGCCGGCGACGAGGTCGTGACGCGGGTCGGCTACGACCGTGTGGCTGTGACCAAGCGTCGTTCCGACGGGTCGGAGTACCCCTCCACCCGCAGCGTCCGCATCGCCCGCGTCACCGGAGAGGAGATCTGATGACCACCACCACTTCTGAGACGAGGACGCTGCCGCGCCTGCAGCAGCGCTACCGCGACGAGATCCGCACCGCGCTGCAGGAGGAGTTCCAGTTCGAGAACGTCATGCAGACCCCGGGCCTGGTGAAGATCGTCGTCAACATGGGCGTGGGTGAAGCCGCGCGCGACTCGAAGCTGATCGACGGCGCGGTCCGCGACCTCACGACCATCACCGGTCAGAAGCCGCAGGTCACCAAGTCGCGCAAGTCCATCGCCCAGTTCAAGCTGCGCGAGGGGATGCCGATCGGCTGCCACGTCACCCTGCGGGGGATGAGGATGTGGGAGTTCGCCGACCGGCTGCTCTCCCTGGCCCTGCCCCGCATCCGTGACTTCCGCGGTCTGTCGCCGAAGCAGTTCGACGGCCACGGCAACTACACCTTCGGTCTCAACGAGCAGGTCATGTTCCACGAGATCGACCAGGACCGGATCGACCGGACCCGTGGGATGGACATCACCTTCGTGACCACGGCGACGACCGACGACCAGGGCCGGGCGCTGCTGCGTCACCTCGGCTTCCCGTTCCGGCAGAACTGAGAGAGGCACAGAGATGGCTAAGACAGCGCTTCGGGTCAAGCAGGCCCGCACGCCTAAGTTCGCGGTCCAGGGCTACACCCGCTGCCAGCGGTGCGGTCGCCCCCGCGCGGTGTTCCGCAAGTTCGGCCTGTGCCGGATCTGCGTCCGCGAGATGGCCCACCGCGGCGAGCTCCCGGGCATCACCAAGTCCTCCTGGTGACGGGCGGGCGCCCGACGCCCGACCTCACCTCGACACCAAGACGCTGCAGGTCCCTGAAGAGGGAAACCACGGCGAGAGAGAAGTACAGCCAGCTATGACCATGACAGACCCGATCGCGGACATGCTGACCCGTCTCCGGAACGCGAACCAGGCGTTCCACGAGGTGGCGGTCATGCCGCACAGCAAGATCAAGGTCGGCATCGCCGAGATCCTCGCCAGCGAGGGTTACATCGCGAGCTACGCCGTGAACGAGCCCAAGGACGGCGAGGTCGGCAAGACCTTGTCCATCACCTTGAAGTACGGGCAGAACCGCGAGCGTTCGATCGCCGGCGTCCGTCGCATCTCCAAGCCCGGCCTGCGGGTGTACGCGAAGTCGACCGGCCTGCCCAAGGTCCTCGGTGGCCTCGGCATCGCGATCATCTCGACGTCCACCGGTCTGCTGACCGACCGCCAGGCGCACTCGAACGGCGTAGGTGGCGAAGTCGTCGCCTACGTCTGGTGATAGACGAGATCTAGAGAGGAATACTCATGTCACGCATTGGCAGGCTTCCTGTCCCGGTCCCGTCCGGCGTCGAGGTCACCCTCGAGGGCCAGCAGGTCTCGGTCAAAGGCCCGAAGGGCTCTCTCGCGCTGCAGGTCGCGGAGCCGATCCGTATCGGCCGCGCCGACAGCGGCGAGCTCGAGGTCACCCGGCCCGACGACGAGCGCGAGAGCCGCTCGCTGCACGGCCTGACCCGCACGCTGGTGGCCAACATGGTCACCGGGGTCACCACGGGTTATGAGAAGAAGCTCGAGATCGTGGGCGTCGGCTACCGCGTGGTGGCCAAGAGCCCGACCGAGCTCGAGTTCGCCCTCGGCTACAGCCACCCCGTGCGGGTGACCGCGCCCGCGGGCATCACGTTCAACGTCGAGGCTCCGACCCGGCTCTCGGTGAGCGGGATCGACAAGCAGCAGGTAGGCGAGGTAGCGGCGAACATCCGCAAGCTGCGCAAGCCTGAGCCCTACAAGGGCAAGGGCGTCCGGTACGCGGGCGAGAAGGTCCGTCGCAAGGTTGGAAAGGCTGGTAAGTGATGGCTGTCTCGCTGTCTTCGCACAAGGGAACCGCGGCTCGGACGCGGTCGCGGCTGCGCCGCCAGATCCGGGCGCGGAAGAAGATCTTCGGCGCTCCCGAGCGCCCGCGGCTGGTCGTCACCCGCTCGGCCAAGCACATGGTGGCCCAGGTCATCGACGACACCGCCGGTCGCACGCTCGCGTCGGCCTCCACCATGGAGGCGGACCTGCGCGTGGCCACGGGCGACAAGTCGGCCAAGGCCAAGCAGGTCGGGGCTCTCGTGGCCGAGCGCGCCAAGGCGGTCGGCGTCGAGCAGGTCGTCTTCGACCGGGCCGGCAACAAGTACCACGGTCGGATCGCCGCACTGGCTGACGGTGCGCGCGAGGGCGGCCTGGGCTTCTGACATGACTGATACGGAAGAGGTAGTGCGATGAGTGGAACCCAGCGCCGCGGTGGCGGTACCGGTGGGGGCGACCGTCGTGGTGGCGGTCGCGATGGCGGACGTGGCCAGGCGGCCGAGAAGAGCAACTACATCGAGCGCGTCGTGGCCATCAACCGCGTCGCCAAGGTCGTGAAGGGCGGACGTCGCTTCAGCTTCACCGCCCTCGTCGTGGTCGGTGACGGCGACGGAACCGTCGGCGTCGGCTACGGCAAGGCCAAGGAGGTCCCCGCGGCGATCGCCAAGGGTGTCGAGGAGGCGAAGAAGCACTTCTTCACCGTCCCGCGCATCCAGGGCACGATCTCCCACCCCGTCCAGGGTGAGAAGGCGGCCGGTGTGGTCATGCTGCGTCCGGCGTCCCCGGGTACCGGCGTCATCGCCGGTGGCTCGGCCCGCGCGGTGCTGGAGTGCGCCGGCGTGCACGACGTGCTCGCCAAGTCGCTCGGCTCGGCCAACGCGATCAACGTGGTGCACGCCACGGTGGCCGCGCTGCAGGGTCTGGAGATGCCCGAGGACGTGGCCAAGCGCCGCGGCAAGAGCGTCGAGGACGTCACCCCGGCCGCGCTGCTGCGGGCCCACCGTGCGGTGGCCCAGGCATGAGCCGGGTCAAGGTGAGCCAGATCCGGTCCGGGGTCGGTGGCAAGCAGAACCAGCGCGACACCCTGCGCACCCTCGGTCTGAAGCGTATCGGCGACGTCTCCGTCAAGGAGGACCGTCCCGAGGTCCGAGGAATGATCAACACGGTCGCGCACCTGGTGACCGTCGAGGAGGTCGACTGACATGGCACTCAAGGTCCATCACCTGAGGCCGGCGCCCGGCGCCAAGACCGCGAAGACCCGGGTGGGTCGCGGTGAGGGCTCCAAGGGCAAGACCGCTGGTCGCGGTACCAAGGGTTCCGGCGCCCGTCGGAACATTCCCGAGAACTTCGAGGGTGGGCAGATGCCCATGCACATGCGCATCCCGAAGCTCCGCGGGTTCAAGAACCCGTTCCGGGTCGAGTTCCAGATCGTGAACCTGGACCGGATCGGCACCCTCTTCCCCGAGGGTGGGCAGATCGGGGTAGCCGAGCTGGTCTCGGCCGGAGCCGTCCGTTCCGGACACCCGGTCAAGGTCCTCGGCACCGGCGAGATCAGCGTGCCGGTGCAGGTCACCGCGGACGCGTTCTCGGCTTCGGCCAAGGAGAAGATCGCCGCCGCCGGTGGGAGCACCACCGAGCTGTAGGCACCACGCTGCACGACCGTCGAGGCCGTTCCCGGGCTACCGGGGGCGGCCTCGTCCGTGTCCGGCGACGGCTTGCGGATGGTCCGGCGGGGCCGGCCAATCGTTATCCACGGCGGTGGCGGGCATTCTCGGGATCGATTAAGGTGAGGCCGCAACACGGGCGCGGGGGCGTCTTCTCATCCGCCTCGGGGGAGGCCGAAGGGTTCCCCTCTGATGTCCGACCAGTGCTGGCGGCGCCGCGTGGCTCGGCTGCTCTGGGACTGCGCGAGCTGGGTCATCGCCACCCTGACCGTGGTCCAGGCCCGCTACGACTTCCACCTCACCCCGCAGCAGTACCGCTCCATCGCGATGTACGTGCTGCTGGCCTGCGCGCTGCAGTGCCTGGTGGGCGCGACGCTGATGCTCTACCGCGGCCGGTACCGGCTGGGAAGCTTCGAGGAGGTCTTCGGCCTGGTCGTGACCGTCGGCCTGGTGGCCGGGATCGTCTTCCTGGTCGCGTTCCTCGGGATCGGCACGTCGGCCTTCCCCCGTGCCACCGCCGTGCTGGTGCCCCCGATCGCGCTGCTGCTGATGGCGGGGGCCCGCGGCGCGTACCGCGCGTGGCACGACCGTCAGGTCCGCAACGGCCAGCAGGCCGAGCGCGTGCTGATCTACGGGGCCGGTGACGCGGGCTACCAGCTGCTGCGCCTGATCTGCTCCGACGCCCGGTCCCCGTTCCGGGTGGTGGGGTTCCTCGACGACGCCCGCGACAAGCGGAACCTCCGGCTGATGGGCTACCCGGTGCTCGGGACCGGCGACCAGCTGCGCGAGGTCGCGACGTCGAGCGACGTCAGCAGCATCATCCTCGCCATCAGCGACGCCGACGCCGAGCTGGTGCGTCGGGTCACCGATGTGGCGGCCGCCTGCGGCCTGAGCGTGAAGGTGCTGCCACCGCTGGGAGAGCTGTTCGGTCGCCGCGTGTCGCTGGCCGACGTCCGCGAGGTGGACATCGCCGACCTCCTGGGCCGGCACCAGATCGAGACCGACCTGACGGGCATCGCGCACCACCTCACCGGCCGTCGGGTGCTGGTGACCGGCGCCGGCGGCTCCATCGGCTCCGAGCTCGCCCGCCAGGTGCACCGCTTCGGGCCGAGCGAGCTGATCCTGCTGGACCGCGACGAGTCGGCGTTGCACGGCGTCCAGCTCTCGATCTACGGCCAGGGCCTGCTCGACACCCCCGACATGGTGCTGGCCGACATCCGCGACGAGGAGACGGTGGCCCGGGTGTTCGCGCGGCACCGGCCCGAGGTCGTCTTCCACGCCGCTGCCCTCAAGCACCTGCCGATGCTCGAGCAGTACCCCGACGAGGGGTGGAAGACCAACGTGCTCGGCACCCGCAACGTGCTGCGCGCGGCCCGGGCCAACGGCTGCTCGAGCTTCGTGAACGTGTCCACCGACAAGGCCGCCGACGCCAGCAGCGTGCTCGGCCGCACCAAGCGGACCGCGGAACGGCTGACGGCCTGGTACGCCAAGGACGCGCAGGGCACCTACCTCTCCGTCCGCTTCGGCAACGTCCTCGGCAGCCGCGGGTCGATGCTCGAGACCTTCACCGCCCAGATCCGGCGCGGCGGGCCGGTCACCGTGACCCACCCCGAGATCACCCGGTACTTCATGACCATCCCCGAGGCCTGCCAGCTGGTGATCCAGGCCGCCGCCATCGGCGGGCCCGGCGAGGTCCTGGTGCTCGACATGGGCCAGCCCGTCAGCATCCTGGGGGTGGCCCAGCGGCTGATCGCCCAGTCCGGGCGCGACATCGAGGTGGTGTTCACCGGGCTCCGGCCGGGGGAGAAGCTGCACGAGGTGCTCCTCAGCCACAACGAGTGGGGCGAGCGGCGCAGCCACCCGCTGATCACCCACGTCGCCGTGCCGCCGCTGTCCCCGGCCCGGCTGGAGGACCGTTCGGTGCTCACGCCGATCATGCGGGAGGTCGACGGGCTCTCCTACGACCCGGTGCACACCCCGTGACAGACCGTATCCACCTCTCCCCACCAGACGTGGGTCCGGCCGAGGAGGCCGCCCTGCAACGCGCCATCCGCTCCGGCTGGGTGGCCCCGCTGGGCCCGGAGGTGGACGCGTTCGAGGCCGAGCTCGCGGCGGCGACCGGCCGGGCGCACGCGGTGGCCCTCTCGTCGGGGACCGCGGCCCTGCACCTCGGGCTGCTCGACCTCGGGGTCGGTCCCGGCGACGTCGTCGTGACCGCGACGATGACCTTCGCCGCCACCGCGAACGCCATCGCCTACACCGGGGCCCGGCCGGTCTTCGTCGACTGCGAGGCTTCCGGAGGGATGTCGCCCGAGCTGCTGGCCCTGGCCGTGGACGACCAGCGTGACCGGGGTGCCGCCGTGGCCGCCGTGCTGCCGGTGGACCTGCTGGGCAAGGTCGCCGACTACGCCGCCCTGGAGAAGGTGGCCGCCGACCGGGGCCTACCGGTTCTCTCCGACGCGGCGGAGTCCCTCGGGGCCCGGCGCGACGGCCGGCCCGCGGGTAGTTTCGGGGTCGCGGCGGCGCTGTCCTTCAACGGCAACAAGGTGATGACCACCTCGGGCGGCGGTGCGCTGCTGACCGACGACGCGGCCGTGGCCTCCCGCACCCGCTACCTCGCCACCCAGGCCCGGCAGCCCGTGCTGCACTACGAGCACACCGAGGTCGGGTACAACTACCGGCTGTCCAACCTGCTCGCCGCCCTCGGCCGGGCCCAGCTGGCCCGGCTGCCGGCCATGATCGAGTGCCGTCGCCGGCTGCGACTGGCCTACCGTGAGCTGTTCGCCGCCGTCCCCGAGGTGGAGGTGTTCGGCAGCCCCGACGGCTCCGCGTGGTCCGCCGACGAAGCCGGGGACGGCACCGACGACCGGGACAACTTCTGGCTTACCTCGGTCCTGGTCGAGCCCGACGTGGCCGGCTGGTCGGCCGACGACCTGATCGGTGCGCTCGGCGCCGCCGACATCGAGGCGCGCCCGCTCTGGAAGCCGATGCACGCCCAGCCCGTCTTCGCCGGCGCGCCCGCCTACCTCGACGGGACCGCCGACCGGCTCTACCGGCGGGGCCTCTCCCTACCCAGCGGGTCGAGCCTGACCACCGACCAACAGGACCGGGTGTTCGACACGGTCCGCGGCTTCCTCCGCGAGCGGGCCGCCGGGTGAGGCGCGCGACCTACGACCGCGGCAAGCGGGTCGTCGACGTCGGGGCGAGCGCGGTCGGGCTGGTGGTGACCCTGCCGTTGCAGTCCGTCGTGGCCGCGCTGGTGGCGTCCCGGCTCGGTCGGCCCGTGCTGTTCCGCCAGGTCCGTCCGGGACTGGACGGCCGGCCCTTCACGCTGGTCAAGTTCCGCACCATGCGGCCCGAGGTCCCCGGGATGCCGCTCGCCGACGCGGACCGGCTGACCACTCTCGGTCGGCTGCTGCGCGCCACCAGCCTGGACGAGCTGCCGACGCTGTGGAACGTGCTTCGCGGCGACCTGAGCCTGGTGGGCCCCCGCCCGCTGCTGGTGGAGTACCTCGAGATCTACACCGCCGAGCAGCACCGTCGCCACGACGTCCGACCGGGCATCACCGGGCTGGCCCAGGTCAGCGGGCGGAACGCCCTGCCCTGGCCGGAGCGGCTGGCCCTGGACTGCGCCTACGTCGACACCCGCTCGGCCCGGCTGGACCTCGCGATCCTGGTCCGGACGGTCGGCAAGGTGCTGCGTCGCGACGGGATCACCGCCGAGGGCCACGCCACGGTGGAGAAGCTGACCAGGGCGGGTGCAGCCTGAGCGGGGACGAGCTGGTGGTGATCGGGGCCTCGGGGTTCGGACGTGAGGTGCTCGACGTCGTCGACGCGCTGGTCGCGGCCGGGACCCGGCCGGGGCTGCGGCTCGTCGGCGTGGTCGACGACGCCCCGTCGGCGGAGAACCTGGCTCGGCTGGCGCGGCGGGGGGCCGCGTACCTGGGCACCCTCGAGGACTGGCTGGGTCGCGACGACGGGTCGGCGTACGTGGTCGGGATCGGCGACCCGGGCGTCCGGGGTCGGGTGGTCACCCGCTGCGACGAAGCCGGGCGACCCGCCCTGACCCTGGTGCACCCGACGGCGACGGCCGGCTTCGGGGTGCGCCACGGCGCGGGCACGGTGGTCTGCGCGGGCGTCCAGGTCTCCACCGAGGTGGTGCTCGGCCGCCACGTCCATCTCAACCCCAACGCGACGGTGGGCCACGACAGTGTCCTGGGTGACCTCGTGTCGGTGAACCCGGGGGCGATCGTCTCCGGCGCGTGCGTGATCGGGGACGGCAGCCTGATCGGGGCCGGGTCGGTGGTGCTGCAGCAGCGGCGGGTCGGAGCCGGCGCCGTGGTGGGCGCGGCCGCGTGCGTGACGCGCGACGTCGCGCCGGGGGCGACCGTGAGGGGGGTGCCGGCGCGGTGACGGCTACCCCCGCCCCCCGGCTGCGGATCTTCACCGAGACCCGGCTGCACCGCCGACCCGACGGCAGCGTCGTGGTGGTGGACCGGAGCAGCGGCGCCGAGGCCTGGGAGCCGTACCGCAGGCGCCTCGGTCAAGTCGACCTGGCGGCCCGTCTCAGCCGCTCCGAGGCCGTCGACGGCGTCCCCGTCGGGCCGGTCGCGATCCACGCTCTTCCCTCCTACCGCGGCGTGCCGCAGCTGGTCCGCCGTCTGCCGCGGGTGCTGCGGGCGGTGCTCGGCGCGACCGCGGCGCCCGACCTGTGCCTCTTCCGGCTGCCGGGGACGATCAGCCTGGTCGGCGCGTCCTGGTGCCGGCTGCGGCGGCGTCGCTACGCCGTCGAGGTGGTCGGGGACCCGGCCGACGTGCTCCGCTCCGGCGTGCTCGGGCCGGCGGGCACCTGGCTGGCTCCGGCCGTCGCTGCGGCGACGCGGTGGGCGGTGGCCGGGGCGGCAGCCGGCCGGTACGTGACCGCGCGCACCCTGCAGGGCCGCTACCCGCTGGCGCCGGGCGCCGCGGAGTACCACTACTCCAACGTCCGGCTCGCGGCCGAGGACCTCACGACTGGTCCGCGCCCGGCTCGGGCCGTGCGCCGGTTGGTTGCGGTCGGAACCCACGACCAGCTCTACAAGGGCCACGACGACCTGATCCGGGCCGCGGCGCTGCTGGCCGTTCGCGGCGTGCCGGTCGCGCTCAGCCTGGTCGGCGACGGGCGGCACCACGATGAGCTCCGACAGCTCGCCCGGGACTGTGGCGTCGAGCGGCTCGTCACCTTCCACGGCCGGGTCAACGACCGGGCGGCGCTGCGGGAGCTGCTGGACGCCGCCGACCTGTTCTGCATGCCGTCGCGGACCGAGGGGCTGCCGCGCGCCCTGATCGAGGCCATGGCGCGCGGCCTGCCCGCCGTCGGAACCACGGTGGGCGGCATCCCCGAGCTGTTGCCGCCCCCGTGGCTGGTGCCCCCCAGCGACCCGGGCGCGCTCGCGGGGCTGGTGGGGCGGTTCGTCGACGGCTCGGTCGACTACGCGGCCGCCTCAGCGCAGGCGTGGCAGCGGGGCCAGGAGTTCGCGCCGGGGCCGCAGGCCGAACGGGTGGAGCGCTGGCTGGCCGAGCTGGACGCCCTCGCCGGTCTCGCTATCGGGTCGACCTGAGCCGGGTAGTCGCGGCTCAGGTCTACCCGGTGAGCTCGCGGAACCAGTCCAGGGTGTGCCGCAGGCCCTCGGTCAGGGTGACCGGCGAGACGTCGGGGAAGAGCGTCCGCAGCCGGGTGGAGTCGGCCTGGGAGTGAGGGACGTCGCCGCTGCGCGGCGCCTGGAAGGAGACTTCCGGAGTGAGGCCGGTGGCCTCGGTCAGCGCGGCGATGAGATTCAGCAGCGTGGTGTTGGTGCCGAACGCGAGGTTCACCGGTTCCGGGCTGGTGACCCGGCCGCGTACCGCCGCGAGCAGCACCTCACAGACCGTGCCGACGTAGGTGAAGTCGCGAGAGCTGGTGCCGTCGCCGAACACGACCAGCGGCTCGTCGGCGAGCAGGGCGTCGACGAACTTGGGGATCACGGCGGCGTACACGTGCCCCGCGCGCTGGTAGGGGCCGAAGACGTTGAAGAACCGGAAGGCCAGCGTGGTCAGGCCGAACGACTGCTGGTAGGCCAGCGTGTACTGCTCAGCGGCCAGCTTGCTGACCGCGTAGGGACTCATCGGACGGACCCACTCCCGCTCGCTCTTGGGCAGTGCCGGGTTCATCCCGTAGACCGAGCTCGAGGACGAGACGATCACCTGACCCACGCCGGAGCGCCGTGCCTGCTCGAGCACCAGCAGGGTGCCGGTGGCGTTGGTCAGGTGGCTGCTCACGGGGTCGACGATGCTGCGGGGCACGCTGCCGAGGGCGGCGAGGTGGACGACCGCCTCGACCCCGGAGCAGGCGCGGGCGAGGAGGTCGGGGTCGAGCAGGGACCCCTCGAACAGCTCGACGTCGAGCCCGTCCAGGTTGGCCCGGTAGCCCGTCGAGAGGTTGTCCAGGACGCCGACCTCCCAGCCCTGCGCCAGGGCGCGGCGGACCAGGTTGCTGCCGATGAACCCGGCGCCTCCGGTGACGAGGATCTTCATGGGTCCTTCCGGGGGGACTGGTCCGGGCCGGTCGTCGACCAGGACCGGGGAGGGGTGAGCTCGCGGGAGGGGTGGGCGGACATGGCCGGCGGTCGCGGCCGGGCGACGGGGAAGCGGGTGAGCAGCGCGAGCGCCAGGCTGGAGAGTCCGAAGGCCAGCACGGTGGCCCAGGCCGCACCGAGGGCGCCGTACCCGGGGGTCAGCACGGCGAGGGCGACCGTCAGCAGCACCAGCAGCAGCACGCCGCTGGCGCTGGAGACCAGGCCGAGGCCGCGACCGGTGAAGGCGCGGCAGAGGACGAGGTACGGCGCGAGGACCACCTGGCCCAGCATCAGCACCCGGACCAGCGGGACCGAGGCGGCGAACTCCCGACCGAACACCGTCGGCACGAACCACGGGCTGAGGAGCCACAGGACGACGGCGGCGGCGGCCGCCAGGAGGGTCGCGGCGAGCGCCATCGCCGCCAGCCGACGGTCGGGGAGGTCGTCACGGGCGGCGTCGCGGGAGGCGACCTGACCGATGGAGTTGCTGGCCACCTGGCTCGGCGCGACGTGCGCCGCCGCGACCGCGTACATGCCGGTCGCGGCCGCTCCGGCCGACGCCCCCACGAAGTAGCGGTCGAGCCGGAAGGCCAGCGCCTGGCTGAGGTTGAGACCGAGCATCGGCAGGCCGCGCCGCACGAAGACGCTCCGTGAGGCCAGCTGCGGGTCCGGCACGGGCACGGCCGCCGCGTGCGTCCGGTGCAGCAGCACCCCCAGCACCACGACCACCACGAACCCGCCCGCGTAGGCGCCGACCGCGGCGTAGAGTCCCTGCCGCAGCCACCAGGCCACGAGCAGCAGCAGGCAGGTGACGAGGGTGCCGACGCTGTTCAGCATCGCCGACCCGCTGGGCCAGCCGATCGCGTTGAGGGAGTCGAGCACCTGCTGCGAGGCGAAGTAGGTCAGACCCAGCCCGACCGCCGCCGCCACCAGGCCCAGCCGGCGGTGCTGGTCCAGGTCGATCAGCGACCCGAGCAGCACGACCGCGGCGACGACGAGCACCGCCTGGACGCCGGAGAGCAGCAGGGACAGCTCGACGTAGGGGCGGAGCTGGATCCGGGGGTCGCGCAGCAGCCCCACCCGGAGCGCCACGTTGGAGCCGAGGCTGGCGAGGAAGCCGGTGATGCCGACGGTGGTCACCAGCAGCGCCAGGGTGCCCCGGTCGTGGGGCCCGAGCAGGTGGGCGCTGAGGACGCCGCCGCCGAAGCCGAAGACGACCCCGAGGAGGGAGTTGCGGACGGTGTGGCTCGCGTCCCGGGCCGAGGTGGAGAGCCGGACGTCCCGGATCAGGGTCCGCGCGCTCACGACGGGCGCCGGGGGTACAGCAGGCCGGCGGCCATCCCGGCGAGAGCGACCAGCAGGCCGGCCGCGGTCCAGGTGAACAGGGGGGCGAAAGAGTTGCGGACGTGCATCACCGCCATCAGGCCCAGCAGGCCCATCACCGCCGAGTTCCACGCCGAGCGCCGCAGACCGCTGCCCGAGACGACGGCGCCGAGCAGGCCGAGCACCACCACGACCCCGGCGCGACCGAAGTTGTGGTCGGCCTCGGCGATCATCGAGCCACCGATCGGGCCGATGCGGTCGGAGATCTCCACGTTCATCAGGCTGTAGTCCGTGGCCGCGTCCGGGCGCGGCAGGCCGAGCACACGGTCGGCGACGCGTACCAGCGGGGAGTAGTAGGTGTCGCCGTCGCGGTAGGGCTCCCGAAGGTCCTCGTGCCACTCCAGGGAGGTGATGACGACGCGGATCGAGTAGCCCATCTCGTCGACGGCGCCCAGCGGGGACGCGTCGATCGCCGCCGTCCGCGAGCCGAGGCCGCCGAGGCCGCCGGAGCGCACCTGCTGGACGAGGGAGATGCCGAACAGCACGGCGACCAGACCGAGGACCACGACCAGCCGTGCGGCGGGACGGCGGAGCCAGACCAGCAGGGACCGGTTGTCCTCGTCGCGGGCCAGCACGGCGATCGCGGCGGTGAGCGGGATGAGCACCTCGCCCCGCAGACCGATCGGCAGCCCGAGCAGGCCGAACACGGCGAAGGCGACCAGCCCGGTCCGGGAGGCCCGCCGTCGGATGCGCAGGGCGCTCAGGGTCAGGCCGACGCTGATCATGAGGTAGCAGATCGACGGGGCGGACGTGTTGGCGGTGGCCGTGAGGTAGCCCCGGTAGCTGCTCAGGAAGAAGAGCGGGCCGAGGGCCGCGACGGAGACCACGAGCCAGCCCACGACCCCGACCGTCAACGTCACGGCTCCGGCGTCGGCGATCCCCGCCAGGTAGCGCGGATCGGCCCGGGCGCCGTCCTGCACGCGTTCGACCGGCCTCAGCAGGGCCCGCAGCCCGACGCCGGCGCCGTAGGCGAGGAGTCCCAGCAGGACCACGGCCGCGGCGCGCACCATGGCGGGGTCGGTCCACCAGATCTCCGCGTAGACGAGCCGGGTCAGGCTGGGGGACTCCTCACCGAGAAGGGCCGGCCGGACGAACAGGCCCAGGTGGAAGAGCGAGAGGACCAGGTAGAGCAGGAACGACAGGGACCAGAACCCCTGCCGGGCCACCGCGAGCACCCCCGTCCCCACCGCGACGGCGACCGCGAGCACGAGGATCGCCATCGCCCGCAGCGGGAGCCGCTCCAGGTCGGTCTGGTAGGCCGCCGCGAGGACCAGGCCCAGCAGCGACAGCCCGGTCAGGGCCGTCGGGGCCACCTCGAGCCGTAGCCGACGCGTCGCCGCCGGTGAGTGGCGGGACAGCTCGGAGGTCGCGGCGCTCATCGGACCCGCCAGAGCCGGCGGTAGCGCTCGAGGCAGGTGTCCAGGTCGAAGATCGAGCCGCGCAGGGCGTCGGCGGCCAGCAGCTCGTCGCGGCCGGGGCCGGCCAGGGTGGCGAGCGTCGTGTCCGCCCAGGTCGAGACGTCGTCGGCGAGCCGGACGATGGAGATGCCGGGCACCTCGTCGGCGATGAACCGGGCGCCGGGAACGTCGGAGGAGACGACCGGGACGCCCGAGGCTGCGGCTTCGAGCAGCACGCCGGGAAGCCCCTCGCGCGAAGAGGTCGAGAGCAGGAGGTCGGCGGCGGCCAGCAGCCCCGGCACGTCGCTGCGCTCGCCCAGGAAATGGACAGCCGCGGCGGCACCCTCGGTCTCGGCCAGTCGGGCGAGGACGTCCCGGTTGGTGCGGGCGTCGGCCGTGTCCCGGCCGTCGCGGCCGACGAAGACGAGGTGCACGTCGGCCCCGCGGCGGCGCGCCTCGGCGACCACCCGGACCGCCAGCCCCCGGTTCTTGGTCGCGATGTCGGCGCGGCCGAGGTGCAGGACGAGCGCGGCGCCCGGCGGCAGGGCGAGCTCGCGGCGCAGCGGGCCGGCTGGGCCGCGGTACACGTCGAGCTCGACGCCGGACGGCAGCACCGAGAACCGGCGGTCCTCGTGCCACCCCGTTCCCCAGTTGGCGTCCAGGGTCCCCGGAGCCACCCCGAGCACCTGGGTCGCCGTGAGCAGGATGAGCCGACGCAGCAGGGCGTAGCGCAGCCGACGCAGCGGGGACGGCTGGGTGTGCGCCGAGCCGTCGCTACGGAAGTGGGCGATGCGCTCGCCCACCCCGGCCAGGGCGGCGACCGCCAGCACGACCCCGGAGCCGAACAGGACGTGGGAGTGGACGACGTCGACGCGCTCCCGCCGCAGGAGCCGGACGAACCGCAGCGCGAAGGCGGGGGAGCGGAGTGCCAGCGGCACCACCTGCACCTCGGCCTTGCGGTAGCGCTCGGCCAGCCCGCCCGCCCGACCGGTGAGGGTGCAGACCAGGAACCGGACCGGCTCGCCGGCCAGGCCCTGGACGACCTCGAGCGTGCGGAGCTCGGCGCCGCCCCGGTCGAGGACGCCGAAGACGTGCAGCACCGTCCGCGGCCCGCCCGCCGAAGCGCCGGCGGTGGGTCCCGGCCGGTTGCCGGGCTGGCTGGCTGGAGCCGGGTCGGGAGCGGCGGGTGGTCGCGACGTCGCGAAGCCGGCGGCCGGTCCGTCCACGGGCATGCTCCTCGGGTGGATGTTCATCCCCCCCGGGCAGGGCAATCCTAGGCGAACCCGAGCAGGGAGTGGTGCACCATGTCCTGCACAGGACAGCCCGGGGACGGCACAGGAGGAGACCGCTGGTGCCTCGACGTGCGTCGCTGTCCGCAGCCCGGCGGGGCGCGCTCGTTCTCGCGGTGTGTTGGCTGCTGACCTGCTGCTCCGCGCCGGTGACGCCTCCGACGCCGACGACGACGCCGTCACGGGTCCCGGCGTCCGCGTCGACGCCCGCCGCGGTGGACGTCACCGCTCTGGGAGCCGTGGGGGACGGCGTCGCCGACGACCGACCCGCCGTGCAGGCCGCGCTGGACCGCGCAGGTCCCGGTGGCAGGGTCTACTTCCCGGCCGGGTCGTACCGCCTCGCCAGCGCGACCCAGCCCGGCGACCGGATCCTGGTGACCCAGCCCGGGCAGCAGCTGCGGGGGGCGGGCGCCGCCGAGTCCACGTTGCTGGTCGGGAGGTCGTTCCCGGCCTACGTCACGGTCATCGGGGCGGCTCGCGATGCGGTCGGGATCGGCAGCTGGCTCCTCGGCGACCTGACCATCGACCAGAACGCGGCCGCGGGCAACGCTCTCGACACGCGGCGGGAGGACCGGTACCCGCGGATGGCCCTCCGGCTCGGCGACCACGAGGACGGGGATGTCACCGTCGAGCGGAGCGGCTTCCGGGGCTCGGACAGCCTGAATACCGTCTACCTCTACGGCTCGGACCTGCGGGTCACGGGCAACCGCTTCGACGGGATCGGGGGCCGGGTCGGCGGCCCGGCCCACGACCACTCGACCGTCTACCTGACCACCACGGTGCCGCACGGGGTGCAACGGGTCACCGACAACGTCTTCCGGGGCAACTCCTCCTCGGTGGGGGCGCGGACGGCGATCGAGACCCACGGCGGCAGCCAGGTGCTCAGCGGAAACGACATCGCCGACTACGTCCGCGGCTTCAACGTCACCGGAATCGCCGACGTCGCCTCGGGTCCGGTCTCGGTCACCGGCAACCGGGTGGCCGGGACCGCGATCGGGGTCCAGCTGTGGTCCTGGGCGGCGTCTCGAGCCTCGGGCACCCGGCTGGCCGGGTTGCGGGTGCGGGGCAACACCTTCGACCTCGACGGGACCGCCTGGCGCTTCCCCGACCTCGCGGTCCCGACGGCCGGCGTCCTGGTGACCGGCGACAACACCGTGCCCGTCGCCGGCCTGGCCGTGACGGGCAACACCATCCGGATCACGCCGGACCGGTCCGCGTCCGCGAAGCCGTCCACCGGGGTGTCCTGCCGGGTGTCCCGGGCCGCGGCACGGCCGACGGGGGTCAGCGTCGCCGGCAACACGATCACGGGGGCGGACACCGCGGTGGGGGAGGACTGCGCGAGCGGTGGTGGGGTGGTCCGGAGCAACGTCGTCCGCCCCTGAGCCTGCCGCTGGCCAGGCCCCGCAGCCGATCGTGGGGCCCGCTGGTCAAGGTGTGTCAGGATGGGCGTCGGTCGTCGACTCGGGGCACAGCTTTCGACGGCCGGGACAAAGGATGACGTACGTGGAGCTCACGGAACTCGTCAGGATCGTCCGTCGCCGTTGGCTGAGCCTTGCTCTGTGCATGCTGGCCTGCCTCGCGGCGAGCAGCGCCCTGACCCTGGTGGTCACCCCCCGCTACACCGCGACGACCCAGGTGGTCTTCGCGGTCGAGGGCGGCCAGTCGGTGACCGACCTGGCCCAGGGCTCGAACTTCGCCGAGAAGCAGATGACGACCTACGCCCAGGTCGCCACCTCACCGCTCGTGCTCGACGCGGTGATCCGCAAGCTCGACCTGCACACCACGGCGGCCGGGCTGGCCGGGACCATCGACGCCAGCGTCCTCACCAACACCGTCATCCTGCAGATCGCGGCCACGGACACGAACCCGCAGCAGGCCGCCGCCATCGCCAACGCGGTGGGCGCCGAGCTGTCGAGCGTCGCGGTCCAGCTGAGCCCCGAGCAGCAGAGCGGCCAGCAGTCCGTCCGTGCCACGACCCTCGCCAACGCCGTCCCGCCGACATCACCCTCCTCGCCGCACGTCTTCCGCAACGTGCTGCTCGGGCTCGCGCTGGGGCTGGTCCTCGGGCTGGCCATCGCGATCCTGCGGCACGTGCTGGACACCAAGGTCCGCAGCGAGGCCGACATCCGAGCCGTCACCGACACCTCGATCCTCGGCGTGATCGCCTTCGACGACGGCGTCCCGACGCACCCGGTGATCCTGCGCGAGGACCCGCGCAGCGCGGCCGCGGAGGCGGTCCGCCGGCTGCGGACCAACCTGCAGTTCATCGGCGTGGCGCAGCAGTCCCGCTCGATCGTGGTCACCTCCTCGGTGCCGGGTGAGGGCAAGTCGACCACCGCGATCAACCTCGCCGTGTCGCTGGCCGACGCCGGCGCCCGGGTGCTGCTCGTGGACGCGGACCTGCGCCGGCCCTCCGTGGCGGAGTACCTGGGCCTGGAGGGGCGCGTCGGTCTGACCACCGTGCTGATCGGCAAGGCGTCGGTGGAGGACGTGGTGCAGCCGTGGTCGGACTCCAGCCTGGACATCCTGCCCGCCGGCCAGATCCCGCCGAACCCGAGTGAGCTGCTCGGCTCGCCGGCCATGCGTGCGCTGCTGGACCAGCTGACCTCCAGCTACGACATGGTGCTGATCGACAGCCCGCCGGTGCTGCCCGTGACCGACGCCGCCGTGCTCGGGCGTCAGGTCGGGGGCGCGCTCCTGGTGGCCGGCATGGACCGCATCCACCGCCCGCAGCTGCGGGAGACGCTCGAGTCGCTGGACACCGCCGGCTGCCAGGTCCTCGGCCTGGTGATGAACAAGATCGCGAAGCGGGAGGTCGGCGCCTATGTGTACGAGCGGGGCTACTACTCCTCCGACGCCGGCACCGACGGCCCGCAGCCGGCGGTGACCGACGGCTCCCGTCCGGCCGCCCGAGTCTGACCGGCCCCGGGTTCGATGTGGCCGCGGGCAGGTCTGAGCCGGTCCGCGGAGGAGGGTCATGACCGGTCGTTTCACCGTCGTCTGCGTCTGCACCGGCAACATCGCGCGCTCCCCGGCCGCCGAACGGCTGCTGGCCCCGGCTCTCGGTGACCACTTCCGGGTGGGGTCCGCGGGCACCGCGGCGCTCGTGGGCCGGGGGATCGACCCGCCGATGGCGGCCCTGGTCGTCGGCGCCGGAGGGGACACCGGGGACTTCGCGGCCCGGCAGGTGACGCCGGCCCTGCTCCGCGCCGCCGACCTCGTGCTCACCCTGACCCGAGAGCACCGGGCGAGCACGGTCGACCTCGCGCCGGCGACGGTCCGGCGGACGTTCACCCTGCGCGAGTACGCCCGGCTGGTGGGTGAGCTCGGCCCGGAGCTGTTGCCCGCCGGCTCTCCGGTCGAGCGGGCGGAGGCCACGGTGTCGCTGGCCGCGGCCCGCCGGCGCCGCTCGCAGGCCGACGACGACGACGTAGCCGATCCGTACCGGCGCAGTCCCGAGGCCTATGCGGCGGCCTTCGGGGCGATCGAGCAAGCCGTCGCCGGGATCACCGCCGTGCTTCGGCGCTGACCCGGTCCTCCCGAGACCCGGCGCCGGCTCAGTAGTGGTGCACCCGGTCGGCCGCCCAGAGCCAGGTCGCCCCGTCCCGGATCGCGACGGCGGTGCTGCCGGAGGAGGCCGAGGCCTTCCGACAGCGTCCCGCGGACCGGCCGAGCCCGGTCCCGGCCTGGTCGAAGCGGGCGATGACGGTGCCCGAGCAGCCCGGCCGGACGACGGCCGCGACGAAGCCGAGGTCGTCGGCGTTGAGGCTGAGCGCCCCCGTCCGGGTGGCGACGGTGCGCCAGGACCGTCCCACGTCGTCGGTGCGGATCCGGCCGTCGCCGCAGAGGACGGCCGCCTGGTAGGTGCCGAGCCCGGCCAGGGAGACGAGGTCGCCCCCGCACGGCCGGCTCTGCTTGCCGCTGGGCGCGTGCACCGTGTCCAGGGCCCCGGGCCTGCGGAACCAGATGTCTCTCACCAGGGACCGGTCGTGCTGCCACGGCTCGCGGGGGCCTGTCGTCCAGGCGTACGTCGGCCGGCAGCGGGAGTCGGCGCCGATGGCGAAGACGGCGTCGTCGCCGTAGGTCTTGAGCCGCACCACCGAGCCGATGCCGGGGTCCCGTGCGGTCCAGTGCCGGCCGCCGTCGGTCGTCACCTCGACCGTCGCGGAGCTGCCGCACCGGCTCGGCTCGGCCCGCCAGGCGATCCGGCCCGAGCTGGCGGCCAGCACGCGGGGTCGGCCCGAGCCGGGCTGCGGCGAGCTGTCGGTTGGCGGGTCGGCGCTGGCCGACGATGACGCCGACGGCTTGGGAGATGCCGACGGGGAAGGGGACGCCGACGTCGACGGGGGCGCGGACGGTGATGCGGAACGGGTCGGCGAGCCCGAGGGGGAGGGCGATGAGGTGGCGCGAGGGGTGTCGCTGATGGTCGGTCCGGCTGCCGGCACCGCGGACGTCACCGGCTCGGGAGCCCGCAGCGCGAGGGCGCCGATGAGGACCACGTTGAGCACGACGAGTCCCCCGACCGCCAGCTTCGGCCCGGACCTCCTGAGGAGGTCGGGCATGGGGGTGAGCATAGCCGCCGGAGACCTCCCGAACCGGACGGACGCGGGCCGCGTCGGAGTGGCCAGGACCTCAGCCCTCCGGGTGCTCGGCCCGGTAGTCGGCGAGCCGGTCGTCGCGCAGCGCCTCGGCCAGGTCGGCCATCGCCGACGTGTCGACGACATCGATGCTCTGGTGGGTCGCAGAGGTGCCGAAGCCCTTGATGGGCGCCTGCATCGAGTCGATGTCGCTGGGGGTGAACCGGATCGACAGGGCGGTCCTGCGCAGTTCGCCCATGCTCAGCCCGGGGTCGACGGTGACCTGCTTGGCCAGCCCGCCGGCGAACTTGTTGAAGGCGACCGGGTTGGTCAGGGTCTTCTGGCTGAGGCCCTTGGTCAGGATCGCCCGGGCCACCAACCGCTGCCGCTCGGCCCGGTCGAGGTCGCCGTTCGGCAGCTGCTTGCGCTCCCGCACGTAGGCCAGCGCCTCGGCCCCGGAGACGGTGATCCGCCCGGTGGGGAAGGAGTAGCCGTGGGACGCCGAGGCGTGCGGGTTGTTCACGGTCACGCCACCGAGGGTGTCGGTCAGGGAGATGAAGCCGTCGAAGTCGATCAGGGCGGTGTGGTCCATCCGGGTGCCCAGCAGGCCCTCCAACGTCCGGACGGTGAGCTGCGGGCCGCCGAACGCGTAGGCGGCGTTGATCTTGTTCTTGCCGTGGCCCGGGATCGAGACGTAGAGGTCGCGGGGGAAGGAGATCAGCGCGGCACTGCGGCGGTCGCCGGACAGGTGCAGCACCATCAGCACGTCGCTACGGCCCTGGCCGGCGTCACCGGTCAGGCTGTCGGAGCCCATCAGCACGTAGTTGACCGCCTTGGCCGCCTCGGCGGGCTTGATGGGTCGAGGTGCCTCACCGGCGGCCGTGGGGACGTCCGGCGGCAGGTCCTCACCGCGCTGCAGGTTCTCCGAGACCGAGTGGCTGACGGTGGCGACGTAGCTGGTCGCCGCGACCACCGAGACCACCACCACCCCGACCAGGACCGCCAGCAGGGCCACGACCCAGCGCGCCCGGCGGCGACGGCGGGGGCCCGGCGCGGTCGCCTGGTCGTTCGTCCCCGGCTCGTCGGCGTTCCCGTCCTCGGGGTCGGCAGAGCCGTTCTCGGGGAAGAACACCGACATCGAGACCTCCAGGGACGCGCTCGTTGGGCCTCCCCCGAGGTGCGCGTGTGGACGCGAAGCCAGTGCCGCTCATGCTACGCGGCTCGACCCCGGCCGACCTGCTACCAGCCCGACCGGTGCTTGGTCACCGTTCGTACCCTTCGCTGCAGGCCCCGCACCGCGGACGCCGACGGCCGCCGGGCCCCGCCCCGGCGCACGAGGAGGAGCACCGATGACGATGCCAGACCACACCCGCGCGAGCCGACGCCGCTGGCGTGCCGCCCTGACCTGCGCCGCAGTAGGCCTGACGAGCGCCGCCCTGACCGCCACGGTGGTCGCACCGGCCGTCGCCACCCCGCACTCCCGCCCAGCTACGGCACGGCCGAACGAGATCGCCCTGCCAGCCGGCTTCCAGCCCGAGGGGATCACGGTCAGCCACGGCACCGCCTACCTGGGCTCCCGCGGCGACGGCGACATCTACGCGGTGAACCTGCGCACCGGCCGGGGACGGGTGATCAGCCAGGGTCCGGGGACGGCCTCGGTCGGGCTGAAGGTCGCCCGAGACCGGCTCTACGTGGCTGGTGGTGCCAGCGGTACCGGGCGAGTGGTCAGCACCAGGACGGGCCGGACCCTGGCCAGCTACCCCTTCACCACCGCCGGCAGCTTCGTCAACGACGTGGTGCTGGCCAGGCACGCGGCCTGGTTCACCGACTCGCTGCAGGCCCAGCTCTACCGGGTCTCCTACGCGAGGAAGGCCTCGAAGGCGAAGGTCACCACCACGGCCCTGACCGGGGACTGGGTGCAGACCGAGGGGGTGAACAACGCCAACGGCATCGCGCTGGCCCCGGACGGCCGGTCGCTGCTGGTGGTGCAGTCCAACACGGGCTTCCTCTTCCGCGTCGACCCCCGGACCGGCGTGGCGCGCCGGGTCGACCTCGGCAGCACGCTGCTGACCAACGGCGACGGGCTGCTGGTGCAGGGCCGCACGCTGTACGCGGTGCAGAACCGCGACAACCAGATCGCGGTCGTGCGGCTGAACGCGCACGGGACCCGCGGCCGGCTGACGGACACCCTCACCACCGCCGACCTGCCGGCCGGGGCCCGCTTCGACGTGCCGACGACGGTGGCCGCGTACCGGGGCAGCCTGTACCTGCCCAACGCGCGTTTCGGCATCCCCGACGCCACGACCGCCGACTACTGGATCACCCGCGTACCCCGCTGACGCCGGCTCAACCCGAGGAGAGGGAGCCGGGCGCCTGCCAGGTGGCTGACGATGAGGGAATCTCCGCATCCCTTGATAAAGTCGTCCGGTCCTGGGCGTCCGGTCTCCCGTCGGGAGGCTCCGGACCCGTGACAGAGTTGTCGGCGTCGCCTCGCGCCAGGGACGCAGAAGAAGAAAGGGAGGGCACGCGTGCTCGCCGCATTCGCCAACGCGTTCCGGACCCCGGACCTGAGGAAGAAGATCTTCTTCACGCTCGCGATCCTGGCCCTGTTCCGCCTGGGTTCGATCATCCCGACGCCCAACGTCAACGTCTCGCAGGTCAACTACTGCCTCAAGCAGGCCACCAGCGGTAGCCAGCAGGGCCTCTACTCCCTGATCAACCTGTTCTCCGGTGGCGCGCTGCTGCAGCTGGCGATCTTCGCGCTCGGGATCATGCCCTACATCACCTCGAGCATCATCCTGCAGCTGCTCACCGTGGTCATCCCACGGCTGGAGGCGCTGAAGAAGGAGGGCCAGGCCGGGCAGACCAAGATCACCCAGTACACCCGCTACCTCACCCTCGTGCTCGCCGTCTTGAACTCCACGGCGTTCGTCACCGTGGCCGTCAACGACCGGCTGTTCTCCGGCTGCACCGGTCTGGTGTACGACAAGGGCATCTTCCCGGTCATCACCATGATCCTGACGATGACCGCCGGCACCAGCGTCATCATGTGGCTGGGTGAGCTGATCACCGAGCGCGGCGTCGGCAACGGCATGTCGGTGATGATCTTCACCCAGGTCGCGGCCACCTTCCCGAGCGCCCTGTGGGGCCTCAAGGTCGCCCGCCCCGGCTCGCAGGGCTGGGTCATCTTCCTGCTGGTGATCGCCCTCGGCCTGGTGGTGATGGCCGGCGTCATCTTCGTCGAGCAGTCCCAGCGCCGGATTCCCGTGCAGTACGCGAAACGGATGGTGGGCAGCCGGATGCTCGGCGGCTCCACCACCTACATCCCGATCAAGGTCAACCAGGCCGGCGTGATCCCGGTGATCTTCGCGTCCTCGCTGCTCTACCTACCGGCCCTGTACGCCCAGTTCCGCCCCGACTCGAAGGTCTCGTCGTGGATCTCGGCGAACTTCGTCCGCGGTGACCACCCGCTCTACATGGTCACCTTCTTCCTGCTGATCGTCTTCTTCGCCTACTTCTACGTGGCCATCACGTTCGACCCGAACGAGGTCGCCGACAACATGAAGAAGTACGGCGGCTTCATCCCCGGCATCCGCGCGGGCAAGCCGACCGAGGACTACCTGGCCTTCGTGCTCTCCCGGCTGACCTTCCCGGGGGCGCTCTACCTGGGCCTGATCGCGCTGCTGCCCTCGGTGGCCTTCATCTTCCTCGACGCCAACCAGAACTTCCCCTTCGGCGGCACGTCGATCCTGATCATCGTCGGCGTCGGTCTCGATACGGTGAAGCAGATCGAGAGCCAGCTGCAGCAACGCAACTACGAAGGGTTTCTCCGCTGATGCGCCTTCTCATCATGGGTCCGCCGGGGGCGGGCAAGGGCACCCAGGCCGCCCTGATCTCGGCCCACTACGCCATCCCGGCCATCTCGACCGGAGACATCTTCCGGGCCATGAAGACCGCCGAGACCGCGTTGGCCCAGCAGGTACGGGAGATCATGGCCTCCGGGGGCTACATCAGCGACGAGATCACCAACGAGATCGTCGCCGACCGGCTCGCCCAGGCCGACTGCGAGGGCGGGTTCCTGCTGGACGGGTACCCGCGGACCGTGGCCCAGGTGGACACGCTGGATGAGTTCCTGGGCGGACGCGGGGAGCACCTGGACGCCGTCGTCGCCCTGGTCGCCGACCAGGACGAGGTGGTGGGCCGCCTGTTGAAGCGGGCCGCCAGCGAGGGTCGCGCCGACGACCGGGAAGAGACGATCCGGGTCCGGCAGCAGGTCTACGCCGACCAGACCGCCCCCCTGCTGAAGCAGTACGCCGACCGGGGCCTGCTGGTGGAGGTCGATGGTCTCGGTGCGGTCTCCGACGTGTCCGCCCGCTTGTTCCAGGCTCTCGACGGACGCGGCCACCGAGGCCCGACGACGGGCTGAGCCCGTGGTCTTCGGCGCGTTGCGGGGCATCGAGCTCAAGACCCCGGACCAGCTGCGGCAGATGCGCCGCGCCGGACTGGTCGTGGCGGCGGCCATCGCGGCCACCGTGGCGCAGGTACGACCTGGCGTCAGCACCCGTGAGCTCGACGCCGTCGCCGCCGAGACCATCCGGGCGGCCGGCGCCGCCCCGTCCTTCCTGGGCTACGGGTCGGTGAACGGCGTCGGCGGCTTCGACGGCGTCGCCTGCCTGTCGGTCAACGAGGAGGTGGTGCACGGGGTCCCCGGAGCCCGCGTGCTGGCCGAGGGCGACCTGCTCTCGATCGACTGCGGCGCCGTCGTCGAGGGCTGGCACGGCGACTCCGCCGTCACCGTCGCGGTCGGGCGGCCGACGGAGGACCTGCTCGCGCTGAGCGATGCGACCCGGGCGGCGATGTGGCGAGGGATCGGCGCTGCCCGGCTCGGCGGCCACGTCGCCGACATCTCCACCGCGGTCGAACGCTCCGTCCGTGAGCACCCGGGCGGCTACGGGATCGTCGAGGAGTACGTAGGTCACGGGATCGGCTCGGCCATGCACCAGCCGCCCGACGTGCCCAACCTGGTTTCGCGCGGGTTCCTGCGGACGCCGCTGCGCGGGGCGGCGATCGTCGAGGGACTGGCCCTGGCGGTCGAGCCGATGCTGACCCTCGGCTCGCCGGACAACCACGTGCTCGATGACGACTGGACCGTCGTGACCGACGACGGCCGGCCCGCGGCGCACTGGGAGCACACGATCACCGTCACCGCCCGCGGCCTGTGGGTGCTGACCGCCGAGGACGGCGGTGAGGCGGCGCTGGCCGAGCTCGGCGTCCCCTTCGGCCCGCTGGCTGACTGAGGACGAGGGCTGAGCCATGGACCTGCCGAGCACCAGACGTGACGACCTCGTCGAGGTCCTGCACGGCCGCCGGATAGCCGACCCCTACCGCTGGCTGGAGGACCCGGACGCCGCCGAGACCATCGACTGGGTGGCCCGCCAGAACACCGTCACCGAGGCCTACCTGGGCTCCCTGCCCGAGCGGGCCTGGTTCACCGCCACGATGCGGGCGGTGCTGGCCCGACCGCGGGCCGGGACCCCGCGGCGTCGGGCCGGCCGCTACCTGGTGACGCGCAACGACGGCCGGCAGAACCAGGACGTCTGGTACGTCGCCGAGACCCTCGACGAGCTGCTCGCGGGCGGCCGGGTGCTGGTCGACCCGAACACCCTCTCGGCGGACGGCACCACCTCGGTGGCCGAGCTGACGGTCAGCGACGACGGGCGCCGGCTCGCCTATGCGGTCAGTGCGGGTGGCAGCGACTGGACCACCTTCGCGCTCGTCGACGCGGGAACCGGCGAAGGGCTGCCGGACGCTCCGGTCCAGACCAAGTTCTCCGACGCCGGCTGGCTGCCGGACAACCGTTCCTACGTGTACAGCGCCTACGACCACGAGGGCCACGCCGAGGGCACCGAGACCGCGGCGCTCGGCGGGGGCCGGCTGCGGATCCACCGGATCGGCGAGCCCGCCGAGGCCGACGAGCTGGTGCTGGACCCCGGTGACGACCGGCTGGGTGCCTGGGCCCAGGTCACCGACGACGGACGCTGGGTCGTGGTCAGCATCGTCGCCGGCACCGAGTACCAGAACCGGCTCTGGGCCTACCCGGTGCGCGACGACGGCGGCACCAGCCGGCTGGGCGAGCCGGTGAAGGTGGTGGACGAGCCGCGCGCGGAGTTCACCCTGGTCCGCTCCGACGGGAGCGTGCTGTACCTGCTCACCGACGAGGGCGCCGAGCGGCGGCGGGTGGTCGCGGTCGACCTGGACCTGCCGTCGCAGCAGCGCTCGGCGTTCCGGGAGGTGCTGCCCGAGACCGAGCACGCCCTCGAGCAGGTGGTCGCGGCGGGCGACGGGTTCGTGGCGGTCCATCTGGTCGACGCCCAGCCGCGGCTGACCCGCTACGCCCGCGACGGTGCGGTGCTCGGCGTGGTCGAGGTGTCCGGCGGCGCGGTCGTCGCCCTGGACGGTCACGCCGGTGACGACGAGGTCTTCGTCGGCCTCTCCTCGGTGGTCACGCCCACCCAGTCCTACCGGTTCAGCTTCGCCACCGGCGACGTGCGGCCGCTGCCCGGTCTGGTGCCTGGCGGGTCGGCCGACTTCGTGGCGCCGCCGATGCGCGTCGAGCGCACGGCGGGTACCAGCGCCGACGGCACGCGCGTCCCGTACTTCCTCATCCGGCCGGCCGGCAGCGACCCGGGCGTGCCGCAGCCGACCCTGCTCTGGGGCTACGGCGGCTTCAAGATCCCGTTGTTCGCCGACTACCGGCCCGGCTGGGCCGGCTGGCTGGCCGCCGGCGGCGTGCTCGCCGTCGCCAATCTGCGCGGCGGCGGTGAGTACGGCAGCGACTGGTACGAGGCGGGCCGGCTCAGCCACAAGCAGAACGTGTTCGACGACTTCGTCGCCGTGGCCGAGCACCTCAAGGCCACCGGGGTGACCACGACCGGGCAGCTGGCCCTGCACGGTCGCAGCAACGGCGGTCTGCTGGTCGGTGCCGTCATGACGCAGCGCCCCGACCTCGCGGCCGTCGCCCTGCCGGGGGTCGGGGTGCTCGACCTGCTGCGCTTCCACCTGTTCACCGTCGGGGCCGCCTGGACCAGCGACTACGGCGACCCCCGCGACCCCGACCAGTTCGCCGAGGCGTTCGCCTACTCACCGCTGCACCGCGTCCGGCCGGGGACGGCGTACCCGGCGACGTTGGTGCTCACCGGCGACCACGACGACCGCGTGGTCCCCCTGCACAGCCACAAGTTCACCGCCGCGCTGCAGTACGCCCAGACCGGACCGGCCCCGGTGCTGACCCGGATCGAGACCGCCACCGGTCACGGCGCCGGCAAGCCGACCGCCCTGCAGGCCGCCGAGTGGGCCGACCTGCTCGCCTTCGCGGCCCACCACACCGGTCTGGTCCTTCCCGGGTGAGCAGCGCGGGAGGCCGGGGGAGCACGGACGAGGTCTTCGTCCTCGGCGGTTACGGACGGACGGGACGCTCCGTCGCCGACGACCTGGCCACCAGTGGCGTCACCCCGGTCCTGGTGGGTCGCGACGCCGGGCGCCTGGCCGAGGCGGCCCGGCCGGGCGGGCACCGGACGGTCGTCGCCGCCAGCGCGGAGGCGATGGCCACGGCGGTCGTCCGGGAGCGGCCGACGGTCGTGCTCAACACGATCGGCCCGTTCACCCGGACCGCACCCCCGCTGGTCGGTGCCTGCCTCGCGGCCGGGAGCGAGTACGTCGACCTCGCGAACGACATGGCGGCCGTGCCCGCGCTGCTCGCCCGGCAGGGTGACGCCGTGCGCTCCGGCCGCACGCTGGTCACCGGAGCGGGGTTCGGGGTGACCGCGACGGAGAGCGTGGTGGCCTGGCTCTGCGAGGGAGCCGACCCGGCGGAGCGGGTCCGCGTCGACATGGTGCCGTCCCTGGCGCTCGAGGCGGGACGGCTGGGGGAGGCTCTGGCCGGGACCCTCGTGGAGGGGCTGCCGGGCGTCCCCGGTGGCGGTCGTTTCCAGGGCCGCAGGGTGGCTGACGGCGTCCTGGCCGCGGCGTCGATCGGCGGCGGGGTGCTGGCGTTGCGGACGCCTGAGGGCGACGAGGTGAGCGTCGCGCTGATGCCGCTGGGCGAGCTGGTCGCCGCCCAGCGGGCGAGCGGTGCGCGCTTCGTGGACGCCGCCTCGAGCGAGGCGCCGTCCGGTCGACTGGTGCGGCTGGCCCTCCCCGTCGCGGCGAGCCTGCTCCATCTCGGCGTGCTCCGCCGGTTCGTGGCGGGGCGGCTCGCCGCCGTCAGGTTCGCCGACCGTCCGGCCCCGCGCGAGCACTCCTGGGGACACGCAGACGTCGCCTGGTCCGACGGGACCGCGGCCGAGGGCTGGGTGCGGCTGCCCGAGGCCCAGGCGGCCACCGTGGCGATCGCCGCCGAGGTGGCCCGGCGGCTCGCGCGGCACGAGGGCCGCCCGGGTGCGTTCACCCCGGCGGCCCTGTTCGGTCACCAGCTGCTGACCAGCCTCGGCGCGGAGTACCTTCGCGTCGAAGGCCGCTGAGCCCCCACCGAGGAGCTCAGCCGTCGGTGGAGTCCCGGGCGTCGGCCCACAGGTCGACGCCGGAGTCGACGGCGTGCTCGTCGATGGCAGCCAGCTCGTCGTCGCTGAAGTCCAGGTTCTGCACGGCGGCCACGTTGTCCTCCAGCTGGGCGACGCTGCTGGCGCCGATCAGGGTGGAGGTGATCCGCGGGTCGCGCAGCACCCAGGCCAGGGCCAGCTGCGCCAGCGTCTGGCCGCGACCGGTGGCGATCTCGTTCAGGGCCCGGACGCGGGCCAGGTTGTCCTCGCTGATCGCGTCGGTGGACAGCGACTTGCCCTGCGCGGCGCGGGAGTCGGCCGGCACGCCGTTCAGGTAGCGGTTGGTGAGCAGACCCTGGGCCAGCGCGGTGAAGGCGATGCAGCCGACCCCCTCGGTCTCGAGCACCTCGAGCAGCCCGCCCTCGATCCAGCGGTTGAACATGGAGTACGACGGCTGGTGGATGATCATCGGGGTGCCCAGGTCGCGGAGCAGGGCAGCGGCCGCCGCGGTGTGCTCGGGAGAATAGGACGACACGCCGACGTAGAGCGCCTTGCCCGCCCGGACGGCCGCGTCGAGCGCACCCATCGTCTCCTCCAGCGGCGTCTCGGGGTCGGGCCGGTGGTGGTAGAAGATGTCGACGTAGTCCAGGCCGAGCCGCTGCAGCGACTGGTCGAGGCTCGCCGTCAGGTACTTGCGCGAGCCGTGGTCGCCGTACGGGCCGGGCCACATGTCCCAGCCGGCTTTGGACGAGATCACCAGCTCGTCGCGGTACGGCCGGAAGTCCTCGCGGAGAATGTGTCCGGCGTTCACCTCGGCCGCGCCGTACGGCGGGCCGTAGTTGTTGGCGAGGTCGAAGTGGCTGACCCCGAGGTCGAAGGCCCGGCGCATCACCGCCCGTTGGGTCTCCAAGGGCTTGTCGTCGCCGAAGTTGTGCCAGAAGCCCAGCGAGACCGCGGGGAGCTTCAGACCGCTGCGTCCGCAGCGGCGGTAGGGCTGGACGTCGTAGCGGGAGTCGTCGGCGACATAGGCAGGCATGGCGGCCACGCTATCGCCGTCGGGCGACAGTCACCGAAGCGGTTCAGCGAGCGCCCCCTCGGCCCGGCTCAGGCTGCCAGGTCCATGTGCATGACCTCCCAGACGTGGCCGTCGGGGTCGGTGAAGCTGTGCCCGTACATCCCGCCGAGCTCCACCTTGTCCAGCCAGGGCTGTCCGCCGGACCGCAGCGCCCTCGCGACGAGGTCGTCGACCTCCGCGGGACTGCTCGCCGAGAGGCAGTTGATGACGGCCGTTCCCGCGGTCGGGTCGGCGACGGGTCCGGAGACGAAGTCGGCGAAGCGGCCCCGCTGCAGAGCCATCACCACGATGGTGTCGGAGATGACGACGCAGGCGGTGTTCTCGTCGCTGAACTGGGGGTTCAGGGTGAAACCCAGGCCGGTGTAGAAGGCCTTCGTCCGTTCGAGGTCGGAGATGGCGAGGTTGACGAAGATCATGCGGTTCATCGGAGGATGCCTTCCTGCCCAGCGTGCGCAGCCCGGTGCTGCTGTGGGTCAAGACCCTCGGTAGGGCTGCAAATCATCGCCTGGGCGCGGTAGTTTCTCCCCATGTCTGTGGCTACCGACAACGACGTCTTCACCAGCCTGGTCGAGCCGCTCCGGGGGGAGCTGACCGCGCACTGCTACCGGATGCTGGGGTCGGTGCACGACGCCGAGGACCTGGTGCAGGAGACCTACCTGAGGGCCTGGCGCTCGTTCCACGGCTTCGAGGCCCGCTCGTCCCTGCGCACCTGGATGTACCGGATCGCCACCAACGTCTGCCTCACCGCGCTGGAGAGCCGGCAGCGACGGCCGCTGCCCACCGGGCTGGGCCAGCCCGGGACCGACGGGGACGCCGCCCTGCACTCCCGGCCCGAGACGCCCTGGCTCGAGCCGCTGCCCGACACCGTGGTCTGGGGACCCTCGACCGGCTCCGGACGCGGTGCCGGCGGAGACCCGGCGGCCGAGGTCGTCGGCCGGGAGAGCGTCCGGCTGGCCTTCGTGGCCGCGCTGCAGCACCTGACGCCGCCGCAGCGCGCGGTGCTCATCCTGCGCGACGTGCTGGCCTGGCACGCCGACGAGGTCGCCGAGCTGCTGGGGATGAGCGTCGGCGCGGCCAACTCCAGCCTCCAGCGGGCGCGGGCCTCGATGGCCAGGCTCGACCCCGAGAGCACGACGCCTCCGGTGTCGGAGGAGCGGGCCAAGCAGCTGCTGGCCGACTACGTCGAGGCGTTCGAGGCCTACGACGTCGACCGCATCGTCGCGCTGCTCTGCGCCGACGCCGTCTGGGAGATGCCCCCCTATACCGGCTGGTACTCCGGCGCGGAGAACATCGGCCGGCTCATCCGCCGGCACTGCCCGGCCGAGCGGGCCGGGGACCAGGTCATGCTGCCGGTCTCGGCCAACGGCCAGGCCGCCCTGGCCCTCTACATGCGGGGTGAGGACGGCCGCCACCACGCGTTCCAGCTGCAGGTGCCGACGGTGACCGAGCTGGGGGTCAGCCACGTGGTGGCGTTCTTCGAGACCGGCCTGTTCGCGCGCTTCGGCCTGCCTGACATCCTCCCGGTACCCTGACCGGGTGAGCAGTGACCTGCCGATCTCCTCGCCCTACCGGAGCAGTCCCGGCGAGGTGGTCAGCGAGTCCGAACGCAACCAGCTGAACGTCCGACTGAACGCCGCCTACACCGCGGGCAGCCTGGACCCGGAGGACTACCAGAGCCGGCTCGACCAGCTGTTCGCGGCCCGGACCCTTGGCGAGCTCGTCCCGGTGGTGACCGGGCTGCCGCCGCTGCGGACCTACGACGACCCGGCCATGGTGGTCAGCTCGGGCGGCCAGCCTGGCCAGCTGGCCCCGTCGCGGGACGCTCAGCGCCTGACGCTGCTGGTGGTGGCAGGGGTCGCGGTGGCCGTGGTTCTCCTCGGTCTGCTCCTCCTTCTTCTCCTCTAGCTCGGTGGCCCCGGCGCGAGGAGGAGTTTGGATTGCCTTACCTAACTGTGGGTAACGACACAGGCGAAAACGCCTGACTCCGCGGTTACGGCTCCGTAGGATAGGAAGATGCCCGGACAGCCGATCACCCAGCGCAAGATCGCTGACCACGTGTCCCGGCTCGGTGACCTCTACCCGCCGATCCGGCTGGACTCGGTCGACCGCACCGTGCACGACCCGGCCGCCGTGGCCTCACGGTTCGGCCACACGATCGACTACCTGGCGCGTGTCGAGCTCGAGGTGGACCGCAACGTGCTCGAGCTGCTGGTCCTGCTACCCGACGTGGACGAGACCAACAAGACCTTCTACGCCGACGTGTGGGCACCGCAGGAGATCCAGCACGGACTGATCCTGGACCGGCTGCAGACCGACATCGGACGCCCGCCGACCGTCCCGAAGCTCGACATCGGGCTGGACATCAAGATCCTGGGCGCCCTGGCCCACATGAAGCCGATCCAGGACATCACCCGGATGCTGTACTTCCTGACCGGGGCGAGCACGGAGCGGCAGGCGGTCCTCGCGTACAACCGGCTGCACGCGGGCATGCTCGAGATGGGAGAGCAGGCGATCGCGAGGACGATCCTGCACCCCATCAAGCAGCAGGAGCCCGGGCACTTCGCCTTCTACCAGATGTCGGCGATGCTGATGATCCAGGACAAGGTGCTCAAGCCCTGGCAGCTGTTCCTGGCCCGGGTGCTGCGCGAGAAGGGCTACTACGTCGCGGGCGGCCAGGACAAGGGTCGTCGCGCCGAGGTGGGCCGGATGGCCACCGACCTGGGCGTGGACGCCGACGTCGAGGGCTACGCCCGCGAGATCGGCCGGGTCGAGAGCCGACTGCTGTGGGCCGGCCGCAAGGGCATGGAGTCCCCGCCCTACATCGTCAAGGCGCTCCGGGAGAGCATCGACGCCTACCGCGAGCAGGCCCAGCGCACGCTGCAGGACGCCTGACCCGCCCCTGGGCCAGCTCTCGGCCGGCGTTCGCATTTGGGGTGCCGGCGGAGCCCCGCGTAGACTGACGGGTCGGTCGGGGTCGCGGTCACGCACCGCCGGCTTGCTCAGCCCACAACAACGGTAAGAACGCGCGAACCGGCACTGCACGCACGGTTTCTGACACAGATTGAGAGTTCATGGCGAAGAAAGAGGGCGCACTCGAGCTCGAGGGGACCGTCGTCGAGGCCCTGCCGAACGCGATGTTCCGCGTCGAGCTGGCGAACGGCCACAAGGTGCTGGCCACCATCAGCGGCAAGATGCGGCAGCACTACATCCGGATCCTGCCGGCCGACCGCGTCGTCGTCGAGCTCTCGGCCTACGACCTGACCCGCGGCCGGATCGTCTACCGCCACAAGTAGTCCCGCGCCCTGAGCCTGTCGACGGCCTCGAAGAGGTTGTGGCTCGAGGCGATTTGAGTCGGCCAGCGCGTGAGCGTACAGTATCCCCTTGGTCGCCCGGTGGTGGCCTCTCTTCCGTGCCCGTGCGTCGGGCACTCCTCGATCCATCCTCATCCGTGCGGGCCACCGGTCTGCGCGGAGCCGATACAGGAGTGAGCTCCATGAAGGTCCAGCCGAGCGTCAAGCGGATCTGCGACAAGTGCAAGGTCATCCGCCGCCACGGTCGCGTGATGGTCATCTGCGAGAACCCGCGGCACAAGCAGCGCCAGGGCTGAGCCTCCCCGCTGCTCCACCGCACACCAGCAGCACGCACGACCAGCAGTACCGCACAACCAGCACTACCGCACGACCAGCAGTACCCCAACAGTGTGATCGCACCTCTCCCGTACCTACGGAGAGTCACCCCCGGTCGGAGGCCGGGGCCCTGGCGGTTCGGGCCCAGCTCGAACCGAAGGTTGCCAGGGACGCCTCACGCCAGACACCTCCGCGACGCACCCGACCTGACCGGTCGGAGCCGCCACTGCGGCGCGTCGACGAAATCGAAAGGTAGTACCCACCTGATGGCACGTCTCATCGGTGTCGACCTCCCGCGCGACAAGCGCCTCGAGGTCGCCCTGACCTACATCTTCGGCGTCGGTCGTACCCGCGCCCTGGAGACCCTCGAAGCCACCCAGATCAGTGGCGACCTCCGCGTCCACCAGCTGACCGACGATCACCTCGTCCAGCTGCGTGACTGGATCGAAGCGCACTACCAGACCGAGGGTGACCTCCGTCGCGAGGTGGCCGCCGACATCCGCCGCAAGGTCGAGATCGGCTCCTACCAGGGTCGCCGCCACCGCAGTGGTCTGCCGGTCCGGGGCCAGCGCACCCGGACCAACGCCCGTGGCCGCAAGGGTGCGCGCAAGCCCGTCGCCGGCAAGAAGAAGGCCAAGTAACCGCGCGAGCGGGAACTTGGTGAGACTCAGGAGAATCTGACATGGCTACTGCAGGTCGCAACACCCGCACCACCAAGGTGCGCAAGAAGGAAAAGAAGAACGTCGTCTCGGGCCACGCCCACATCAAGAGCACGTTCAACAACACCGTCATCTCGATCACCGACCCGACCGGGGCCGTCATCGCGTGGGCCTCGGCCGGCACGGTGGGCTTCAAGGGCTCGCGCAAGTCCACCCCGTACGCCGCCCAGATGGCCGCCGAGGCCGCGGGACGTCGGGCCATGGAGCACGGGATGAAGCGAGTCGACGTGTTCGTCAAGGGTCCGGGTTCGGGTCGCGAGACCGCGATCCGTTCGCTGGGGGCCGTGGGCCTGGAGGTCGGCGCGATCGCCGACGTCACGCCCATCCCGCACAACGGCTGCCGCCCGCCCAAGCGCCGTCGCGTCTGATCCGCACCCACCACTAAAGGACTCACACAAACATGGCTCGCTACACCGGTCCCATGACCAAGAAGTCGCGTCGGCTGGGGGTTGACCTGGTTGGCGGCGACAAGGCTTTCGAGCGCCGCCCCTACCCGCCCGGCGTCCACGGCAAGGGTCGCACCAAGGAGTCGGAGTACTCCCTGCAGCTGCGCGAGAAGCAGAAGGCCCGCTTCTCCT
This sequence comes from uncultured Friedmanniella sp., assembly GCF_964244285.1. NCBI lineage: Bacteria > Bacillati > Actinomycetota > Actinomycetes > Propionibacteriales > Nocardioidaceae > Friedmanniella > uncultured Friedmanniella sp. The sequence continues at coordinate 98,478 of NZ_CAXTHT010000002.1, forward strand.
ACGGCGTGCTCGAGAAGCAGTTCCGTCGGTACTACGAAGAGGCCAACCGGCACGCCGGCAAGACCGGCGACAACCTGCTCCAGATCCTGGAGTCGCGGCTGGACAACGTTGTGTACCGCGCCGGTCTGGCCCGCACCCGTCGTCAGGCTCGCCAGTTCGTGGTCCACGGACACTTCCTGGTCAACGGCCAGCGGGTGGACATCCCCTCCTACCGGGTGTCCGGCCACGACATCGTCGACCTCGCTCCGAAGCTCCGCGAGACCACGCCGCACATCGTCAACCGTGAGACCCACGGCGAGCGCGAGGTGCCGGCCTGGCTGCAGGTGCTGCCCGAGCGTGGACGCATCTTCGTCCACCAGCTGCCGACGCGCGCGCAGATCACGATCGACGTGCAAGAGCAGCTCATCGTGGAGCTCTACTCCAAGTAGCAGAACCCTTCGACAGGCTCGGGGAGCGGACCGTTCCTCAGGGCGCGGCTCCGGTTCCCTGAGCCTGTCGAAGGCGTCAGACCCTCGCCGTCCGACACGGCGGGGACCGCGCCTTCAAATAGCGGGAAGCGCGGAGAAGGAAGAAGAAGACCATGCTCATCGCTCAGCGCCCCACCCTGTCCGAAGAGGTCGTCAGCGACGACCGCTCCCGGTTCGTCATCGAGCCGCTGGAGCCCGGCTTCGGCTACACCCTCGGCAACTCGCTGCGTCGCACCCTGCTGTCCTCGATCCCGGGGGCGGCGATCACCAGCATCAAGGTCGACGGCAACCTGCACGAGTTCTCCACGATCGAGGGCGTCGTCGAGGACGTCACCGAGATCATCCTGAACCTGAAGGCGCTCGTCGTCTCCTCCGAGGAGGACGAGCCCGTCACGATGTACCTGCGCAAGGCCGGGCCGGGTGCGGTCACCGCGGCCGACATCGCGCCGCCCACCGGCGTCGAGGTGCACAACACCGACCTGCACATCGCCACCCTGAACGAGACGGGCAAGCTCGAGATGGAGCTCGTCGTCGAGCGCGGCCGCGGCTACGTCTCCGCCGTCCAGAACAAGATGGCCGACGCCGAGATCGGCCGGATCCCGGTCGACTCGATCTACTCCCCGGTGCTCAAGGTGACCTACAAGGTCGAGGCCACCCGGGTCGAGCAGCGCACCGACTTCGACAAGCTGATCCTCGACGTCGAGACCAAGCAGGCCATCCGGCCCCGCGACGCCGTCGCGTCCGCCGGCCGCACCCTGGTCGAGCTGTTCGGTCTGGCTCGCGAGCTGAACGTCGAGGCCGAGGGCATCGAGATCGGCCCGTCGCCCATCGACGAGCAGCTCGCCGCCGACCTGGCCCTCCCGGTCGAGGACCTGAACCTGACCGTCCGGTCCTACAACTGCCTCAAGCGCGAGGGGATCCACACGGTCTCCGAGCTGGTGTCGCGCAGCGAGCAGGACCTGTTGGACATCCGCAACTTCGGCTCCAAGTCGATCGATGAGGTCAAGCTGAAGCTGCACGAGATGGGCCTGTCGCTGAAGGACAGCGCGCCGGGCTTCGACCCGCTGGCCGCCATCGGCCGCTACGACGACCTCGAGGAAGAAGACGCCGACTTCACCGAGACCGAGCAGTACTGATCGATTGCCTCAGGGGGGCGACCCCCTGGAACCCCCGCCCTCGGCGGGGGACCGAGACGGTGTCGGGTATCCCGTCCCGCCTCGGAACCTGGGCCGGGTCTCGCCGGTCTCTGACCTGCATCACCATCGCTAACGGAGAGTAGACATGCCAGCACCTACCAAGGGCGCTCGTCTGGGCGGCAGCCCGTCCCACGAGAAGATCATCTTGGCCAACCTCGCGACCCAGCTGTTCGAGCACGGGAAGATCGTGACCACCGAGGCCAAGGCCAAGCGGTTGCGTCCCCTGGCGGAGAAGCTGATCACGAAGGCCAAGCGGGGCGACATCCACTCCCGTCGGCTGGTGCTGACCACGGTCAAGGACAAGGGTGTCGTGCACACCTTGTTCACCGAGATCGCGCCGCAGATGGCCGACCGTGAGGGCGGGTACCTGCGGATCACCAAGGTCGGGCCGCGCAAGGGCGACAACGCCCCGATGGCCATGATCGAGCTGGTGGCCGAGTCGGTCGAGGACTCCAAGAAGGCCAACCTCCGGACGCCGGTGGCGGCCAAGAAGCGCGCTTCGGCCCAGGCCGTCGCCACTCCGGCCGGCGCCCCCGCCGGCGAGGGTGCCCCCGACGACGAGGTCCAGTCCACGGGCACCACCGAGGAGACCCCGGCCGAGGGTCTGGTCACCGACACCGAGGAGCGCGACGCCGCGACGGACACCGAGCAGGCGCCGAGCACCGACGTGGAGACCGAGGAGGCTGCGGCCACCCCGGGCGTGGAGAGCGACACCGAGAAGGCCTGAGCTCACCCGCACGACCGCTGACGCGAGAACGGCGTCCATCCTCACGGGTGGGCGCCGTTGCGTCGTCCGCGGATCCCGGTATCGTCCGACCGATGGCGACCCCTTCTGCCCTGAGACGGCTGCGATCTCGAGCCGCGACGCTGGCGGCGCGACTCGACCCGCGGCTGGTCACGCCGCCGGCGGCCCTGTGGCTGTCGGTCCGCGGCAGACAGCGGTGCTCCGTGCGCTACGACGACGGCCTCTGGGTCCGCCGCTACGCCGACGGCACCCTGGTGGACATGCGGCTCGGCGGTCCGACGCCGCGTCAGCAGGACGCCTACGTCACCGACGTCTACCTCTACGGCTACCTCCCGCAGCCGGGCGACACCGTGGTCGACGTCGGAGCCGGCGTGGGCAGCGAGGCCCGGCTGTTCTCGCGCCTGGTGGGGCCGCAGGGACGGGTGTTCTGCGTCGAGGCCGACCCGACGGCCGCCCGATGCCTGCGGCGGACGGTGGCCGAGAACGACCTGCGCAACGTCGTCGTGGTCGAGGCCGCGCTCAGCAGCACACGGGGTTCGGTCCAGCTCGAGCTCGACCCGGACCGCTACATCAGCAACCGGCTGGCGCATGAGGGCCGGAGCGGGATCGCCGTCCGGGCCCTCACCTTCGCGGACCTGATGGAGGAGGTCGGGCCGGGGCCGGTCGCGCTGCTCAAGATGAACATCGAGGGTGCCGAGGGGGAGGTGCTGGTCCCGCCGCCGGCAGAGCTGGGGCGGGTGGAGCACGTCGCGGTGTCCTGCCACGACTTCAAGGCCGGGCAGCCGGGGAGCGCCTGGCAGGCCACCTCGACGGCCGTGACGGCCGCTCTGCGCAGCAGCGGCTACGAGCTCGAGTCCCGACCGGACGACCCGCGTCCCTGGATCCGCTGGTACCTCTACGGCGCCCGTCCCTGAGCCGGCCCCCGGAGCGCCCGAGAGCCTCGACGGTGGGCTCCCGGTGTCGGAGGGGGCTACCATTCCCTGGACTGAACGGTCGGAATCTGTGCTCGGGGAGACCACGGAGGACTCCTCGTGCCTGCATCTGCTGGCGTGACCCGCGACCCGGCCGGCTCCACGGCCCCCGACGCCACCACCACGGAGAGCCCGACCTCTGAGGCGCGGAGCCCCGAGAGCGGCGTCGCGCCCCGACCGACGTCGGGCCCGGCCGGCCCGGACGCCAAAGTGGTCATCGTCGGTCAGGGCTACGTGGGCCTGCCGGTGGCGATGCGGGCCGTCGAGGTCGGCTACACCGTGGTGGGGGTCGACGTCGACGACCGGCGGATCGGCCGCCTCGCCGAGGGCGCCTCCTACGTGGACGATGTCGACTCGGCGCGGCTGCAGCAGGCCCTGGACAGCGGCCGCTATCTGCCGACCACCGACTACCAGCACTGCGAGGGCTTCGACTACGCGGTGATCACGGTGCCGACGCCTCTGCGTGAGTCGGTGCCCGACCTCAGCTTCATCGAGTCCGCCGCAGCGTCCCTGGCCCCCCAGCTGCGAAGCGGTGCCACCGTCATCCTCGAGTCCACGACCTACCCGGGAACCACCGAGGAGCTGCTGGCCCCGCTGCTCGAGTCGATCAGCGGCCTGACCTGCGGCACCGACTTCTACGTCGGGTACTCCCCGGAGCGCATCGACCCCGGCAACCAGCGGTGGGGCTTCGTCGAGACCCCGAAGGTCGTCTCCGGGATCGGCGAGGAGGCCTACATCCGGATCCACGGCTTCTACTCGAGCATGATCAACGAGGTCGTCGGGGTGAGCGGCACCAAGGAGGCCGAGCTCACCAAGCTGCTGGAGAACACGTTCCGCCACGTCAACATCGCCCTCGTCAACGAGCTGCTGGTCTTCGGCCACCAGCTGGGCGTGGACGTGTGGGAGGCCATCGACGCGGCCGGGACCAAGCCGTTCGGCTTCATGAAGTTCACCCCCGGCCCCGGGGTGGGGGGCCACTGCCTCCCCGTCGACCCGAGCTACCTGTCGTGGGAGGTCCGCCGCAAGCTCGGCCGGAGCTTCCGCTTCGTGGAGCTGGCCAACGACATCAACGACCACATGCCCGACTACGTGGTCTCACGCATCGTCACCGCCCTGAACCGGCGGCGGGTCGCCCTCAACGGCTCGACCATCCTACTCGTCGGGCTGGCCTACAAGCGCAACACCGGCGACGTCCGGGAGTCCCCGGCCCTGCGGATCGTGGCCCTGCTGCGCGAGTACGGGGTCAACGTGCAGGGCGTCGACCACCACGTCGAGCCCTACCAGTGGCCGGCGGGGGTCGAGTCGGTGAGCCTCACCGAGGAGGTCGTCCAGAACAGTGACTACATCGTCCTGCTCACCGACCACGACGACGTCGACTACGCCGTCCTGGAGAAGGCCGCCGACCGCGTCTTCGACACCCGGCACCGGGTGAAGAACGCCGGCGAGCTCCTGTGACGGTGGGCGGGCGGCCGGGGAGCCGCCCGCGCGCTCCCCGGCGCCCGACGAGCGCGGACCGGGGCCGGATCGTCCTCGGCGTGTCGGCCGACGTGTCGCTCGGGCTGCTGCAGGGGTACCCCGCCCACCTCGTCGAGCGGGGCTGGGACGTGCACGTCGTCTCGTCCCCGGGTCGGCGGCTGGCCGAGCTCGGGGGTGAGCCGGGCGTCACCGTCCACGCGCTGGCGATGGAGCGCGACCCTTCGCCGCTGCGGGACCTGGTGTCGTTGCTGCGCTGGGTCGGCCTGCTGTGGAGGTTGCGGCCCGACACCGTCTACGTCGGCACCCCGAAGGCCGGGCTGCTCGGCACTCTCGCGGCCGTGCTCGTCGGCGTCGCGCATCGGGTCTACATCCTGCGTGGGCTGCGTTTCGAGACCACGCAAGGCCTCACGCGGCAGCTCCTGGTGATCCTCGAGCGGCTGACCGCCGCCGGCGCTCACGTCGTCGTCGCCGTCAGCCCGAGCCTGCGCGACCGTGCGCTGGAGTCCGGGATCGGCACGGACGAGAAGGTCCGGGTGCTCGGCCGCGGCAGCTCGAACGGCGTCGACACGACCCACTTCGACCGTGGACGGGTCTCGGAGGAGCAGCGGCGCCGGCTCGCGGCCGACCTGGGACTGGACCCGGACCGGCCCGTGGTCGGCTTCGTCGGCCGGCTCGGGGCCGACAAGGGACTCCACGACCTCGCGGCCGCCCACCACCAACTCGAGGATGACGGCGTCCCGCACCAGCTGCTCGTGGTCGGCCCGGTCGAGGACGGCGGGGCCGCGCTGCGGGCGTTCGGCGACCGGCCGGACGCCCTGGTGCGGACGGGCGCGGTGCCCGACACCGCTCCGTACTACGCGTTGATGGACGTCCTGGTCCTGCCGACCCGGCGGGAGGGGTTCCCGAACGTGGTGCTCGAGGCGTCGGCCAGCTCGGTGCCGGTCATCACCACCGACGCCACTGGAGCCGTCGACTCGGTGGTCGACGGACAGACGGGCCAGATCGTCCCGGTGGGCGACCCCGCCGCCCTGGCCGACGCGGTGGCGACCCTCCTGGCCGACCCGGCGGCAGGTCGCCGGATGGGACGGCAGGGACGCGAGCTCGTGCTGGCCAGCTTCGAGCGGACCCGCTTCTGGGACTACGTGGACGAGCTGCTGGAGGGCCCGCCTCCGCCGTCGGAGGCGACGCGGGTCAGCACCTCGTCCCAGGCGGCGACGAACCGCTCGATGCCGTAGCGCTCCAGGGCGGCCGCCCGGGCGACGCGGCCCCGGGCCGCAGCCTCGTCGGGATCGGCGAGCAATCGGGCGGCCTCGGTCACCAGCACGTCGACGTCGGTGGAGAGGGCGCCGGCCCGGGGCGGGACGGCGCGCGAGGCCTCGGTGGTGTCGAGGACGAGCACCGGCAACCCCAGCATCATCGCCTGGATCAGGGAGAGCCCCAGCGAGGTCCAGCGGTTCAGGTGCAGGTAGGCCCGGCGCCGGGCGAGAGCGGTGTAGAGCTCCTCGGGACTGAGGTTGCCGGCGTAGGCCAGCTGGGCGCACTGCGGCAGGGCGGGCGGCAGCCGGTCGGCGTCGATGCCGAACGCGTCGACGGGGTGGTCGGCGAACCGGCTCAGCAGGTCCGTACCGGTGGTCCGCCAGCGACGGACCGGCTCGTTGACCACGAACCCGAGGCGGGACAGCTCACCGGTGTAGCGCGGGCCCGGGTCGGCGACGCCGTGCTCGACGACCGCCGTCGGTGTGCTGCCGGTGTCCCAGACCAGGGCATTGAAGTGCGTCACGTGCACGACGGTCAGCTCGGGGCGGTCGGCCAGCGGGTGCCGGCTGCTGGGCACGCCGTCCTGCGGGGTGTTGTGCTCCACGAACAGGGCCGGCACGTCGACGCCGGGCCGCAGCCCCAGCTCGGCCGCCCAGCCCAGCTCCTCGAGCCGCTGCAGCACGACCAGGTCGGGCGGGGCGTCCCGCAGCTGCTCGGGGCTGAGGACCGTGACCGTCCCTGCGCTGGGCTGGTGCAGCTGCGGCGGCCCACCGCTGCCGGCGACCCCGGCGGGCAGGTAGAGGTAGTCGTGGGTCCCGCTGAGCAGCGAGTCGGTGTAGCCGCCGTGGAGGTTCCAGAGCAGGATGCGCACGCAGCAGCCGATCGGTCGCCGGGACAGGACCCGGTACTCCTACCCAGGGCCCGCCCCGGCGAACCCGTCAGGCCTGCGGCACTACCGCGGCGAGGTCCGGTGAGGACGCGACGGCCCGGGCCAGCGCTACCAGGGCGCGGCCCTGCGCGGCGGCGGCGGCGGCGGCCTTCGGGCTCAGGGCAGGACCGTCGACGAACGAGTCCGAGGCCAGGTACAGCCCCGGACTGAGGACGTGCGCGGCGAAGAACCCGGCCAGGACGCTCCGCAGCCCGTCCAGGGCCAGGTAGTGGTGGTGGGTGGAGCCGGTCATCACCAGGCCGACGGCCCGGGCAGTGATCGGGGCCTCCTGCTCACCCCAGAACCCCCGGGGCGTCGCGTCCAGCAGGGCCTTCAACGGCGCGGCCGGCGCGGCCCGGTAGGCGGGTGCCCCCAGGACGAAGGCCTCGTGGCGGCCCAGCTCGGCCACGGCCGCGGCGATCGCCTCCTCCCCGCCGGCCAGCGAGACCACCGAGACGTCCGCCCCGCACCCCTCCGCCCCGGCCAGCACCGCCCGCAGAGCCAGCTCCGTCCGGCCTCCGCCCTGGGGCGACCCGTCGACGGCCAGCACCGACGTCATGCCGGGACGTCCGCCGGCGTGCGCCGCGGCGACGGGTAGGAGCCCAGGTCCACGGCCGCAGGCGGCGCCTCGTCTTTACGCAGCCCGGCCGAGACCATCAGCGGGTGGATCTGCTCCACGTACTGGGCGATACCCGTCTCGAAGTTCACCCAGCCGAGGGTGCAGGCGTCGATCCCGCAGTCCGCGATTGCGGCCAGCTTCTCCACGACCTGCTCCGGGGTGCCGATCAACGGCACGGCGCCGTGTCCGGCGATCATGCCCTTCGTGAAGTTGGCCATCATCTGCGGCGGCATCTGGCGTACGTGGCCCTGGGGGTCGCGGACCTCGGGGAAGAGTGAGCGCAGCAGGTTCTCCGCGGCCACCGGGTCACCCTTCTCGTCGGTGTAGTAGCGGAAGTAGGCCTGCGCCTCCTTCTCGGTCTCGGCGCAGACGATGATCACCCCGGCCGCCACCTGGAGGTTCCGGCCGTACGCGTCCCGGGCCCGCTGCTTGGTCTCGCTCACCTGCGCCCGGCCGGCCTCGAAGTCGCGGATCGTCTGGAAGCTCAGGTCGGACCAGCGGGCGGCGAACTCGCGGCCGCGCGGGGACACGGCCGCGGACATGTAGACCGGACGGGGGGCCTGCACCGGCTTCGGCTCCGAGAACGCGCGAGGCATGGGGAAGTAGTCGGACTCGTGGTCGAAGTAGCCCTCGGTGCTGAAGAGAGCGTCCAGGGCCTCGAAGAAGGCGTCGGCGTACTCGTAGCGGGTGTCGTGCTCGCGCTGCGGAATACCGAACATGCCGATCTCCGACGCGGACCAGCCGGCCACGATGTTGAGCCCGAACCGCCCGCCGGAGATCTCGTCGATGGTGGCGATGGTCTTCGCCACCCGGACCGGGTGCGCGGTGGGGACGTGGAAGGTGGCGAAGACCTGCGCCCGCGAGGTCACCGCCGAGACCGCCGCCGCCCACGCGAACGTCTCCAACGAGCGCGCCTGGTAGTTGGTCTCACCGCCGAACCCCGCCCACCGGGCCCCGGGCAGGATCGCCTCGAAGTTGGCGGCGTCCGCGGCCCGGGCGATCCGCAGGTTCTGCGCCCAGGACCCGTCGGGGACGCCCTCGGCTGAGGTGATGGTCTGGCCACCGTTGCCGTTGAAACCGAAGCAGATGAGCTTCAGCCGGTTCGGGCTGGCCAGCAGACGGCTCTCCGACGTCGGGAGCTGGGGAGTGGGCGTGTGCTGGGTGCTGGGCATGGTCATGGCGTGCCTCTCGTCGGCGGGGTCGTGGTCAGGTAGGCCAGCACCATCGACGCGAGCTCCGCCCGGTGCTGGTCGGGCGTGTGCCGCAGCGGTAGCGGGACGCTGAGCGGGTCGTGGACGCTGAAGGCGAGGGTCTCGAAGACCACCCGGAAGGTGACGGCGACGGCGAGCTCGCTGTCGGGGTGGGTGATCTGGTCGGCCGCGGCCAGCACCACGCGCCGGTAGCGCTCGAACAGGATCGAACGGGCCAAGCCGCTGCTCCTGCGCTCTGCCGGGTTGTCACGCAGGTGCATCATGATCGGTCCGAAGCGCTCGACCACGACCGCGACCGCCGTCACCGCGTCGGTCACGACGACGGCGAGGTCGCGCGTGGCCTGCGGGTCGACCAGGGCGAACGCCGACTGCTCGGCCTCGTTGAGCGCCTCGTGGTAACGCTCGCGGACGAAGTCCAGCAGCGCCTCCCGGCTCGGGAAGCGGGAGTAGAAGGCGCCACGGGAGACCCCAACCAGTCGGCCGATGCCGTTGACGGTGACGGCGTCCCACCCGCCTGAGGCGAGCAGGGCGAAGGCGGCCTGCTCGATCCGGGCGAGGGTGGCGTGGCTGCGCTCCTGCTGCGGTTGCCTCAGCGCCTCGCTCACCCGAGGAGCCTTGCGCACTTGCCGCGAGCCCACCATCCGGAAACAGACGGAAGGTGTCTGTTTTTGGCTGCCGGCGCTGTCGTGACCTTGGGCCCGGGTCCGAGGCCTCTGCCCTGAGCGTTGGCCTGGTCCTAGGGTCGAGGGCGACGGGTCGTCGGGGCGACCACCGTCGCGCTGCCGGTCCTCCGAGCTCGAGGAATGTGACGAGGCGGCCGAGAGAGGAAGCGATGTCGCCCGGTCCCGCCGCGTCCGGCACGGTCGGGCTCGACGCCTCGGCCGGCCCCGAGCCCACCCGGCCAGACCTGACCCGGCCAGACCTGACCCGGCCAGACGGCGCGCCGGTGCCGAGCCGCCGCTCCCTGGTGGTGGGCCTTGCCGCCACCGCGGTGGGGGCCACGGCCCTCGCGAGCAGCCCCGACGAGGCTGACGCCGCCAGCACCGACCCGGTCCTGCACCTGCTGCGCCGCGCGACCTACGGGCCCACGCCTGCCCTGCTCGCCAAGGCCCGGGCCCAGGGCGCGAAGGCGTGGCTCGAGGCCCAGCTGCACCCGACCTCCATCCCCGACCGGGCCGTCGACACGCTGATGCCCAGCTGGACCGGGCAGACCTGGCGGCCGAGCCAGGTGCGGGCGGCCATCCCGCCCTCGGGTCGCTACGCCTTCATGAACGGCACCGTCGAGCGGCACCTGGCCCGAGCGCTGTGGTCCCAGCGGCAGCTGTTCGAGCTGACGGTCGACTTCTGGACCAACCATCTGGTGGTGCCCGTGCCCAGCTCGGAGGTCTGGGACAACGGGCACCTGTACCAGTCGGAGGTGATCCGCCGGTACGCCTTCGGCCGGTACAGCGCGATGCTGGCCGCGGCCGTCCGGCACCCTGCACTGCTGCGGGTCCTGGACCTGGCCAGCAGCACCGCCGCGGCACCGAACGAGAACCACGCCCGGGAGATGCTCGAGCTGCACACCGTCGGGTGGGGCCGCTACACCGAGGCCGACGTCGCGGACGCGGCACGAGCCCTGACCGGGTTGACCGTGGACGCCGACGGGGAGTACGCCTTCCGGCCCGAGCTGCACGGGGTGGGACCCGTCCGCGTCCTGGGCTGGTCGCACCCCAACGCCACCGCGGCCGGCGGCGAGCAGGTCGCCCTGTCCCTGCTCGGCTACCTCGCGCGGCACCCGGCCACCGCCCGACGGATCGCCACCAAGCTGGCGGTCCGTTTCGTCTCCGACCAGCCTCCGGCCGCGCTCGTGACCAGGCTGGCCAAGGTCTACCAGGCCCACGACACGGCAACGGTCCCGGTCCTGAGGGCACTGCTCACGTCCGCGGAGTTCCGGGCCTCGGTCGGGCAGAAGATCCGCACGCCGTACGAGGACGCAATCGCCACCCTGCGGTTGCTCGGCGCGCGGCCCACCGCCGCCGCCCTGCCCGGTCTGGCTGCGCTCCGGTCGTGCCTGCGCCTCATGGGCCAGGCTCCGATGGGGTGGCCGGCGCCCAACGGCTACCCCGACGTCGCGGAGGCCTGGGCCACCACCTCGACCACGTTGCGCCGGTGGAACTTCCACGACGGCGCGGCCAAGGGTGGGTCGGCCGCGGCCATCCCGCGCCTCACGCCCCAGCAGCTGATGCCGAAGAAGCTGCCGACGACCTACGGCGCCCTGGTCGACGTGCTCGCCCACCGCTTCCTCCTCACCCTGACCTCGGCGCAACGGACCGCGGTCTGCACCTTCCTGCAGCACCAGCCCGGTGACGTCCTGCGGCCCGCCGACCCTGCCCTGGGCTGGCGGCTGGGCCACGTCGCCGCCCTGGTCCTGAGCTCGCCCAACTTCGCCATCCGCTGAAGGACGCCCATGACCGCCGTGCTCACCCCGCCCGCCCCTGCCACTGGTGGTCCGAGCGCCACCCGCCCGTGCGGCTGCGCCGAGGGGGAGCGCGCCAGCCTGCTCAGCCGGCGTCGGTTCCTCGCCTCGATCGGCGCGGCCGGGGCGGCCGGACTGGTCACTAGCCTCGACATCGCCGGCACCTCCACCCAGGTCGCCTTCGCCGAGCCGGGCTACACCGGTGACACGCTGGTGGTCCTGAGCCTCCGTGGCGGCTTCGACGGGCTGTCCGCCGTCGCGCCCGTGGGTGACCCGGCGTACGCCGCTGCCCGGCCCTCGATCGCCGTCCCCAGCTCGCGGGCGTTGCCCCTGGACTCGATGTTCGGCCTGCACCCGGCGCTGGCTCCCCTGATGCCGTTCTACCGGGCCGGCTCGCTCGCCGTGGTGCACGCGGTCGGTCAGGTGAGCCGGACGCGCTCGCACTTCCAGGCGATGGAGGAGATGGAGAACGCGGCGCCGGGCTCGTCGCTGCGCACGGGTTGGATCGACCGGATGGTCGGCCTGACCAGCCCCCGGAACGACTTCGCGGCCGTCGCCTTGAGCTCGGGGGAGGCGCCGTCGTCGATGCGGGGACCGGTGCCGGAGGTCGTGATGTCCGACATCGACTCCTTCAGCCTGATCGCCGCAGACCTGCCGGGGGAGCAGGAACGGTTGGCGGCCGCCATGAGGGCCCTCTACGCCCGGGCCCCCGCCGTCCTCAAGGCCCCCGCCCTGGCCACCCTCGCGGCCACGCGCACCACGCGGACCCTCGAGCGGGCCGGCTACACCCCGGCGACCGGGGCGACCTATCCAGCCGGCAGCCTCGGCACCGGCCTCCGCGAGATCGCGCGGCTGGTCAAGGCCGGCGTCGGCGTCCGGGCGGCGACGGTGGACCTGGGCGACTGGGACATGCACGTCGGCCTGGGCAGGAGCGATCGCGGCTGGATGTTCGACCAGCTCACCGTCCTCGGCAGCGCCCTGGCGGCCTTCGCCACCGACCTCGGCGACCGGTTCGCCGACGTCACCCTGGTGACCATGAGCGAGTTCGGCCGGCGGGTGGGCGAGAACGGCTCCGGCGGCCTGGACCACGGCCACGGCAACGCCTGCCTGGTGCTCGGCGGCGGCGTGGTCGGCGGCCGCGTGCACGGCCGCTGGCCCGGCCTGGCCCCGGCCGACCTCGACCAGGGCGACCTGGCCGGCACCACCGACATCCGGACGGTCCTGGCCGAAGTGGTCGAGAAGCGCAGCGGGGTCGCGGCCGGCGGGGTCTTCCCCGACCTCGGCGGTGACCGGCTCGGGATCGTCCGCGCCCGAAGCTGACTCTCACCGCCCTCGTCCACCGCCGCGGTCGGCTGCCGCCCCGGGGCGTCTCTCGCGTGAGCGCCCGCCGGCTGGGTAGTGGGTGTGGCTGAGCGGTGGAGCGTGACGAGTCGAGCGAGGGGTGTGTCGTGCCAGCAGTGCAGGGTCGGGTGGCGTTCGTGACCGGCGGGGCGAGCGGGCTGGGTCGAGCGACCTGCGCGGCACTGGCGGCTGCCGGCGCTCACGTCGTGGTCGCCGACATCGACCCAGCAGGAGCCGAGGCCACGCTCACCCAGGTGCAGGCCTCCGGTGGGTCCGGGGAGGTCCGTCCCTTCGACGTGACCGACGCGGGTCACCGGGCCGCGGCGATGGCCGAGCTCTTCGCCGCGCACGGCGAGGACTTCGACATCCTGGTCAACGTGGCCGGCATCGACCGGCCCGGCTACCTGGTGGACGTGGACGAGGCGGCGTACGCGCAGGTCTTCGCGGTGAACTGTCACGGCCCGGTCTTCTTGATGAAGGAGTTTCTCAACGGTTACCTGGAGGTCCACGGCGGTGAGCGGGAGGCCGAGATCTTCAACGTCCTCTCCATCTCCGCGGTCACCGTCGGCAGCGGGGCGGTGGCCTACAACAGCTCCAAGGCCGCCTTCACCAAGGCCACCGAGATCTTCCAGACCGAGGTGCGGGAGTTCTCGCACCCGTGCCGGATCCAGGGCATCATGCCGGCCGCCATGGACACGCCGATGATGGAGCAGTGGCACATCCCGGCGGAACGGATGATGCAGCCGGACGATGTGGCCGCCGAGATCCTGCACGCGCTGCAGCGCCCCCGTACCGTCGTCGGCCAGAACCTGATCTTCACCCCGCGTCCGGAGAACTACCCGCGCTGACCCGCGCCGCCCGTGCGGTAACCCTGTCGGTCCGGCAAGACCCCCCGCTCGCCGACCCCCGTGGCGGCCAGGCCATGGACCGCGGCCAGTGGCTGGCCGGACGTTCGGCGTCGTTGCTCGGGCTGCTGGAAGTGGTGGAGGCGTCGCCGGCCGCCCAGCAGTTCCTCGACCTGCCGGGCCTCCGCCAGGGCGTGCTCGACCCCGGCAACCCGAGCGTGCACAGCCAGGAGATGAGTACCGGCCGGGCCCTCGCCTTCGGCCTGTACGCCGCCTGGTACAAGCCCGAGGTGCTGCGGGTCGATCGCCCCGTTCCTCCATGACCGCCACCGTCCCGCGGGGCGGGGGGTGTGCGGCCCGCCTCTCGCAAGCCTGGCCGTGTCGAAGGGGCTACCGTGCCGGGCGGAGGTGGCGAGAGTGACGGTCGAGATCGCCCTAGCGGCGTTGGTCCGCAACGGCACGCTGTTGCTGGGTCACCGACATCCCGCACGGCGCTGGTACCCCGACTGCTGGGACCTGATCGGCGGACACGTCGAGATCGGTGAGTCGCCCGAGCAGGCGGTCAGGCGTGAGTGCCGCGAAGAGGTCGCGGTCGACGTCGTGCGGATGCACCGTCTCGACCTGGACCTGAGCGATCCCGTCCTGGTGCCTCATGCCTTCCTAGTCACCGCCTGGGCGGGGCAGCCCACGAACGCCGCTCCGGACGAGCACGACGACCTCGGGTGGTTCCCGGCTGAGGCGCTCCCGGGACTGCGGCTCTCCCACCCGGCCTACCACCGCTGGCTGCCCACCCTGCTCGCCGCCGGGAAACCGCCGGCGTTCCGGTGAGGCTGGGGACCTGCGACCTGGTGCTGCGCCAATGTGGAGCCGGGCCGGTGCCCGTCGACGCCGAGCTTCGCGACGCCTTCTACGAGACCGGCTGGACCCGCTCCCCAGGGCTGCCGCTCGGCCCCGCGCCCCGGCCACGCCTTTCGTCCGCGCCTGCTGTCCTGGGCAGACCCAGACGGTCACCCCACACCCCGGAGGACGACCACACACACTCTGGCGCAGGATGAAACTGGGCGTAGGGCTGTGAGGTGACCTCAGCCACCTCAGCCATCTCATCCCACTCATTCATGGCAGATGGCCGGGGTCAGACTTGCGGGGACTCGAGGACGAAGCCGAGCTGGTGGGTGCAGAGGCGAAGGCGTACGAGTCCTCGACCCGGCCGGTCCGCCGACCCAGGTCCCGACTCGGCCTCGGCTGCCGGTCCGGCATACCCTTCTTCTGCGACTGGCGAGGGTGGTCGCCACCGGGAAGCGTCACGGCGAGCGTCGTCCGCCTGGGTGCTCCTCGAAGCCAGGAGCGCGCATGCCAGCAGAGCTGATGGACGGGGACGCTGTAGCCCAGCAGGTCCTCGAGACGGCCGCTACCCGGGCGGCCGAGTTCGAGCGTCGACGCGGTCGGGCCCCCGCGCTGGCGACCGTGTTGGTCGGGGACGACCCGGCCTCGCACACCTAACCAAGTTCCACTCACCGGCCAGCACGCCGTCGTGGTCGGACGCAGCGCGATCCTGGGCAAGCCGGTGGCCATGCTGCTCCTCGGTCGCGACGCCACCGTGACGATCTGCCACTTCCGCACCCGCGGTCTGGCGCAGCTCGTCGCCACCGCCAACGTCGAGCAGGCCGCGGCTGCCGGCCAGGCCCGGCTGCTGACCCCCGTTCCCGGAGGCGTCGGACCCATGACCATCGCGATGCTGCTCAGCCAGACGATCGACGCAGCCGAACGTCCCGGCTGAACCGCTGCCGCGGTGTCCGGCCCACGGCGCCTCACCCGAGGGCCAGGTCAACTGGTTCGTGCGCCCCGCCGGCCCTGGTACGCCCGGTGGGCGGGGCGCAGGACGGCCGAACGGCCGCACGGGCGACGAGACATCACCGCCGAGGACTGGCGGGGCTGCGGCGGTCCCGCAGGTGCACGACGAGGCTCACCGCGAGCGCCCCGACCGCGTAGCAGAAGACGTCCGCCCAGGCGAAGGAGCCGCCCAGCAGGAACCTCAGGGGCTGCGGCGCGCGCAGCGGTAGACCGGTGAGCTGGAACACCTCGAGGGCGAGGCAGATGGCGAACGCCCCGAGACCGACGGCGAGCGCGGACAGGGCCGGCCACAGCGCGAGGAGCACGAACCCGAACATGACGGTGTAGTCGGCGTCACCGAAGCTCTTGTCCCACAGGGAGAAGCCGGTCGGCCCGAGCGTTCGCGAGGCGAGGCCGAGGAGCACGGCGACGACGAACCCCAGGACCGCGAACCGACGCACGCTGGCTCACGCTACCCGGGACGAGGAGAGGTCGAGACCCACCTGGCGTCGGGTCGAGGAAGCCACGTGGGGACCAGACGACTGCCGGGGCGAGGACGGGGCCAGGTCGGAGTGTTCGTGCCCGGGTGCTTCGCGTCATGCCGGCCGGCTGGTGGCGGACTACCGGCTGGAGGCCGGCGCGCAGCACGCGGCCGCGCAGCCGGTATCGAGCCCACGCCCGCCGCCGTCTGACGGGGGCAGGGCGGTGGCCGGGGTGCAGCAGGCGTCGCCCTGCCAGGTCTGGACGCCTTCGCGGACGGCGACGGCCGCAATGACCAGGCCGGCGACCGGGTCGGCCCAGGACCAGCCGAACACGCTGTTCAGGGCCAGGCCGATGAGCAGCACCGCGGACAGGTAGGTGCAGAGCAGGGTCTGCGTGGAGTCGGCGACCGCGGACCGGGACCCGAGCTCACGGCCGGCGCGTCGCTGGCCGTAGGAGAGCAGCGGCATGACCCCGAGGCTGACCGCTGCCAGCACGAGGCCGGCGGTGGAGTGCTCGGCAGAGCCTGCTCCGACCAGTGACCTGACGGCATCGGCGGTGACGAAGACGGCCAGGGCGAAGAACGAGCAGGCAGTCACCCGTAGCGCCTTCTTCTCGCGCGCTTCGGGGTCCCGGCCCGAGAACTGCCAGGCCACGGCCGCGGCGGACGCGACCTCGATGACGGAGTCGAGGCCGAACCCGACCAGCGCGCTCGAGGACGCCTGGCGGCCGGCGGCGAGGGCGACCACGGCCTCGACGACGTTGTACCCGATGGTGGCGGCTACGAACCACCGGATCCGGTGAGCCAGGACGGCGCGGCGTGCCGGAGCCGGCCCCATCTCGAGCGACGTCATACTGGCACCCGCGTCCCGGGCGTGGTCGCCGCGGCGGTGTGCTCGTTCCCCACACCGCCGCAGCAGCCCGGGTCGACGACCAGCACGAGCTCCAGCAGGTCAGCCAGGGCGTGGCGAAGTCGCGGGTCGGTCAGCTCGTAGCGGGTTCGGCGGCCCTCCGGAACGGCGACGACGCGGCCGCAGCCCCGTAGGCAGCCCAGGTGGTTCGACATCGCCTGCCGGCTCACCCCCACCTGGTCGGCCAGGTCCGCCGGGTAGGCCGGTCCGTCCCGGAGGGTCATCAGCACCCGGGCCCGGGTGGGGTCGGAGAGGGCGTGGCCGAAGCGGGCGAGCGCATCGGTCGGGGTCGCGATCTGCACGCCCCGACCATACAGGTATCGGTGTATTCACGATCGGATGAACTGTGAACGGTCGCCCAGAGTCCGATGGTGCCGGACAGCGGGTGCACAGGAAGGCGACAGCCGGGTGCCCGAGGGTGGGGGGACACCGTCGATCTTCGGAGGAACTCTCGTGCCGTCAGCCCTGCCCGTCCGGGCCCGTTCCCTGTGGTCGTGGCCACGGCTGACCCTGGGGCTCGTCGTCCTGGCCGCCCTGGTGCTGCGTTGGCAGCTCTACGACGTCCAGTCCGGTGACTACCGCTCCTTCCTGCTGCCCTGGTACGAGCAGCTGTCGGGCGGGTTCTCCGCCCTGGCGGGGGACTTCTCGAACTACAACACGCCGTACCTGGTGCTGCTGTGGCTGATGACCCACGTGCCGGTGACGCCGCTGGTGGCGGTCAAGACGCTGTCGGTGCTGGGCGACCTGCTGCTCGCCGGCTTCGTCCACGCGACCGTCCGTCAGCTCCGGCCGGGCAGCCGCTGGGCGCCGGTCCTGGCCACCTCCGTGGTCCTGCTGCTCCCGACGGTGGTGTTGAACAGCAGCGCGTGGGCCCAGTGCGACTCCCTCTACGCGGCCTGCTGCGTCGGCAGCCTGTACTTTCTGCTGCGCCGGCGCCCCTGGCTGGCCTGCGTCCTGTTCGGGCTCGCGTTCGCGTTCAAGCTGCAGGCGGTCTTCTTCCTGCCCGTGCTGGTCGTGGTACTGCTGCTGAACCGGCAACGGTTGCTCGCCCTGGTGGCCGTGCCCGCCGCGTTCTTCGCCGCCCTCGTACCGGCGCTGGTCGCGGGGCGCAGCCTGGCCAGCCAGCTGGCGGTCTACCCGGCTCAGGTCAGCGACACCGGTGGCGCGGCCGGTGCCGGAGCGCGAGCCGTCGGTGGTGCGGGTCGGGGTGGCTTCGGTGGGGGAGGGACCACCGGTGGCCGGGGCGGCTTCGGCGGCGGTGGCACCGGCGGCTTCGGCACCGGCGGCGGGGGCGGCACGTCGACGGGCACCCTGACCCGGAACGCCCCCACCTGGTACGCCTGGCTGCCCTCGGACGCAGGCACCGTCTGGAAGTACGTCGGGCTGGCGCTGGCCGCCGCGGTGGTCCTGGGCTTCGGCGTCTGGCTGCTGCGTCGTCGGCTGCCGCTCACCAACGGCCAGACCGTGCTGCTGGGCGCGACCGCGACCCTGCTGGTCCCTCTGCTGCTGCCGCAGATGCACGAGCGCTACTTCTACCTGGCCGAGGTGCTGCTGGTCGTCGCGTGCTTCGTCGACCGCCGGTACGTGCTGCCCGCGGTCGCCATCCAGGCCGCGTCGGTCTCGACCTACATCACCTATCTCTGGAGCACCGACCTGATGTCGCTGGGGACGGCCGCCGCCGTCGCGCTGCTCGGGGCGCTGGCCGCCGTCATGCTGTTGGTGCTGGCCCTGCGCCGGCCGCGCGCGGACCAGCCCGCCGAGGCGCCGGCCGTCCCGACACCGGTGGCGGTGGGGTAGGCCGGCTGAGGTGCCTGAGCCACCCGTTCCTCGAGGCCAGAGGACGGGTGGCTCAGGCGGTCTAGGGAGTCAGGCGCTTTCGTGCAGCTTCGGCACGTCACTCAGCAACCGCTGGGTGTACTCGTGCTGTGGCCGGAAGATGACGTCCTCGGCCTGGCCCTGCTCCACCATCACACCGTGCTCCATCACCAGCACCCGGTCGGCCACGTAGCAGGCCTGGCCGATGTCGTGGGTGATGAACAGCACGGTCATACCCAGCTGGTCGCGCAGGTCGGTGAGCACGTTCAGCACGTTGACCCGCAGCGAGGCGTCCAGCATCGAGGTCGCCTCGTCGGCCACCAGCAGCTTGGGTCGCATCATCAGCGCCCGGGCGATCATCACCCGCTGCCGCTGACCGCCCGACAGCTCGTGGGGGAACCGGTCCAGCACGTCCCGCGCGTTGAGGCCGACGTATCCCAGGGACTCCTCGAGCCGTTCCTGCCCGACCTTCTCGTCCAGCAGCCGCATCGAGCGGCCGAGGAGCCGGCGCACGGTGAAGAACTGGTTGAAGGCCGAGAACGGGTCCTGGAAGACCGCCTGGACGTCCTTCCAGTAGGTCGTCCTGGCCCGCGAACCCATCTTGGAGACGTCGTCGCCGCGGAAGGTCAGCGAGCCCGAGGTGATCGGCATCAGGCCGAGCACCATCCGGGCGAGGGTCGACTTGCCCGACCCGCTCTCCCCGACGACGGTCACGACCTCGTTCTCGGCCAGCGTGAAGGACACGTCCTTGACCGCCTCGACCACGTTCTTGCCGTGGCCGAAGGTCTTGGACACGTTGGAGGCCACCAGGACGTCGCTCATGCCGGCACCTCCGCGTTCTCCGAGACCACCACGGGGTCCGCGCCCGCCAGCGTCTCGGACGTGACCGCGCTGATGGGCACCGACTCCCCGGGGTGCTTCTTCGCCCAGAAGCACTTCGAGTAGCGCAGCTCGTCGCCGACGTGCGGCGGCTCATCTTCGCTGCACTCCGGGTAGGCCACACCGCAACGGGGGTGGAACCGGCAGCCCGACGGCGGGTTCGCCAGGTTCGGCGGTGCGCCCGGGATGCCGTAGACCCTCATCGAGCGGTAGCGCGGCTCGGGCACCAGCACGGCGCTGAGCAGGGCGGCGGCGTAGGGGTGCCGCGGCCGCTCGGTGATCTCCTCGGCGTCGCCGACCTCGACGATCTTGCCGGCGTACATGACCGCGATCCGGTTGCTGACGGTCCGCAGGACCGGTAGGTCGTGGGTGACGAAGACGACGCCGGACATGATCTGCTGGTCCAGCATCTGCAGCAGCATGTCGATCAGCGCCTTCTGCGACGACACGTCCAGGGCCGAGGTCGGCTCGTCGGCGATCAGCAGCCGCGGGTTCAGCAGCGTGGAGATGATGGTCACCGTCCGCTGCTTCATCCCGCCCGAGAGCTGGTGGGGGTAGGAGTCCAGGACGCGGACCGGCAGGTCGAGCGACCGCAGCCGGTCGCGCGCCCGGTCCAAGGCCTCGTCGGGCTTGACGCTGCGGTCGTGCGCCCGGACCACGTCGACGACGAGGTCGCGGACCCGCTGCGTGGGGCTGATGGAGTTCATCGCACCCTGGGGCAGCAGCGAGACCACCGAGCCCCGCCAGGTACGCGGGATCTTGCTGCGCGCGCCCAGCTCCTGCCGCTTGCCGTCGATCTCCAGCGTGCCGCTCTCCACGTAGAGCGGGGGCCGCGTGGTCAGGGACAGGATCGCCCCGAGCGTCGACTTGCCGCAGCCGGACTCACCGGCCACCCCCAGCACCTCGCCCTCGTCGATGTAGACGCTGACGTCGTCGACGGCGAAGACCTGACGGCCATCGGGCGTGCGGTAGGCCGCCCGCAGGTTCTCGGCGTTGAGCAGCCGGGCCATCAGTTACCTCCAGCGGTCACAGGAACGGGAGTCTCGATGATGCCGGTCGCGCCGATCGGGGTCGGCGCCGCCGCCGGTACCTCGGCGACCCCGCCCTTGGCCTTCTTCGCGAGCTTGCCGCGACGCAGCCGCGGGTTGAAGACCTCGTCCAGGCTGGACTGCAGCAGCAGCAGCGAGAAGGCGATCAGGGTCAGCATCACCGTCGGCGGCAGGAAGGCCCACCATGCGCCGGTGCGGATCGAGCCCCACTGCAGGGCCCAGTAGAGCATCACGCCAAGGCTGGTGGTGCCGGACGGCCCGAGGCCCAGCAGGCTCAGCGCCGCCTCGGCCAGGATCGCGCCCGAGACCTGCAGCACGAACGCCATCACGACGTAGCTGAGCAGGTAGGGCAGCACGTCGCGGGTCAGGATCGAGATCCAGGACGCGCCGGAGAGCCGGGCGACGTCGATGTGCTCACGGGAGCGGATGGACGTCGACTGAGCCCGGACCGCACGGGCCATCCACGGCCACGATGTGACCCCGATGATCAGTGCGAGGGAGAGCGAGCTGCGGTCGTTCAAGGCGATGCCCAGCAGGATGACCAGCACGATCGAGGGGATGGCCAGCGCGACGTTGGTGAGACCCGAGATCACATCGTCGAGCCAGCCGCCCTGGTAGCCGGCGATCAGCCCGAGCGTCAGCCCGATCGCGCTGGCGATGAGGCCGGCCACCAGGCCCACCAGCAGCGAGGTGCGCGTCCCGTAGACCAGGTTGGCCAGCACGCTCTGGCCCTCGTTGTCGGTGCCGAGCAGCATCCGCAGGGTGCCGGCGGGCTTGTCGTAGAGGCCGCCGATCACCGAGTCGGGGTCGGTGCGGACCACGAACGGCCCGATCAGGCCGACCACCAGGGTGAGGATCACCAGACTGGCGGCCACCCAGAACCGGGGGGTCAGGTTGACCGTCTTCATCAGCGCTCTCCACTCTGTGCAGCCCGGATCCGGGGGTCGATCAGGCCGTTGACGATGTCGACGGCGAAGTTCGCCAGCAGCACCGCCAGCGTGATGATCAAGGTGACGGCGGAGATCACCGGGTAGTCCACCTGGCTGATCGCGTTGAAGAGGAGGGTTCCGACGCCGGGGTAGGAGAACACGAGCTCGGTGACCAGCGCACCACCGACCAGGCCACTGATCGACAGCGCCAGGCCGGTGATCTGCGGCAGCATCGCGTTACGGAACACGTACCGGGTGATCCGGTTGTCGCTCAGGCCCAGACCGCGGCCGTAGTTGACGTAGTCCGCGCCGAGCTCATAGATCGCCATCGACCTCATGCCCACAGCCTGCCCCCCGATGAACACCAGCACCAGTGACCAGAACGGTAACCAGAAGTAGGTGATGGCGTCACCGAAGAACGCGGCACTGAACTCCGGTGACAACCCGAACGAGTACGCCCCGCCGATCGGCAGGATGCCGAGCTTCACCCCAACGATGAACAGCAGCAGGATCGCCAGGCAGTAGTAGGGAATCGAGGTCGCGAACAACGACGTCACGAAGGCGCCGCGGTCGAACCAGCCGCCGCGGAAGGCCGCCATCGCCCCGAGGATGTTGCCGACGATCCAGCCGATCAGGATCGCCGGCACCTGGAGCACGATGCTCCAGGGCAGCGACTGGGCGATCAGCCCGTTGACCGACGCCGGGTACTGGGCGAACGAGGTCCCGAAGTTCCCGTGCGCCAGCTGGCCGAGGTAGATGAAGAACTGCTCCCAGAGCGGCTTGTCCAGGCCGAACTCTCGGTTGTAGTTCTCGTAGATGACCTTCAGGTCCTCCCCGCCGACCCCGCCACCCTTGGACAGGTTGGACACGATCGAGTCCACCGGGTTGCCCGGGATCAGCCGGGGCAGGAAGAAGTTCAGCAGCAACGCCACCACGAGGGTGCCGAGGAACCACAGCAGTCGTCGTCCGAGATAGCGGGACAGTCCCATGATCAGCTATTCCTCTCGCACCCTCGCGGTCTACCCGTCCGGCCCTAGGCCCCGACCTTCTTGATCTTGAACATCCAGTTGATACCCGCGCCCTGCCACATCGGCGGCGCGTACGGGTTTTCCGAGGTCGGGAAGCCCGTCCAGTTGGTCTCGTTGAACTCGTAGAACTCCAGCGGGCGGTACATCAGGGGCACGACGGGGATCTGCTCGCGGTAGATCTTGTCCAGGGCCGTGTAGGCCGACTTCGCGTCGGCGTCGGACTTCGCCGCCGCCGCAGCGTCGAGCAGGCCAGGCACGTCGGGGTGGGAGAACCGGTTGTAGTTGAAGAAGGCGGTCTTGCCGGCCTCGGGCACCCCACGGTTGTCCATGGCGTCGCGGAAGCGCACCCACGGGCTGGCGGCGGTGACGCCGGTGTAGGAGTACATGCAGAGGTCGAAGTCGGCGTTCTGCATGGACTTCTGCATCGTCGGGGCCTGCGGGAACTTGGTCTCGATCCCGATGCCGATCGCCTTGGCCGACTTGGCCACGATCTCGCAGGCGGTGTTCCAGTCCGTCCAGCCGGTCGGGGTGATCAGCTCCCAGCCGCCCAGCTTGGTGCCGTCGGGCAGCACATAGATGCCGTCGGAGCCCTTCTTGGCCTTGAGGTCGCCCTCGAGGATCTGCACGGCCTTGTCGGCGTCGAACGTCCAGCCGTCGGCCTTCACCCCGGCGGCGTCGTAGAACTTGCTCTCATAGCCCGTGGGCACGATGAGGCTGGCGTTGGCCGGGTCGGAGTAGCTCGACATGGCCGTCGCCGCGATGTTCGGGTAGTCGATCGAGTAGGCGATCGCCTGCCGGACCAGCACGTTGTCCAGGCCCTTGCGGTTGATGTTGAAGATCAACAGGGGCAGGTTGCCGGGCAGGTAGTACGGCTTGTCCTTGAGCCAGGTGGAGACCGGCTTCTTCTGGTCCTCCCACATCTTCCAGATCTGGGCGGTGAACTGCTGGCTGGCGTCGATCTCGCCGCTGGCCAGCTTGAGGTCACCGTCGTTGTTGCTCTTGAAGATCGGGTGCACGATCGCCAGCGGCGCCGGCGTGCCGAAGGCCGTCTTGCCCCAGTAGTCGTCGTTCCGCTTCAGCGCCACCTGGGTCTGGTCGGCCTTGTCCATCAGGTACGGGCCGCTGCCGATGGGCTTGAGGTTGGTCTCGGCCGTGATCTTGTCGTTGCCGATCGCGCTCCAGACCGCCTTCGGGATGATGTAGACGTTCGCGATGGCGTCCTTGACCGAGCCGGGGTTGTACGGCTTGGCCTTGAGCTTGAACTCCACCGTCCGCGCGTCCTTGGCGGTGACCGAGTCCAGGTAGGTCCAGACACTGGAGTAGTTGGTGCTGACGTTGCCCGGCTTGCCCAGCTCGAAGCTGTAGACCACGTCGTCGGCGGTGAGCTCGGTCCCGTCGGACCACTTCGTGCCGTCCTGCAGCGCGACGGTGAGGGTCTGGTCGTCGGTCTCCTGCAGCTCCTTGCCGAGGCCGGGGGAGAGCGAGCCGTCGATCAGGTTGAAGCGCAGCAGGGTCTCGTAGATGAACTGGCTCTGGCGCGAGGCGGTGGGCCACTGCGGGGTGGCACCGACCGGGTTGAAGTTGGTGGGCGGCCCCCACTGGAAGCCGGCGACGAAGAAGGTGTCGCCCGAGGCGCCGGGGCGGCCCTTGGCTCCTCCAGTGCCGGCGCTGCTGCCGGTCTGCGCGGTGCCACAGCCGGTGGCGCCGAGGCCGATGATGCTGCCGCCGACGGCCAGGCCGGCCAGGGAGAGGAACCGTCGCCGGCTGCTCGTCCACGTCGCGGTGGGCTGGATGTCGTCGAGAGGGCCTGCGGGGTCGAGCTCGGGGTTGGTCATCGAGATCCTTCCTGAGGATGGCTTCGTTGCAAGTCGGGAAGTGCGGTGGGACGTGCCGGTCGTGCGGGTGGATCGGTGGTCAGGGGGACGAGTGGCCGAGATCTGGCGGCTGGCGGTCTGGCGCAGCCGGGGCCGGGTCGGTCGCGGTGCCTCGAGCGGGACGTCTATCGGCTCACCTCGGTGCCGGAAGTCGACGGCGGGGCGACGCGGCTCGTGCGGCTGGGTGGACAGCCGAGGGCGTGGCGGCCTAGGCGCACCTCTACCCCGATCACCTGCATGGCCTCGTTCCTCGCTCTTCGTCGAACGTTCCAGGTCAACCCATCACTTAACCGGTTCGGTGTCAATGGGCAACGCCCACCCGGGACGTTTTCAGGAGTGAAGACGTCGTCGTGGGAGCGCTCTTACGGAGCGTAGCGCAGAAGGCCGTGGGCCGCCGAGAATGGACGGGTGCAGCTCAACCGGTTGACCTCGACGTGGACGGCCCTCAGCGCCACCCGGTCCCGGCTGGCCAAGCGGGACCTCATCGCGGCAGTCCTCCGCGACGCCGACGCGGCCGAGGTGGAGACCGTGGTCAGCTATCTCTCCGGCAGCCTGCGCCAGCGCCGGACCGGCGTCGGCTGGCGTCTCCTGCAGCAGCTGCCGCCGGCGGCACCGGAAGCCGCCCTCACCGTGGCCGAGGTGGACGAGGCCTTCGCCGCGCTCGCCGAGCTTTCCGGTCCGGGATCGAGCGGTCTCCGCGCCGCCGGTGTCCAGGCGCTGTTCGCGCGCGCCACCGCGGACGAGCAGGCGTTCCTGCGGGGGCTGGTGCTCGGGGACCTGCGCCAGGGCGCGCTCGAGTCGCAGGTCCAGGAGGGGCTGGCCGCGGCGTACGGGGTTCCGGTCGCCGCCGTCCGCCGGGCCGCGATGCTCAGCTCGTCGACGCCGGCGGCGGCGGTGGCTCTGCAGGCCGGCGGGCTGGCGGCGCTGCAGCAGATCGGGCTCCGGGTGGGTGTCGGGGTTCAGCCGATGCTGGCGGCCAGCGCGTCCGACCCGGCCGCCGCCGCCGAGCGGACCGGCCTGCCCGCCCTCGTCGACGCCAAGCTCGACGGGGTGCGGGTCCAGGTGCACCGCGACGGCGACCAGGTCCGGGTCTTCACCCGCAGCCTGGACGACATCACCGACCGGCTGCCCGAGGTGGTCGGCGTAGCCCGGAGCCTGGCCACGGACCGGGTGGTGCTCGACGGCGAGGTGCTGGCCCTGCGGCCCGACGGCGCGCCGGAGGCCTTCCAGGTGGTGGCGTCGCGGACGATGAGCGGCGCCGACGAGGCGGCGGCGACCCCACCGCTGCGGGTGTTCGTCTTCGACCTGCTGCACATCGACGGCCGTGACCTGCTGGACGAGCCGCTCACGGCCCGGCTGACCGCGATGGAGCAGCTGCTGCCGGTGGAGCTGCTGGTGCCGCGCCGTCGCTGCGACACGACCGAGGAGGTGGCGTCCGCGTTCGCCGATGCGGTCGGTCGGGGCTTCGAGGGGATCGTGGTCAAGAACCTCGACGCCCCGTACGCGGCCGGGCGCCGTGACGCGGCCTGGGTCAAGGTGAAGCCCCGACACACCTTCGACCTCGTGGTCACGGCCGCGGAGTGGGGGCACGGCCGCCGTCAGGGCTGGCTCTCCAACCTGCACCTGGCGGCTCGGGACCCGACGGGCGGCGGGCTGGTGATGCTCGGCAAGACGTTCAAGGGCCTCACCGACGAGCTGCTCGGCTGGCAGACCGAGCAGCTGCTGCGGCGGGAGGTCCGGCGGACCGCCGGCACCGTCTACGTGGAGCCGTCGTTGGTGGTCGAGATCGCCTGTGACGGGCTGCAGGCCTCGACCCGCTACCCCGGTGGGGTGGCGCTGCGCTTCGCCCGGGTGCTGCGCTACCGGGGCGACAAGGCCGCCGAGGAAGCCGACACCATCGAGACGGTTCGAGCGCTCGCCGGCCCCTTGTTCTAGCCCCTTGTCCTAGCCCCTTGTCGTGGCCCATGACGAAGGCCGGCCAGCGAAGTTCGCCCGCAGGGTCTACGGTTTGCCCACCGGCCCACGCGAGGGGTCGGAACGCGCTTCTCGACTCGGGAGTTCCTCAATGGCCGTTCGTAAGTGGAGATTGCCGATCGCCGTGGCGTCGTTGACGCTGGTGGCCGCGGCTCTGGTGCCGGCACCCGGGGCGGAGGCGAAACCTCCGGTGACGGCAACCGGCAAGACCAGCGTGCGTTCCGGACTCGGCAACGGCCTGGGACGGCTGGTCGCCCAGGCCGGCACCGCGTCGCGTCGGTCGGTCGCCCCGTCGATCGACCAGGAGAAGCTGACGATCCGGGACGCGAAGGGCCGCGTGCTGGTCGACCTCACCCCGCAGGCCGGGGTGGACCGGAAGGCCTACCGGCGCCAGGCCCAGGCACTGGGTCTCGTGGTGAAGGCCGTCGACGCCAAGCGGGGGACCCTCGAGGGCTTCGCCCCGCTGTCGGCGATGACCGCCCTGAACGCCCTGCGCAACACCGGGACGCTGGTCCAGGTGCTGAAGCCGAAGGTCGAGGTCGGCGCGGCGACCAGCCAGGGCGTCGCCTTCCAGCGGATCGACAAGCTGCTGGCCAAGGGGATCGACGGCCGCGGCGTCACCGTCGGCGTGCTGTCGGACTCCTACGACCGCGCGACCACCACGGTGGCTGGCGACCCGCTGACCATCCACGCCGCCCAGGACGTCGCCTCCGGCGACCTGCCGGGCCCGGGCAACGCGAAGTACCCGCAGCCGGTGGTCGTCGTCGATGACTCCTCAGCCACCGGTGGTGAGGACGAGGGCCGGGGGATGCTGCAGATCATCCACGACGTCGCTCCGGCCGCGAAGCTGTGCTTCGCCACCGCCGACAACGGTCTGGTGGGCTTCGCCAACAACGTCCGTCGGCTCGCCGACAAGTCCGGCCCGTGCCGCGCCGACGTCATCGTCGACGACGTCACCTACTTCGACGAGCCGATGTTCTCCGACTCGGTGCTCTCCGACGCCATCGACGACGTGGCCGCCCAGGGCGTGCACTACTTCTCCTCCGCCGGCAACAACCAGGACGCAGGTGCCTGGGCGTCCAACGCGCGGCTGCTCCCCGCGTCGACCGCCCTGCGCGGGACGAACCTCGACTTCTCCGACGTCGACCCCGCGCTGTACGACGGAGGACTGCAGGACATGAAGACCGGCCCGGGCACCGACGTGGCCCAGACCGTGGCCATCGGCCCCGGCGGCGGGGTGGTGGACTTCCAGTGGGACGACCCGGTCGACGTCAACGGGGCCACCTACGGCACGCCGTACTTCACGGGCGCCGGGGAGATCACCGGCGCCAACCCCGCCCCCTCGTTGACTTTCAACGCCACGCCGGCCCAGGTCGGCCAGACGGTGCAGTTCACGACCGACGCGATCCCGAGCGGGACGACTGACCTGATCCTGTCGGTCACGGCCCCCGACGGCACCAACCTCGGCGTCATCGACACCGGCAGCTCGCCTGAGGTCCTCGTGACCAAGCTCAACCAGGCCGGTCCCTACACGATCACCGTGACCGGCTACGACGGCGCCACCGGCGACTTCACCGTCTCCGTCCGCCCGGTCCTGGCCCCCTCGAAGGTCACCACCGACTACAACGTGCTGCTCTTCGGGCTGGACGGTGCCTACCTCGGGTCCGTCGCCGACCTCAACACGCTCTCGGGACGGCCGTCGGAGGTCTTCGGGCTGCCCGACCTGCCCGGCGTGCAGATGGTCATCTCGCGCTCGGGCACCGGGCCGGTGAAGGCCAAGCGGCTGCGGGCGACCATCGTGAACGCGGACGCCTACTTCACGGAGTACAGCAGCCCCACCGCCCCTTCGATCATCGGGCACCCGACCGCGAAGGGTGCGACGGCGGTCGCCGCGTACGACCCGTACCGCTCCTACCTGCCGGAGTCGTTCACCTCGGCGGGGGGCAGGCTGCCCGTGCTGTTCGACTCGGCCGGCAACCGGTACGCCACGGCGTCGATCCGTCAGGTCCCGCAGATCGCCAGCACCGACGGAGGCAACACGACCTTCTTCGGTACCGACACCACCCTGGACCCGGACAGCCAGCCGAACTTCTTCGGCACCAGCGCAGCGGCTCCGCACGCCGCCGGGATCGCCGCGCTGGCCGTGCAGCGGACCAACCACAAGATCAGCCCCGCCGACCTGCGGCGGCAGCTGAAGCGGAGCACTTTCACCCACGACCTCGACCCCTCGGCGTCGCGGGGCAAGGCGAAGGGGTTGACCGTGACGGCCCGCGGTCCTCAGAGTCCTGAGAACGACGCCTTCCCGGGCTCGATGACGGACCCGAACTTCTTCACTGTGAGCTACCGCGGCAAGGTGGCGCTCAAGTCCGTGGTCTTCTACGGGGAGACGGCCAGCCCGACCGCCCTCGGCACGGGGACGAAGTCGGCCGGCATCGTCTTCGACCCGCGTCCGTTCGTCGACGTCTCCCCCTACCGCACGGTGGGGTTCCCGTTCACCGTGGGCTCGGTGGCCGGGGTGAAGAAGTCGGGGATCACGGCGTCCTACGCCAAGCCGGGCGGGACCTTCCCCGGGCAGTACCAGCACCTCAAGGTGTCGTTCAGCCAGCGGCTGAAGAAGGGTCAGTCGTTCACGTTCGGCATCGACCGTGACTTCGCGGTCACCACCCGCCTGCAGTCCGACGAGGGCAACAGCGCCGACGAGCTCGGGGGTGCGGTCTTCATCCCCTCGGGCAAGGTCCAGCCCAAGGGCATGGTCTTCGTCGCGACCCGTGCCGACGGCACGACCTTCACCGGTGCGTTCCGGAACCGGCTCGGGACCGGGTTCTCAGCGGTCGACGGGTTCGGCCTGGTCAACGCCGAGGCCGCAATCCTCGGCCTCAAGGCCGGGCCCCGGACCTGACCGGGTCTGGTCGCCTCTGAGACGACGACTGCGTCGCTCCCCATCCCGGTTCGGGGTGGCGGAGCGACGCAGTCGTCGTTCTCGGGGAGATCCGCTCAGAAGGGGGCGATCAGGCCGGCCGTCTGAGCTTTGGCCGCAGCGAAGCGCTGCTGCGCGTCGGCCCAGTTGACGACGTTCCACCACGCCTTGGCGTAGTCGGCCTTGACGTTCTTGTACTGCAGGTAGAACGCGTGCTCCCACATGTCGAGCAGCAGGATCGGGATCTGGCCGAGCGGCAGGTTGCCCTGCTGGTCGAACAGCTGCACGACGTTGAGCCGGGACCCGAGGATGTCGTAGACCAGCATCGACCAGCCGGAGCCCTGGATGGCGTTCGCGTTGGCCTCGAACTGCGCCCGGAAGGCGTCGAAGCTGCCGAAGAACTCATCGATCGCCGCGCCGAGCTCGCCGTCCGGCTTGTCCCCGCCGTCGGGGGACAGGTTCGGCCAGAACACCGAGTGGTTGATGTGGCCGCCCAGGTGGAAGGCGAGGTCCTTCTCGAGCTTGTTGATGTTGCCGAACGAGCTGGCCGTCCGGGCCTCGGCCAGCTGCTCGAGCGCGGTGTTCACGCCCTTGACGTAGGTGGCGTGGTGCTTGTCGTGGTGCAGCTCCATGATCTGCCCCGAGATGTGGGGCTCCAGGGCGGCGTAGTCGTACGGGAGGTCGGGCAGGGTGTAGTCAGCCATGGGTGTCCCTTCGTCTTCTGACGCGGCGTCGGCCGCTCTCGTCCAGCCACGCTACGCCGACCGGCCCCGCCCCGGACCGGCGGCCTGCCTCGGCGGCGGCGTGATCGCGCCGTCACGAACCGTCCCGTCGGATGTTTCACTTGGCTGGTGACGTCGGCGTTGTCGTTGGTCGGGTTGACCAAGTCGTTCGGGCCCAAGCGCGCGGTCGACGGGCTGGACCTGGAGGTCCGGCGGGGCTGCCTCTTCGGCCTGGTCGGACCGAACGGCGCGGGCAAGACCACCACGCTCTCGATGGCCACCGGTCTGCTGCGCCCGGACGCTGGGACGGCCCGGGTGCTCGACCACGACGTCTGGTCCGACCCGGCCGGCGCGAAGGCCCTGATGGGGGTGCTGCCGGACGGGCTGCGGCTCTTCGACCGGCTGAGCGGCGGTGAGCTGCTGCACTACGTCGGTCGGCTGCGCCGGGTGCCGCCGGAGGCGATCGAGCACCGTTCGGCCGAGCTGCTGGAGGCGCTCGGCCTCCGCGAGGACCGGGACACGCTGGTGGTCGAGTACTCCGCGGGCATGACGAAGAAGATCGGGCTCGCCTGTGCGCTGATCCACGCGCCGAGGCTGCTGGTGCTGGACGAGCCGTTCGAGGCCGTCGACCCCGTCTCGGGCGAGGGCATCCGCTCGATCCTGCGTGGCTACACCCGCGACGGCGGCACGGTGGTGCTCTCCAGCCACGTGATGGAGCTGGTCGAGAGTCTCTGCGACGAGCTCGCGGTGGTCGCGGCCGGTCGCGTGCTCGCCGCCGGCACCACCGACGACGTCCGGGCCGGGTCCACGCTCCAGCAGCGCTTCCTCGACCTGGTCGGCTTCCACGCGGCGACCGAGGGAGGGCTGTCGTGGTTGCGCTCCTCGTCCGGCTCAAGCTGACCCTGCTGCGCAACAGCCTGCGACGCAGTGTCTGGCGGACGATCGGTCTGGTGCTGGCGGCCCTGTACGGGGTCGGCATCGTGGTGGCGGCGCTGGCCGGGATGGTCGGCCTGCGCTACACCTCGACGGCGCTGACCGCGGACGTCACGGTCGTCGCGTTCAGCGGGCTCTCCTTCGGCTGGCTCGTGCTGTCCCTGCTGGTGTTCGGGGTCGACGAGACGGTCGACCCGGCCAAGTTCGCGCTGCTGCCGGTCCGGGCGCGCGACCTGCTGCCGGGGCTGCTCGTGGCCGCGCTGGTCGGCGTGCCCGGCGTGGCCTCCGTGCTGGTGGGCCTCGGCCTGGTCCTCGCCTGGGGCCGCGGCGTGCTGCTGGTCGCGGCGGCGCTCGTCGCGGTCGTCCTCGGCGTGCCGACCTGCGTGCTGCTGGCCCGGACGGCGACCTCGGCGTTCGCTGCCAGTCTCTCCTCCCGCCGCTTCCGCGACCTGGCCTTCGTAGCGTTCGCCCTGGTCGGCGCGGTGTTCGCGCTCGGTGGGCAGGCCGTCGGGCGGCTGGCCGGCCTCGGCCCCGAACGGCTGCGTGGTGCCCTGGCCACGGCCGCGACGGTCGCAGCCTGGACGCCCTTCGGCTGGGCCTGGGCGATCCCGGCGGACGTCTCCCGGTCCCGCTGGTGGACGGCCGGGACCCACCTGGTGCTCGCCGTGGCCCTGGTGGCGGTCCTCGCGCTGGCCTGGGCGTACTTCCTCGGCCGCCGGCTGGTCGAGCCCACCCAGGGCGAAGGGTCGGCAAGCCGGGTTCGCCGGCACGGCTGGGCCGAACGGCTGTACCCCCAGACGCCGGCCGGCGGCGTCGCGCTGCGCACGTTGCGCTACTGGCGTCGCGACCCGCGCTACCTGGCGGCGCTCGCCGGCTTCCTGATGGCGCCGGTGGTCATCGTGGTGGTGACGCGGTCGCAGGAGTCCGGAGGCGCGGGCGTCGCCGTGCTGGCGCCGAGCCTGCTCGCACTGTTCATCGGCACCGGGGTCGCGGCCGACCTGTCCTACGACGGCAGCGCCGTCTGGACCCACGTGACCGCCGGGCTGGACGGGGCGTCCGACCGGCTCGGGCGAACGCTGTCCGCGCTCACCGTCTACGTCCCCGTACTGGTGGTGCTGGAGGGAGTGGCGCTGGCGGTGACCGGCGGCTGGTCCCTGCTGCCGGCGTCGGTGGCGCTGATGGCCGCCCTGGGTCTCGGCGGCCTGGGGGTCGGGTGCCTGGTCGGAACCCTCTGGCAGTGGCCGGCGCCGGAGCCGGGCGCCAGCCTGTTCGCCAAGGGGGGCGGGGGTGGGCTGCCGGCCCTGCTGTCGTTCTCGGTCACCACGAGCGCCGCCGTGCTCGTCGCGCTCCCGACGGTCGCGTTGGTGGTCGGGTCGTTCTGGGTGCCCTGGCTCGGCTGGATCGCGGTCCCCGTGGGCTTGGCGAACGGGCTGGTCGTCCTGTGGCAGGGGGTGGTCCGGGGCGGCCGGATGCTGGACCGGCGCTGGCCCGAGGTCATGCGGGCGGTGTCGGAGCGCGCGGGGTAGCCCCGGTGGGGGAAGCCGCCGGTCAGGAGGTGGGACCCTCCTCGACCGGGGGCCGAAGCAGGGTCGAGGCGGCGTCGACCAGCGACTGCTGCTGCTGACCGGCGAGGTCGGACAGGCTCGCCAGAGCCGCCCGTGGCGGCAGTCCGTCCCGCTCGGCCAACAGGGTGACGGCAGCCGACACCGCAGCCTTGGCCTCGAGGGTCTCGCGCATCTCGGTGGCCAGGTGGTCGAGGTTGCGGCTGGCCTGAGCGCTGCGGATGGCCGCGGCGACCGGCAGGGCGAATCGCTCGCCGTTGGTCGCGTCCAGCTCGAGGAAGCCGTCGCCGCGGAGGGCGTAGATGTTGATGGAGCCGATGACCTCGGTGCGCACCCGCAGCGGGAGCGACAGCATGCTGCCGATCCCCAGCTGCTGGACGGCCGGAGCGAAGTGGGGCCAGCGGTCCTCGTGCTCGCGGAAGGAGCCGGTCCGGATGGCCCGCGCCTCGGCCACCGCCGAGAGGCAGGGACCCTCGTCGAGCCCGTACTGGATGGCGTCAGCCTCGTCCACCAGTTTCGAGGACCCTACCCGGAGCACGACCTCGTCACCCCGCATCAACGCGACGCCCGCACCGTCGGCGCCGGGCAGGCTGTGCGTCACGAGCTCGGCCACCTCGACGAGGCCCTCGGTGAGGTCCTCCGATCCGGCCATCATCACGGCGACGGAGTCATAGACCGCGTCCAGCAGGGGATCGGGCGGTTCCGGCCCGTCGTAGTACGGCCGCGATGCGGACATGGAAGCACCGACGCCCTTTCTCGTACCACCAGCAGGAGCCGCCGCCCCCAGCCGGGCCGCAGGGCACCTCGGTGACCGCCCGCAGCTCCCCCGGGCCGCGACGACACCTGGTCCGTCCCGACGACACTTCACGGTACTCCCGCCAGCCCTCGGCGCGAAGAGGCGGAGAGCGCAATTCACCGACGCGCGAGCAGAACCCGGAATCCCTTGTCGGAGGCGACGCGGTCGCAGCCGTACCCCTGCTCGGTCAGCCAGCGCTGCAGGGTGTCCGCCCCGAGGTTCTTGCTCACCACCAGGCGGGCCTCGCCGTCCGGGGTCAGCCGGGGGAGCCAGCGCAGCAGCAGCTCGTGCAGCGCCTGCTTGCCCACCCGGATCGGCGGGTTCGACCAGATGGCGTCGTAGCGGACGTCCCGCGCCACCTCCTCAGGAGTCAGCACCCGGACCCGGTCGGCGACCCCGAGAGCGGCGGCGTTGTCCCGGCACAGGGTCAGGGCCCGCTCGTTCACGTCGACGGCGTCCACCCGGGCTCCCGGACAGTGCACGGCCAGCGCGAGCGCGATCGGGCCGTAGCCGCAGCCGAGGTCGAGGATGCGCGGCGAGCCGGTGGGCGGCTCGGACTCCCGGAGCAGGACGGCGGTGCCGCGGTCGAGGCCGTCGCCGGCGAACACCCCGTTGGCGGTGGTCAGCGCCAACGGCGCGCCCCAGACCTGGGCGGTGATGCTTCGGCGCTGCTCGGGCGAGGAGGGCGAGACGCTGAAGTAGTGCGACGGCTCGCTCACGAGGGGCTCGGCTCGCGAACGGTCCGGGCCTCGCGGCTGCGCGTCAGCAGCTGGTCGTCCGGCGGGTAGCCGACCTCCTCCAGGGTCAGCCCGTGAGCGGGCATCACCTGCACGTCGGAGGCGCGTGCGGCCGTGGCGGTGACCCGCTCGAGCCAGGCGAGGTCGCGCTGCCCGGAGCCCACGCTGATGAGCGCGCCCACCAGGGAGCGGACCATGGAGTGGCAGAACGCGTCCGCCCGGACCGTCAGCTCGAGCACCCCGGCCGACGGCCCGTGGACGACCCGTCGGGCGTGCAGCTCGAGCAGGGTACGGATCGAGGTGGCGCCTTCCCGCCGCTTGCAGAAGGCGCCGAAGTCGCGCAGCCCGAGCAGCACCGGGGCGGCGGCCGCCAGCCGGTCCAGGTCCAGCGCGACCGGGACGGCGACCACCTGGTGCCGCAGCAGCGGCTCGAGCGGGGTGCCGGCGTCGGCGAGGCGGTAGACGTAGCGGCGCCAGACGGCGGCGAACCGGGCGTCGAAGCCCGGCGGGGCGGGCCGGACCGCGCGGACCAGCAGGTCGCCGGGCAGCACCCGGGCCAGCCGTCGCTGCAGGACCGCGCCGTCGCCGAGGGCGTCCGCGGGCAGGTCGACGTGGGCGACCTGGCCGCGAGCGTGCACCCCGGTGTCCGTCCGGCCCGCGCAGACCAGGGTGGCCGGGGTGCCCAGCCGCAGGATCTGGGTCACCCACGTCTCGAGCTCGCCCTGCACCGTACGGAGATCGGGCTGCCGCGCCCAGCCGGAGAAGCCCGCACCGTCGTAGGAGATGTCCAGTCGCCAGCGGGAGGTGGAGACCGGATCAACTGACTGAACCTCACTCACGCCCAGCGCCCTCCCGGACGTAGCTGAGATCATGCACCGCGCGACCGGCCGCGACCCCGCGCGCCTCGAAGCGGGTGACCGGTCGCTCGTCCCAACGGCCGCCGGTGACCGGCTCCGGGCGCAGCATCGGCTCGGCGTCGAGCACCTCGCGCATCTGGCGGGCGTAGTCGTCCCAGTCGGTGGCCAGCCGCCAGCGGCCGCCGGGCCCGAGGCGGCCGGCGGCGAGGGCGGCGAAGCCCGGTCCGACCAGCCGGCGCTTGTGGTGGCGGGCCTTGGGCCACGGGTCGGGGAAGAAGGTCCACAGCTCGCTGACCGAGGCCTCGGGGACGAGGTGGCGCAGGCCCTCGGCCGCGTTGGCGGCGACGATACGCACGTTGCGCACCTGCTCGCGGGCGAGCGCGCCGACCAGCTGGGCCACCGCCGGGGCGTAGACCTCGAAGGCCAGGACGTCCATCCCCGGACGCGCGGCGGCCAGCGCCACCAGCGACTCACCCGTTCCCGGACCGATCTCGACCACCAGCGGGGCGGAGCGACCGAACGCGGCCGGCAGGTCGAGGCGGGCGTCCGGGGCGATCGAGGTGCTGGTCTCCCGCTGCGGCACGTCGAGCAGGTACTCGTGGCCGTGCTGCTCCCAGGCCCGGCGCTGGTTGGGCCGCATCCTGGCGCTGCGCCGGACGTAGGAGACGACCTCGCGGTGCACCCGCTCGCGGACCTGTGGCTCGCTCACCGGTGCCGACGCTCGTAGACCAGCAGCAGCGGACCCAGGACGGCCAGCGCGATGAGGAAGGCGAGCACGCCTGGCGCCAGCCGGTCGGTCACGCTGACGGTGACCGAGCCGGCGACTGCGCAGATCAGGGCCATGCCCCAGAGCCGCACCGTCTGGCCCAGCTCGCGCCGGGTCTTGGGGTCGAGGGCCACGACAACTGACCCTACCCGGAGCTCAGCTGGTGATGTCCTTGCTCGAGAACCGGGCCCAGGCGGCCAACCAGAAGACGCCGGCGTAGACGGCCGCGGTGATCAGCCCCCGGTAGATGTTGTCGGTGGCGATCGGGTCGCGCAGGAAGTCCCCGAACGCCGTCCACCAGTGGGTCAGCAACCAGGGGTGGAGCCAGGCCAGCTGTGAGATCGAGTCGAGAATGAACATCATCACGTTGATCAGCACGACGGCGACGGTCGCGCCGATGGGCTGCTCGGTCAGGCTGGAGACGAAGAGCCCGATCGCGCCGAGAGCGGAGAACTGCGCCGCGAGGTAGAGGCAGGTCAGCACGAGCCGGCCGAGACCGCCGGCCATCGAGGTCTGGG
This sequence comes from uncultured Friedmanniella sp., assembly GCF_964244285.1. Classification (NCBI taxonomy): domain Bacteria; kingdom Bacillati; phylum Actinomycetota; class Actinomycetes; order Propionibacteriales; family Nocardioidaceae; genus Friedmanniella; species uncultured Friedmanniella sp. The sequence continues at coordinate 134,569 of NZ_CAXTHT010000002.1, forward strand.
TGCCGGAGAAGAGCGTCATGTTGCCGCCACCGAAGAGGGCCAGCCCGACCACCACCCCGACCGCGGCCACCAGGAACGTGGCGAACAGGGCGGAGATCACGATGGCGGCGAACTTCACCGCCAGCAGCCGGGTCCGCCCGGCCGGGATCGTGAGCAGGTAGCGCAGGGTGCCGATGTTGGCCTCGCCGGCGAGGGAGTCCCCGGAAACCACGCTCACGGCCAGCGGCAGAAACAGGGGCAGCTCCAGCGTGAGCGCCGCGAAGGCCACGAAGAGGCCGTTGCCGGTGATCGAGCTGATGAACGTCGGACCGCCGCTGCTGTCGCCCGAGACCCGGACGGCCACGGCCAGCAGGATCGGCACCACCGCCAGCACCGCGAGCCCGGCGATGTTGCGCCGCCGGCCGCCGATGATCCGCAGCTCCGAGACCAGGAAGCGCGGGGACGGACGGCGCCGGACCGGCTGGGCGGCCGGAGCGTCGAGGACCTCAGCCGCTGACATCGAAACCTTCTCCGGTCAGGGACACGAACACGTCCTCCAGGCTGGGCCGCTGCACGGTGAAGCCGAGCACGGCGATGTTGTCGTCCACCAGGTTGGGCACGATCTTGGCCACCTCGACGTCCCCGAGGACCCCGGTCGCCCGGTCCTGAGCGGTGGTCACGTCGGTGAGCCCGAGCTGACGCAACACCCGGGCGGCGTCGTCCGGCCGGTCGGTGTCGACGAGGACCGTCTGGACCGTCCCGGACTCGAGCTCGGCGATGGAGCCCTGGGAGACCAGGTGCCCCTCGAACATGACGCCGATGTGGGTGCTCATCTGGGCCACCTCGGCCAGCAGGTGGCTGGAGACCAGCACGGTGGCCCCGCCGGCGGCCAGGTCGCCGATCAGGTGCCGGACCTCGCGGGTGCCCTGGGGGTCCAGGCCGTTGGTGGGCTCGTCCAGCACCAGCAGGTCCCGCGGCATCAGCAGCGCGTTGGCGATGGCCAGCCGCTGCCTCATGCCCAACGAGTACGCCCGGTAGCGCTTGGTGGCCGCGGCCAGCAGGCCGACCCGGTCCAGGGCCGCATCCACCCGGGCCGCCGAGGTGCGGGCGTCGCTGTGCCGGTCGGCGGCGTCGAGCCGGGCGAGATTCGCGCGGCCGGACAGGTACGGGTGGAAGGCCGGTCCCTCGACCAGCGCCCCGACGCGTCGCAGCACCTCACCGGACTGCTCGGGCATCGGCAGGCCGAGGACGCTGATCTCTCCGGCCGTCGGGCTGATCAGTCCGAGCAGCATCCGGATGGTGGTGGTCTTGCCGGAGCCGTTGGGCCCGAGGAAGCCGTAGACCGCGCCGGCCGGGACCACGAGGTCCACGGAGTCGACTGCGGTCTGGGCCCGGAAGCGCTTGGTCAGGCCCCGGGTGACGACGGGGTCGCTCACGCCGACCTTATTTCGCCAGCGCGTCGTAGAGCAGTGAGGCCTCGACGGCGCCGACGGCGATCCGGCCGTCGTCGGTGACCACCGCGGAGAAGGCCTTGCCGGTGAAGAGGTGGCCGGAGCCCCAGCTGCCCGAGACCTTCGGGAGGGCGTTCAGCACGCTCGTGACCTGGCTCGAGCTGGTGGCGTCCGCCGGCAGCTTTGTGACCACGACCGACGTCCAGCCCGTGCCCACCGTGGTGGTGGCGGCCTTGGCGTCGGCGGCCTTCTTCTCGGCGGCCTTCTTGTCGGACGCGCTGGGCGCCTTGGGTGCCGTGACCTTGCCCTCGGTGACCTTGGCCCCGGGCGGCGGGGTGAAGTCGAATTGGGTGGAGTCGGGGACGCCGAAGTCGACCGAGCTGTAGGCGACGTCGAAGACGGTGGTGCCGCCCTTGGCGATGGCCTCGACCTCCAGCGGCACCGAGGTCTTCTCATCGACGGCGATCCGCACCGACTCCAAGGTCGAGCGGGTGTCCTTCGGGGCCAGAACCAGCTCGTAGACCGTACGACCGGCGACCGGCTGACCGTCGACGACGCTGACGTCGGTGGTGTCCCCGACGGCGGCGAGGGCCTGCTGTGCTGCCTGCTGTGGGGTGGTCGGCACATCGGGGGAGACCGGGGCCTTGTCCGTGCTGTCCCCCGCGGGCAGCGTCCGGTGGGTGGCTGCGTTCGCCTCGCTCGACCAGGTCCAGACGTCCGAGCCGTTGCGGATCACGTCGGTCGCGGCCAGGTTGTCGAGCACCTCGAGCCGGGCCTTGTCCTCACCCGAGGTCCAGACCTTCAACGTGTGGGTGCCCGAGAGCAGCGAGGTGAGCTCCTGGGTGCTCGCGCTACCGCTCGAGGGCAGCGACGGCAGACCGAGGTCCGCGGTCTGCACGACGGTGCCGGAGAGCCCGTCGACCTTCGCGTTCGCGACGTCGACCAGCAGCTGCTCGGGCGACTTGGTCGGCAGGGTCGGGTCGGCGTTCGCGGTGGTGGCCAGCACGCCCGTCCCGCCGACCACGGCCAGCAGGGCCAGCGGGGCGGCCCAGCGCAGGGCGGGACGACGCTCGAAGATGCTCATGGGCCTCATTCTTCCCGCTGCCCGCTGTGGGAACGCTGAGGCTTGGAGGGCCCGCCCGGCGACGCCCGTGCCAGGCTGGGAGGGTGCGGGTGCTGCTGGTCGACGACGAGGAGCGGATGGTCGCCGCCCTGCGCCGGGGCCTGGTGGCTGAGGGCTTCGCCGTGGACACCGCCGCCACCGGCACTGACGGCCTCCGGCAGGCCCGGTCGGGCGACTTCGACGTGGTCGTGCTCGACGTGATGCTGCCCGGCCTGTCCGGTTACGAGGTGGTGCGGCGGCTGCGCGCGGACGGGAACTGGGTACCGGTGCTGATGCTCTCGGCCAAGGACGGGGAGCACGACCAGGCCGACGCCCTGGACGACGGCGCCGACGACTGGCTGACCAAGCCCTTCTCCTTCGTCGTGCTGCTCGCTCACCTCCGGGCTCTGCTGCGTCGCGGCCGGCCGCCCCGGCCGTCGGTGCTGGTGGCCGGTGACCTGCGGCTCGACCCGGCCAGCCGGGAGGTCTTCGTCGCCACCGAGCCGGTGGACCTGACCCCGCGGGAGTTCCTGCTGCTGGAGTACCTGATCCACCGCGCCGGCGAGGCGGTCAGCAAGGACGAGCTGCTCGAGCACGTCTGGGACCGGGCGGCCGAGGTGGCGCCCAACGTCGTGGAGGTCTACGCCGGCTACCTGCGCCGCAAGATCGGCAGCGATCGGCTGGTCACCGTCCGCGGGGTCGGCTACCGGCTCGTCGCGTGAGCAGGCCGAAGCGCGACGGGGGTAGGAGTCCGGGAGAGGGAGGGCGGCGCCCCCTGACGTTGCGGGCCCGGTTGATGCTGATCGGCCTGGGCGGGGTGACGGCGGCGTTGCTGGTGGGCGGGTCGGCCTTCTACGCCGCGCTCACCTTCGCCGTCGACCGCACCCTGGACAACGAGGCCCTGGCCAGCGCGCACGAGGTGGCTGCCCTCGTCGACGCGGGTCAGCTGCCCAATCCGGTGCCGGTCTCCGGAGCGCAGGTGGTGCAGGTGGTCGACGCCGAGCACCGCGTCGTCGGCGGCTCGGTCACCGCCGACCGGCTGACCCCGCTGCTGCGGCGCGACGAGCTGGCCACGGCGCTCGCTGGGGCGGCGGTGGTGGTGCCCGGCTCACGGGCGGCGCTGTCCACCCCGCTACGGGTCCGGGCCGTGACCGCCGGTCCCGCGGACGCGCGGGTCAGCGTCTTGGTGGCGCTGCCGGTCGGGGACGTGCTGGCCAGCCGGGCGGCGCTGCGCCGCGGGCTGCTGATCGTGTTCCCGCTGGTGCTGGCGGTGATGGCTGCGGTCGCCTGGCGGGTGATCGGCTCGACGCTGCGGCCCGTCGAGCAGCTGCGGGCCGACGCCGAGCGGATCAGTGGCGCCAGCCGAGCGGAACGGTTGGCCGTCCCTGCCGCCAGCGACGAGGTCCGCGCCCTGGCCGTCACCCTGAACTCCATGCTCGACCGGCTCGCCGCGGCCCGGGCCCGGCAGCGTTCCTTCGTCGCCGACGCGGCTCACGAGCTGCGCAGCCCGCTGACCAGCATCCGGACGCAGCTGGAGGTGGCCGAGCGGCTGGGCGAGGGTGGCTCGCTGCCGGCCGAGCTGCTGCTCGACGTCGAGCGGCTGACCCGGCTGGTGGAAGACCTGCTGCTGCTGGCCCGGGTCGACGCCGACACCCGAGGGCCGGCACGCCGGGACCTGGTCGAGGTCGCCGGGCTGCTCGCCGTGGTGGCGGCCGACCACACCGGGTCCCGCGTCCCGCTCCGCGTCCGCTGCGAGGGGTCGCCGCAGGTCGTGGGCGACCGGGACGAGCTCCGCCGGGCGGTCAAGAACCTGGTGGACAACGCCGTCCGGCATGCCGGCTCGGCCGTCGAGCTCGCGGGGTTCGTCGAGCATCACCAGGTGCGCATCGTGGTCCTCGACGACGGTCCGGGGCTGAGCACCGACGAGCGGGAACGTGTCTTCGAGCGCTTCACCCGGCTGGACGACGCCCGCGGGCGCAGCCAGGGCGGCACCGGCCTGGGGCTGCCGATCGCGCGTGAGCTGGTGGCCCGGGCCGGCGGCACGCTCACCTTGACCGACGCCCCGCCACCGTGGTCCCTGCAGGCGGTGGTGGCCCTCCCCGTGGCCGCCGCGGAGTGATCTCGGTCACGGCGGGGCGTCCCAGGCGTATCAGGAGCCTCGCTGGCACTCTCCCCCTCTTGTGTGCCAGCGTCTGGCTGCGGACGATGAGCGCACCGCCACCGTGTGCAGCTCGTCGAAGAGTTCGGCGGCCCTGCCCACTCCTGCTCCAGGAGGTACGCCATGGATGGTCGTCCGCGAGCGGTCGAGGTCGCCCCGCTGCAGTCCGACGGGTCGCTGTACGGCTTCCTGCTGATCGGGCGGTGGCCCCAGGACACCGTCGAGTGGGCCAAGTTCCTGGTGCTTGCGGTGCAGATGGCCGCCGTCCCTGGCCTGTTGCCCGTCAGCACCGTCTTCCGGGTCCGCGAGGAGCTTCCGGAGGACCCCCAGGCCGGCGCGGTGGGCCTCGTGGTCGCCGAGGGGTCGCTGCTGGGGGACAACCCGCTCAAGCCCGGCCTCTTCGCCGCCGCCCAGCCGCCGGGACTGCTGGTGCTGCACCCGCCGTCGAGCACGTTGGCCTCGGTGCCCGAGTACGAGACGGCGTCCGGTTGCGTCTTCCTGCCCGGCCTGCCGCACCTCGGGCTGGAGCACCGCGCCGCCTGGGTGGAGGCCGACGTCGACGGGACGGTGACCCAGCTGGTGAGCCGGACCGGCATCAACCCGCAGAGCTATGCCGACACCGCCGCCCTGGCGATGCTGCTCGCCGCCTGAAACCGAGTTGTCAGCAGGTGGGGGTGCTGTAGCACCCTGAGACCCTGACTCGGAAGAGGGAGGGCGGACGGCATGGGCCACGTCGACCTGTCGGCCATCGGCTACCACCTGCCGGACGGCCGTGTGCTGCTGGACGACGTCTCGTTCCGGGTGGGGGAGGGCGCCGTCGTCGCTCTCGTCGGCCCGAACGGGTCGGGGAAGACCACCCTGCTGCGGATCATCGCCGGCGACCTGGACCCGACCAGCGGCACGCTGTCCCGCAGCGGCGGGCTGGGCGTGATGCGGCAGTTCATCGGCAGCATCCGCGATGCGAGCCAGCTACGGCCTGGGGGGACGACCCCCCAGGCCACCCGGGGCTCCGCCAGTGTGAGGGACCTGCTGCTCTCGCTGACCTCGTCCCGGTTGCAGGAGGCCGCCGCCGCGGTCGACGCGCTCGAGCTGGCCCTGATGGAGGACGACTCCGAGGGCGTCCAGATGGCCTACGCCCAGGCGCTGGCCGACTACGGCGACGCCGGCGGCTACGACGCCGAGGTCACCTTCGACGCCTGCTGCACCGAGGCGCTCGGGGTCTCCTACGACCGGGTGCGCTGGCGTGAGGTCGCCACCCTGTCCGGCGGGGAGCAGAAGCGGCTGGCCCTGGAGGCGTTGCTCCGCGGTCCCGATGAGGTGCTGCTGCTCGACGAGCCCGACAACTACCTCGACGTCCCGGGGAAGCGCTGGCTGGAGGCGCAGCTGGCCGCCACCCAGAAGTCGGTGCTGCTGGTCAGCCACGACCGCGAGCTGCTGGCCCAGGCGGCGACCAGCGTCGCCGTACTCGAGCTCGGGGCGGCCGGCAACAGCGCCTGGGTGCACGGCAAGGGCTTCGCCAGCCTCGCCGAGGCCCGTCGGGCCCGGTTCGCCCGCTTCGAGGAGCTGCGCCGACGCTGGGACGAGGAGCACCAGAAGATCATCGACCTGGTCCAGATGTACAAGGTCAAGGCCAAGTACAACGACGGCCTCGCCTCCCGCTACAAGGCGGCGCAGACCCGGCTGGCCAAGTTCGAGGAGGCCGGGCCGCCCGAGGCCGTGCCGTTGGAGCAGCGGGTCTCGATGCGGCTCGGCGGCGGCCGGACCGGCAAGCGGGCCATCGTGGTCACCGACCTCGAGCTGACCGGGCTGATGAAGCCCTTCGACGCCGAGATCTGGTTCGGCGACCGGGTTGCGGTGCTGGGGTCGAACGGGTCGGGCAAGTCGCACTTCCTGCGGCTGCTGGCTCGTGGCGGTTCCGATCCCGACCTCGAGCACCGTCCGGTCGACAGTCTGGAGATCGCCCCGGTGGCCCACACCGGCAGCGCCCGGCTCGGCGCCCGGGTCCGTCCCGGCTGGTTCGCCCAGACCCACCAGCACCCCGAGCTGCTGGGCCGGACGTTGCTCGAGATCCTGCACCGCGGGGACACCTCGGCGAACAGGCTGGGTCGCGAGGGGATGGGCCGTGAGCTCGCCTCCCGCAAGCTCGACCGCTACGAGCTCGCCCAGGCAGCCGAACAGCGGTTCGAGTCGCTGTCGGGCGGTCAGCAGGCGCGGTTCCAGATCCTGCTGCTCGAGCTGTCCGGGGCGACCCTGCTGCTGCTGGACGAGCCCACCGACAACCTCGACCTCGAGTCGGCCGAGGCGCTCGAGCAGGGGATGGCCGCGTTCGAGGGCACCATCGTGACCGTCACCCACGACCGGTGGTTCGCCCGCGGCTTCGACCGGTTCCTGGTCTTCGGCTCCGACGGCAGCGTCTATGAGTCCGACGAGCCGGTCTGGGACGAGCGCCGGGTCGAACGCGCCCGCTGACCGGCCTAACGGGTCCGGGTACCGCCGGTCCCGCCCCCCGCCGCGCCCGGGAAGCCGGTTCCCCCGGCGGTCCCGCCGAACACCGTGCCGGTCCGGTTGCTGGTGGTGCTGCTCGTGGGCAGGGCCGCGGTGGTGTCGGCGATCACGACCCGCTCACCAGCGGTCACCCCGGAGCTGACCTGGACCGTCTCGCTGCCGGTGGCACCGATGGTGACCGCCGTCCGAGACGCCTGGCCGCTGCTGCTGAGGGTGGTCACCGTCCCGGCCGAGCCAGTGGTCCTGGTCACCGCCGAGACGGGCAGCACGACGGCGTTCGTGGCGCTGGCGACCGTGACCGACACCGAGCCGGTGACCCCGGGAGCCAGGGCCTTCGCCGGCTTGGGCACGGTCACCGTGACCGGGTAGCTCGCGGTGGAGCTGGTCGAGGAGGCCGACGGCAGGATCGCGATCGAGGTCACCGTGCCGGCCGAGCTGGCCCCGGAGGAGGTGGTGACCTTCGCCTTCTGACCCACCTTGACCAGCGAGATCGAGGTCTCGGGCACGTCGATGTTGACCTGGCTGGAGCCCGTCCCGACGATGCTGACCGTGTCGCTGGTCGACATCGTGCTCCCGGCCGTGAAGGGCACGGCGGCCACGGTGCCGGCGATGGGAGCCACGAGCGTGGTGGCGCGGTACCTGTTCTCCGCCTCGGTCACCGCCAGCTCAGCCTTGGACACGTCGGCGGCGGCGGTGGCGACGCTGGTGGACTGGCCGCCGCCGCCCGCCGACCCGCCTGCGCTGGTGGACGACGTGGAGCCGGAGCTCGTGCCGGAGCCCGAACCGCCTGTCGACGCGCTGGAGCGGCTGGCTCCCGTGCTGCTGCCCGTGGTGCTCGAGCCGCTACCCGACGAGCCCTGCTGGCCGGTCGAGGTGCCCGTACCGCCACCGCCCGAGGCGGGGGTGGAGGTGGACGAGCCGGACGCGGCCGACTGCTCGAGCCGGGCCAGGTCGGTCAGTGCGCTCGAGACGAGCCCCTGCTGCGTGGTCACCGAGGTCGAGGCGTTCTGCGACGCCGTCAGGGCCGCGAGGCAGTCGGCGATGGTCGCGTGCGGGTCAACGGTCGGCGTGGGCGCCGGCGCCGGGGCCGGGGCCGTCCGGGTGGGGGTGGCGGTCGGCCTCGCGGTGGGGGTGGTGCTGGCGGTCGGGGTCTCAGTGGCCGTGGAGGTCGCGCTAGCCGTGGCGGTGGGGGTCTCGCTGGCGGTCGGGGTGGCCGTGCCGCTGGGGGTAGCGCTCGGCGTGGCGGTGGCGGTGGCGGTGGCGGTGGCGGTGGCGGTGGCGGTGGGATCAGCCGTGGCGCTGGGCGTTCCGGTCGCGGACGGGGTCGCGGTGGCCGAGGCGGTCGCGGTGGCGGTGGCCGAGGCGGTCGGCGTCGCGGTCGGGACGGGAGTGCCGCCGGAGTTCTGGACGGCGATGGCGCACGTCGTGGTCGCCTGGGCCTGGGCGACTGCGGCGCCGGTCGTCAGGGCGGTCAGCCGCTGCTGCGCCCGCGTCACCGCCTGCGTCAACGAGGCCACGGTCGGCGCGTGGTCGCCACCACCGGAGCCGGGCGAGCCGGACGGGGTCGGCTGGGGCGATGAGCTGGACCGCGACGGGGTCGACGCCGTCGGCTGGGCGGCGGGCGCCTTCGCCGCGGAGCCGGACGACGAGCTCCCTGAGGCCGCGGCCGACGAGGACGCACTGGAGGGGGAGCCGCTCGCGGTCGCGGTCTCGGCGGCGTCGGCCGCGTCCTTGGCCTGCTGCAGGGCCAGCTTCGCGCTGGCCAGGTCGGACTTGGCCTGGATCAGCGCGATCTTGACCCCCGTGCCGTCCATCACGGCCAGCACGTCGCCGGCCGCCACGTGGTCGCCGACCGCCACCCTGACCTTGGTCACGGTGCCGGCAGCCGGGAAGGAGGCGGTGTCGGACTTCACCCTCGCGATGGCGCCGCTGCCACTGAGGGTCTGCGTCACCGTCCCCGTCGTGGCCGGCGTGGTGATGTAGCGGTCGGTCGCGGCCGAGGCGGCCTGGACGTGCTGGACCCCCAGCACGCTGCCGAGGACGGCGACGAGCAGGACGGGGACGCCGATCACCACCGACCGGCGGGGACGCTTGCGCACGCGCACAGCCGGGTCAGCCATTGCCGCGCCCGCCCATCCCGAACGAACAGGTCCCGTTGGTCGCCGGCCGGAGGCCGATCGCGGTGGCCGTGACCGCCCCCGTGGTGTCGGCCTTGCCCGTCACGGTGGCGCAGCTGCCCACCGTGAGCGCCTTGGACGTGGTCGACTTCTCGGCCGTGACCTTGGTCGTCCCGGTCGTGGCGACGGTGTAGGACTGCGGCGTGTCCGAGCCGTTCGTGACCTTGACGGTGTAGCTCGAGCCGCTCACCGCGGTCACCAGGCCGCTCACCGGACGGCTGCGCTGGGCCGCCCCGGACGGTGCTCCTGAGGGCATCCCCTGCGGCGCTCCGGAGGGCATGCCGCTCGGACGGGTCCCGACCTGACCCGCCCCGCCCTGACCCGCCCCGCCGAAGCCGCCGACGCAGGTGCCGTTGGTGGCGGCGCTGACCGCGATGGCGCTGGCGGTGATGGAGGTCGAGCCGGAGGCCGCCGTCTCGGCCGACTGCGCCACCACGCAGGATCCGACCTTCACCGCGCTGAGGGACTGCGAGACCTGGGTCGTGAAGGTCGTCTTGGTGGTCCAGGTGACGGCGGTCTGGGCGTCGGTTGCCTGCACCTGGAGCGTCTTGCCGCTGATGTCGGCGATCAGCCCGACGGTCCGGTCACCGCCGAACCCGCCGCCGCCCTGCTGGCCGCCCTGGGAGGACTGGGTGCCCGGGTTGGCCGCGGCGGACGAGCTGTCCGAGCCGCAGCCGGTGAGCACGAGCAGGCCGCTGACGGTCAGCACGGCGGCACCGGCGGAGAGTCGACGCAGCCGGGCGCGCGGGGAAGAGGGGGCGAGGTGGGACATGGTCGGTGCTCCTAGCGGGGTGGTGAGGTCGGTCGGGGGAAGTGCGGTACGGCTGGTGGTCAGCCCTTCGACAGGCTCAGGGAACGGTCCGACCGGCTCGGGGAGCCTGCGGTCACTCACGGCGGAGGGCGTCGATCGGGGCCAGCCGGGCGGCCCGTCCGGCGGGGTAGACGCCGGCGACCAGGCCGATGCCCACCGCGACCACCAGGGCGGCGGCCGAGGCCCAGGCCGACAGGGTCACCGGTTGGTCGATCACCCTGGGCAGCAGCAGGGCGCCGAGGACGCCGATCCCCAACCCGAGGACGCCGCCCGCCAGCCCCAGCGTCGTGGCCTCCATCAGGAACTGCCGACGGATCACCTTCGGGGTGGCGCCGAGCGCCTTGCGCAGGCCGATCTCGCGGACCCGTTCGGAGACCGAGACGAGCATGATGTTCATGACGCCGATGCCGCCGACCAGCAGCGAGATGCCGGCGACGCCGCCGAGCAGGATGGTCAGCGTGCGGTCGGTGGCGGTGGCCGCCGCCACGATGGACTGCTGGCTCGTGATGGTGAAGTCGGCGCTCCCCCCGGCCTTGATGCCGTGCAGCGCCGTCAGCGCCGCGTCGGCCTCCTGGTAGGCGGCCGAGAGCCGCGCGTCGGACGTCGCCTGGAGGTAGACACTCGACACGCTGGTCGCCGACGTCCCGACCGTGTCCGCGGCCGTTGTCCAGGGCAGCACGGCCACGTCGTCCTCGGTGGAGGTTCCCGACGACGAGCCGCTGGCCGCCAGCAGGCCCACGACGGTGAAGTCGGTCCCGTTGACCGACACCGTCTCACCCACCCCGCCGCGGCCGGAGAACAGCTCGGCGGCGGTGTCGGAGCCGAGGACGACCACCTTGCCGCGGCTGGTGACGTCGTCGGCGGTGAGGAACCGGCCGGAGGAGAGGGTGCGGGCGCGGACGCTCTCCCACGACGGCGTGGCCGCGACCACGCTGGAGGTCCAGGTGGTCGAACCGGCGGTCAGCACCTGCGAGGTCGTGGCCACCGGAGCGACGGCGGCGATGTCGGGGGCGACCACGCTCGAGGCCAGCGCCTCGGCGTTGGCCCGGGTCAAGGTGGTGGCCGAGCCGAAGCCGCCGCGGACGCCGGAGCTCGAGGTCGAGCTGCCCGGGGAGACGATCAGCAGGTTGCTGCCCAGGGCGTTGATCTGGTCCCGGACCTGGTCCTGCGCGCCCTGGCCCAGGCCGACGGTCAGGCTCACCGAGGCGATGCCGATCATGATGCCGAGAACCGTCAGCAGCGACCGCATCCGGTTGAGCCGGACCGCCTCGAAGGCGACCCGGAAGGTCTCGCCGAACCTCATGCGGCACCCACACCCCGGTCGAGGACCTGGGACACCAGGCCGTCGCGGACGTGGATCGTCCGTTCGGCCGCCTCGGCCACCTCGGCCTCGTGGGTGATCAGCACGATCGTGCGGCCCGCCTCGTGCAGCTCGTCGAGCAGCGCGAGGACGTCGGTGGTCGAGCGGGAGTCGAGGTTGCCGGTGGGCTCGTCGGCGAGGATCAGCGCCGGGTCGGTGACCAGCGCCCGCGCCACTGCGACGCGCTGCTGCTGACCGCCGGAGAGCTCGCCGGGACGGTGCATCACCCGGTCGCTGAGCCCCACCCGCTCGAGGGCTCGCAGCGCCCGCTGCTTGCGCTCGGCCGGCGGCGTCCCCGCGTAGCAGAGCGGCAGCTCGACGTTGCGCCAGGCCGGCAGCGAGGGCAGCAGGTTGAACTGCTGGAAGACGAAGCCGATCCGCCGGTTGCGCACGGCGGCCAGGCGCTCCTCGTCGAGGTCGGCCACGTCGATGCCGTCCAGCAGGTAGCGACCGGTGCTCAGGGTGTCGAGGCAGCCGAGGATGTTCATCAGGGTCGACTTGCCGGACCCGGAGGGACCCATCACCGCCACGTACTCGCCCTGCAGCACCCGCAGCGAGACCCCGGCGAGCGCCTGCACCTCGACGGCTCCGGTCTGGTAGGTCTTGCGCACGTCCTCCAGCTCGACGACCACGGCCCGGTCGGGCCCGGGGGTGACCTCGCTCCCGACCTCGGGGTAGGTGCCGGCCCGGGCGGCCAGCTCGGTTGACGCAGTCACCGGGTACCGCCCGTGCCGGCGCCAGTACCGGTGCCGCCGGTCCCACCGCCCGGGAAGCCGCCGGTCCCACCGCCCGGGAAGCCGCCGGTCCCGCCACCGGGAAAGCCGCCGGTCCCGCCCTGCTGGCCGGTGCCGCCGCCGGTCCCCGTGCCCGTGGTGGCTGCCCGGAAGCTCGCCGCGACGACCTGGTCCCCGCTGCTCAGGCCGCTCGTGACCACGGTCGAGCCGCTGATCGTGTCGCCGAGCACGACCACGGTCGGTACCTGCTTGCCGTCCACCAGCTTCTGCACGACGGTCTTGCCGTCGACCGTGGTCACCGCCTGGGCGGGGACGCTGAGGGCGTTGGCCAGCTGCTTCACGGTGATGCTCACCGTCGCGCTGGAGCCGGGCAGCAGGTCCTTGTGCGTACCGGTCACATGGATGACGACCGGGAAGGTCGACGATCCGGTGCTGGTGCTGCCGGAGGTGGAGGACGAGGAGGACGCGACGACGCCGACCGAGGTCACGGTCCCGAACACGGTCGTAGCGCTGCTCGTGGGGGTGATCGTGGCCTGCAGCCCCTTCTTCACCGACGTGAGGTCGGCGTTGGACACCGAGGTCGTCACGTCGAAGGTGCCGGTGGAGATGACGGTGATGGCCGAGGAGGAGCTGGTCGAGGTCGAACCGGTCGCGGCGCCGGCGGACGTCGACGAGCTGCCGCTACCGCCCGTGCTGCTGGTGGTGCTCGACCCGCCGGAGACGGTGTCGCCCTTGCTGATGTCCACCGCGGCGACCGTGCCCGTGAGGGGCGACGTGAGCGTGGCGGCCTCGAGAGCCGCCTTCGCCTGGGTCACGGCGTTCTGCTTGACCTTGACGGTCGCCTCGGCCGCCGCGATGGCGGTCGCCGTGGAGTCGGAGTCGTCGTCCAGGGTGGCCAGTGCGTCGTCCGCCTCGGTCAGGGAGGCCTTGGCGGAGTCGAGGTCGATGGCGAGCTCGCTGTCGTCGATGCGGGCCAGGGTCTCGCCCTTGGTGACCTTGTCACCGACCCCCACCGAGACCTTCGACACGGTGCCGGAGGAGGAGAAGCTGAGGTCCGCCTCCGACGCGGGGTTCAGCGTCCCGGTGCCGCTGACGGTCTGCTTGAGCGTCGCGGCACTCACCGTCACGGTCCGGTAGGTCGTCGTCGCCGCGTCGGTCGTGCGGAAGAACCGGGCCCAGACGGCCAGGCCGGCCCCGGCGAGCAGCAGCACCAGCAGCCCGATCAGCAGCCAGCGGAGGCGACGCCTCGGGCGTCGCGGTGCCTGGGGGGTGGGGGTGGCGACCTCGGCCTCCGCCGCGGCCTGGTCCGGGAGACCCAGTGCGTCCTGCTCCTCGGCCCCGAGCTCGCTGTCGGCTTGCTGCAAGCTCACCAGGCCAGTCCCTTCGCACGGCGGAACCCGACCGGTCCCGCGACGCGCTCAGGCTGCCGTCGCGGCCTGTGGCGGCTCTTGCCCAGGCCTGTCAGCAGGCTGTGGGTGGCTCAACCCGGCAGCCGCTGGGCACTGGTCGGCGACAGCGCCGCCACGACCCGGTCGCTGGCGTGGCCGTCCTCGAGCCGGGTGTAGCGGGCCGCGAAGGCGCGGTAGCGCTCGGCGAAGGCGGTCTGCAGGCTCCGCAGGTCAGCGACGAGGTCGGCCAGCTCGGCCGGGTCGTCGACGACCGGGCCCGGCAGCTCCGTGGCGAGGTCGAGGGTGAACCCGCGCAGCCGGTCCCGGTAGTGGGCGAGGTCGTAGGCGAACATCACGATCGGCTTGCCGGTGACCGCGAAGTCGAAGACCGAGGAGGAGTAGTCGGTGACGAGCGCGTCGGCGGCCAGGTAGAGCTCGGCGATGTCGGTCTCGGCCGAGACGTCACGGAGCCGCTCGGTCGCCGCCAGCGGTCGACGGTGCCCGAGGTAGTAGTGCCGGCGCAGCAGCACGACGTGGCCCGGCCCGAGCCGGCGGGTGAGCTCGGCCAGGTCCAGCCCCGGCGCACCCTCGGCCTGGCTCACGTCGTCGTCGCGGTAGGTCGGCGCGTACAGCACCGCTGTGGTCCCGTCCGATATCCCCAGCCGGCGACGGACCCGGGCCCGACGGGCTGGCGCGTCGGCCGCGCTCAGCACGTCGTTGCGGGGGTACCCGGTCTCCAGCACGGAGCCGGCGTAACCGAAGGCCCGACGCAGCAGCCGGGTGGCCGCGGGGCTGGGGGAGAGCAGGTGGTCCCAGGTGGCGATCTCGGCGTCCAGCGCGTCCATCAGGGCGGGCGCCGGCTGGCTGACCGCGGCCCGGTGGATCCGCTTGAGCGGGGTGCCGTGCCACGTCTGCAGATACCGGGCGCCTGGCTTCTTCTGCCACGGGTCGAGGTCGGTGTGGCAGTTGGCGACCACCAGGTCGGCATCCTCCAGCGCGGCACTGGCCGCCGCGGAGCGGATCGGCACGGTGGTCACGCCGGTCGGGAAGCCGGCCGCCTGCCGCGAATCGGCGAGCCAGGTGTGCGTGGCGTCGGGATCGGAGCGCCGCCACGTCTCGAAGACGGCACGGGGGTTGTCGGCGTAGCGGCCGTTGAAAGCGTTGTAGACGACCTTCATGGACGCCTCCTCAAGGGTTGGGGAGGATCCGCGGGATGCAGACACGGGAGGACCCCAGAGGAGTAGTTGTCTTTACCCTGGGCTTGTGGATGCAGCGGGACACCGCTGAGTCGCAGGAGCGCGGCCCTGAGATGGGTGAGCCCCGGGGGGCGACACGCTTTTCGACGCCCCCCGGGGCCCACCCATCTCGGGGTCTCGAGCGCTCCAGCGGGCTCAGCGCGGATAGCACCGCTGAGTCGCAGGAGCGCGGCCCTGAGATGGGCCCACCCATCTCGGGGTCTCAAGCGCTCCAGCGGGCTCAGCGGCAATCAAATACCGCTCAGCGGTCAGAGATAGGCACGAAGTCGCGGGTGCGGATGCCGGTGTAGATCTGCTTGGGCCGGGCGATCTTCTGCTCCTTGTCCTGCACCAGCTCGTTCCACTGGGCCAGCCAGCCCGGCGTGCGGCCGATGGCGAAGACCACGGTGAACATCTCCGGCGGGAACTGCAGGGCCTCATAGATCAGGCCGGAGTAGAAGTCGACGTTGGGGTAGAGCTTGCGCTTGACGAAGTACTCGTCCTCCAGCGCGATCCGCTCCAGCTCCTGGGCGATCTTGAGCAGCGGGTTGACCCCGGTGACCTCGAAGACGTCGTCGCACGCCTTCTTGATGATGGTGGCCCGCGGGTCGAAGTTCTTGTAGACCCGGTGGCCGAAGCCCATCAGCTTCTCCTTGCCCTCCTTCACCCCCGCGATGAAGCCGGGGATGTTCTCGGTGCTGCCGATCCGGCGCAGCATCGCCAGCACGGCCTCGTTGGCCCCGCCGTGCAGGGGACCGAAGAGCGCACCGACGCCGGCGCCGACCGCGGAGTAGGGGTCGACCTCGGACGAGCCGACGGAGCGGACGGCGTTGGTCGAGCAGTTCTGCTCGTGGTCGGCGTGCAGGATCAGCAGGATGTCGAGCGCCTTCACCAGCCGCGGGTCGGCCTGATAGCTCGGCTCGCTCATCTTGAACAGCATGGCGAGGAAGTTCTCGGTGTAGGAGAGCCGGTTGTCGGGGTAGACGTACGGCTTGCCCAGCTGGTGGCGGTAGGCGAAGGCACCGAGCGTCGGCATCTTCGCGATCAGCCGGGTGATCTGCAGCCGGCGGTTGTCGGCGTCCTTGATGTCCTTGGCGTCGGGGTAGAAGGTCGACAGCGCGCTGACCGAGGCCATCAGCATGCCCATCGGGTGAGCGTCGTAGCGGAAGCCCTCGATCAGCTGCTTGACGTTCTCGTGCAGGAAGGTGTGCCAGGTGATGTCGTGGGTCCACTGGGCCAGCTCGTCGCTGGTGGGCAGCTCGCCGTTCAGCAGCAGGTAGGCGACCTCGAGGAAGGTGGAGTGCTCGGCCAGCTGCTCGATCGGGTAGCCCCGGTACTCCAGGATGCCTGCGTCGCCGTCGATGTAGGTCACCGAGCTGCGGCACGAGGCCGTGTTCACGAACCCGGGGTCGTAGGTGGCCAGTCCGGGCTCGCCTTCCACGGCGATCTGCTTGAGATCGGCCGCCCGGATGGTGCCGTCGGTGATCGCCAGCTCGTACTCGCGGCCCGTGCGGTTGTCGCGAACAGTGAGCGATTCAGTCATGCGCTCAACCTAGCGGCGGGTCCATAGGGGGGCCAGCGGGGGCACCTATGATCCCCGACACCACCTGAGGTGGGTCTGGCCGGACCTTTTTGACCCTCGCCGGTGGCGACGGTAGTCTGGTCCGCTGTTGCCTTCACGTACGTGTGCTGACCGTGCGCGGCAACCACCGAACGCCTGACAGACCGATACCGACCGATTCACCTCGAGCAAACGGAAGCTGGTTCCGACCGTGTCCACGTACAGCCCCAAGCCTGGCGAGATCACCAGGAACTGGCATGTCATCGACGCCAACGACGTCGTCCTGGGGCGTCTCGCCGTGACCGCCGCGACCCTGCTCCGAGGCAAGCACAAGGCGACCTTCGCGCCGCACGTCGACGGCGGCGACTTCGTCGTCATCGTGAACGCGTCCAAGATCGCGCTCGGTGGGGCCAAGCGGACCGACAAGTTCTACCACCGGCACTCCGGCCGTCCGGGCAGCCTGACCTCGATCGCCGCGGGCGACCTGCTGGCCAAGGACCCGCGCCAGGTCGTCGAGCTCGCCGTGTGGGGCATGCTCCCCAAGAACCGGCTGAGCCGGCAGCTGATCAAGAAGCTCAAGGTCTACGGCGGCCCCGAGCACCCGCACACGGCCCAGCAGCCGCAGCAGTACACGATCACCCAGATCGCCCAGTAGTAGCAGCGAAGAACTTCAAGCCAAGGGATTCACGTGTCTGACACCGCCACCGAGACCACGCCTGACGAGGTCACCCCGTTCGTCGACGAGGACCGCGAGATCGCCTACCGGTCCGAGGCTGCCCCGCAGACCTCGTTCGGCCCGTCCGGCCGTCCCGCCGTCGTCGCCCCCGCGGGAGCGACCGGCCGCCGCAAGGAGGCCATCGCCCGCGTCCGGATCGTCCCGGGCAACGGCCAGTGGGTCATCAACGGGCGGACGCTGGAGGACTACTTCCCCAACAAGGTGCACCAGCAGATCGTCTCCGAGCCCTTCTCCACGGCCGCGGTGCCCGGTTCCTACGACGTGATCGCGCGTATCCACGGCGGCGGGGTGACCGGCCAGGCCGGAGCGCTGCGCCTCGGGATCGCCCGCTGCCTCAACTCCGTGGACGAGGAGGCGAGCCGCCCGTCGCTCAAGAAGGCCGGGATGCTCACCCGTGACGCCCGGATCAAGGAGCGCAAGAAGGCTGGTCTGAAGAAGGCCCGTAAGGCTCCTCAGTACAGCAAGCGCTGACGTCGCGAGGCGCTGAATGGGCCGGCTCTTCGGTACCGACGGTGTCCGTGGCAAGGCCAACGAGGCGCTGACCGCCGAGCTCGCGATGCAGCTCGCGGTGGCGGCCGCCCATGTCCTGGCCGACCCGAGTGACCTCGGCGGGCGCAAGCCCCGCGCGGTCGTCGGCCGTGACCCGCGGGCGTCTGGTGAGTTCCTCGAAGCCGCGGTCGTCGCGGGCCTGGCCAGTGCCGGCGTGGACGTCGTCCGTCTCGGCGTGCTGCCGACCCCGGGCGTGGCCTACCTGACGGGGGCCACCGGCGCCGACTTCGGGGTGATGCTGTCGGCGAGCCACAACCCGATGCCCGACAACGGGATCAAGTTCTTCGCCCGAGGCGGCAGCAAGCTCGACGACGCCCTCGAGGACGCCATCGAGGACCGGCTCGAGGGCCCTTGGACGCGGCCCACGGGTGCGGCGGTCGGCCGGGTCACCGACGACACCTCCCTGGTCGAGACCTACGTCGCGCACCTGGTCAACAGCGTCGGCGGACCGATCAGCCTGGACGGCATCACCGTGGTCGTCGACTGTGCGAACGGCGCCGGCTCGATGGCCGGCCCGGCGGCGTTCGAGGCCCAGGGGGCGCGGGTCTTCCGGATCCACGCCGACCCCGACGGCACCAACATCAACGAGAACTGCGGATCCACCCACATGGACTCGCTCCGCACCGAGGTGCTGGCCCGCGGGGCCGACATTGGGGTGGCCCTGGACGGGGACGCGGACCGCTGCCTGGCGGTGGACGCCGCCGGCCGGATCGTCGACGGCGACCAGATCCTCGCCGTCCTCGCCCTCGCCCTGCACGAGTCGGGCCGGCTCGTGAGGGACACGGTGGTGGCGACCGTGATGAGCAACCTCGGCTTCGTCAACGCCATGCGGGCGCACGGGCTGACGGTCGAGCAGACCCGGGTGGGGGACCGCTACGTCCTGGAGGCCATGCGTGAGGGCGGCTTCTTCCTGGGCGGCGAGCAGTCCGGGCACGTGGTGATGATGGAGCACGCCACCACCGGCGACGGGGTGCTCACCGGGCTGCACCTGATGAGCCGGATGGTGACCAGCGGCCAGACGCTCGCCCAGCTCGCCTCGGTGATGACCCGGCTGCCGCAGGTGATGGTGAACGTCCCGGGCGTGGACAAGTCACGGGCCGACACCGACCCCGAGCTGATCGCGGCCGTCGAGCAGGCCTCGACCGAGCTCGGCCACTCCGGCCGGGTGCTGCTGCGCCCCTCGGGCACGGAGTCCCTGGTCCGCGTCATGGTCGAGGCCGAGACCTTCGACCAGGCCAACGACCTCGCCCACCGGCTCGCCGACGTGGTCCGCACCTCGCTGGCGCTCTGACCGGGCTGGCGGCGAGGCGCCCCTCATCAGGTCAGGCACCTCCTGCACGGGGTGCCTGGGCCGCGAAGGGGTGCTCGATCGTCCCGGCGCCTCAGACCTTGCGGATCCGGACCCAGCTCACGTGGTGGTCGGCGTCCTTGCGCAGGATCGCGGTGGCCCGGCCACGCGTGGGGCGGATGTTCTGGACCAGGTTGGGGCCGTTGATGCTGTCCCACACCTGCTGGGCCTGACGCACGGCAGCCGCGGGGGAGAGCTCGCCGTAGCGGGTGAAGTAGGAGCGCGGGTCGCGGAAGGCGGTCTCGCGCAGGGACAGGAACCGGGCCACGTACCAGTCCCGGACGTCGGCGGTGTCGGCGTCGACGTAGACGGAGAAGTCGAAGAAGTCGCTCACCGCCAGGCCGGTGGTGCCGTCCGGGCGAACCCGGGCCGGCTGCAGCACGTTCAGGCCCTCGATGATCACGATGTCCGGGCGGTGCAGCACGACCTGCGCCTCGGGCACGATGTCGTAGACCAAGTGGCTGTAGACGGGTGCCGCGACCTCCTCGCGTCCGGACTTCACGTCCATCACGAAGCGCAGCAGGGCCCGCCGGTCGTAGGACTCCGGGAAGCCCTTGCGCTGCATCAGCCCGCGGCGCTCCAGCTCGGCGTTGGGGTAGAGGAAGCCGTCCGTGGTCACCAGGTCCACCCGCGGGTGCTCGGGCCACGCGGCGAGCAGCTCGCGCAGCAGCCGGGCGGTGGTGGACTTGCCCACCGCGACCGACCCGGCGATGCCGATGACGAACGGGGTCCGGTCCACCGACAGCTGCAGGAACTCACTCGTCGAGCGGTAGAGCTCGCCGGTGTGCAGCACGTAGCGGGTCAGCAGCCGGCTCAACGGCAGGTAGACCTCGCGGACGTCGGTGAGGCTGGTCGGGTCGCCGAGCCCGCGGACGCGTTCGAGCGCCGCAGAGTCGAGGCTGACCGCCGACTGCTCGGCCAGGGCTGCCCAGTCGGCCCGGCTGCGCTCCACGTACGGCCCGAAGACCTGGGCGTCGGAGGGCATGGGCAGAAATCTAACGGCTCGGCCCCGGCTCGACCCGCAGGCTCGAGGAGCCCTCCGGCGCCGGAGCCGCGGGGTAAGGTTCCGCGCATGTGCGGCATCGTCGGTTACGTCGGACCCCAGGCCGCCGTGGACACCGTCGTCAACGGCCTGCGCCGGCTGGAGTACCGCGGCTACGACTCGGCCGGCGTCGCCGTCGTGGCCGGGGGCCGGCTGCACCTGGCCAAGAAGGCCGGCAAGCTCGGCAACCTGGAGAAGGAGCTGGCCGAGCACCCGCTGCCCACCTCCGGGCTCGGTATCGGGCACACCCGCTGGGCCACCCACGGTGGCCCGAACGACGTCAACGCCCACCCGCACCTCTCGGCGCACGAGCGGGTGGCCCTGGTCCACAACGGCATCGTCGAGAACTACGTCCGGCTCCGCGGCGAGCTCGAGGCCGCCGGCCTCACCATGACGTCGGAGACCGACAGCGAGGTGGTCGCCCACCTGGTGGCCCAGCAGGTCGAGGCGGGTGCGCGTCTGGACGAGGCGCTGCGGACGGTCTGCGGTCGGCTGGAGGGCACGTTCACCCTGGTCGCGGTGGACAGCCAGGACCCGACCGCGGTGGTCGCCGCCCGACGGAACTCCCCGCTGGTGGTGGGGGTGGGGCAGGGTGAGAACTTCCTGGCTTCCGACGTGGCGGCCTTCATCGAGCACACCCGCGAGGCCATCGAGCTCGGCCAGGACCAGGTCGTCCGCATCACCGCCGACGCGATCGAGGTGACCACCTTCGACGGCAGCCCGGCCGAGGTCCGGCCCTATCACGTCGACTGGGACCTCTCCGCCGCCGAGAAGGGCGGCTACGACTGGTTCATGCGCAAGGAGATCCACGAGCAGCCGCGGGCCGTCGCCGACACCCTGCTCGGACGCTACGACGCGAACGCACGCCTGACCCTGGACGAGATCCGGATCAGCGAGGACGAGCTCCGCAGCATCGACAAGATCGTGGTGATCGCCTGCGGCACCGCCTTCTACGCCGGGATGGTGGCCAAGTACGCGATCGAGCACTGGACGCGGATCCCCTGCGAGGTGGAGCTGGCCAGCGAGTTCCGCTACCGCGACCCGATCGTCGGCCCGACGACGCTGGTGGTGGCGATCAGCCAGTCCGGCGAGACCGCGGACACGCTGATGGCCATCCGGCACGCCCAGCAGCAGCGGGCGCGCGTGCTGGCGGTGTGCAACACCAACGGCTCGACGATCCCGCGCGAGGCCGACGCGGTGATCTACACCCACGCCGGCCCCGAGATCGGCGTCGCCTCGACCAAGGGCTTCCTGACCCAGCTGGTCGCCTGCTACCTGCTGGGCCTCTACCTCGCGCAGGTCCGGGGAACGAAGTTCGGCGACGAGATCGCTGCGGTGATGCGCGAGCTGGCGGCCATGCCGGACGCCATCGCCGCGGTGCTCGACGGGATCCAGCCGGTGCTGGACCTGGCCGCGGAGTTCGTCGATGCCCCTTCCGTGCTCTTCCTGGGCCGGCACGTCGGCTACCCCGTGGCGCTCGAGGGCGCGCTCAAGCTCAAGGAGCTCGCCTACATCCACGCCGAGGGCTTCGCGGCCGGTGAGCTCAAGCACGGCCCGATCGCCCTGCTCGAGAACGACCTGCCGGTGTTCGCGGTGGTTCCGCCCAAGGGCCGGGACATGCTGCACGCCAAGGTGCTGTCGAACCTGCAGGAGGTACGCGCCCGCGGCGCCCGGACGGTGGTGCTCGCCGAGGAGGACGACCACGACGTGACGCCGTACGCGGACGTCCTGATCCGGCTGCCGCGGGTGTCCACGCTGCTGCAGCCACTGGTCGCGACGGTGCCGCTGCAGGTCTTCGCCTGCGAGCTCGCCAGCCGCAAGGGCCACGACGTCGACCAGCCGCGGAATCTCGCCAAGTCCGTCACCGTCGAGTGACCACTCGCTAGGTCCTGGGCAGCGTGATCGTGGGAGTGGGCATCGACGTGTGCGATGTCAGCCGTTTCGCTGCGGCCGTCCAGCGCCGTCCCGGCATGATCACCAGGCTGTTCACCCCGGCCGAGGCCGAGCGCCCCGTGGCGTCCCAGGCTGCGCGGTTCGCGGCCAAGGAGGCCCTGGCCAAGGCCCTCGGTGCCCCGTCCGGCCTGTCCTGGTTGGATTGTGAGGTCCACACCGATGATCTTGGTCGGCCGACGTTCAAGATCATCGGCACCGTCGCGGCCCGCGCCGCCGAGCTGGGCATCGGCCGGATCCACCTGTCGCTCTCCCACGACGCCGGGATCGCCTCCGCCATGGTGGTGTGCGAGCAGTGAACCTGCACGCCTACCGGGCGGACCAGGTGCGGGCCCTGGAGCAGTCGGTGATGGCCGTCGAGGGCCCGGACGTGCTGATGCAGCGGGCGGCCGCCGGGCTGGCCCGGAGCGCGCTGGACCTGCTGCGACGTACCCGCGGCTCGGTCTACGGAGCCCGGGTGGTCGTGCTGGCCGGTACCGGGAACAACGCCGGCGACGCGCTCCACGCCGGGGCGCGGCTGGCGCGGCGCGGCGTCCGGGTGACGGCGGTGCTCGCCCTCGGCCGGACCCATGAGGCGGGGCTGGCCGCCTTGCTGGCGGCCGGCGGGATGCTGCGCTCGGCCGATCAGGCGGGGCTCGTCGACCTCGGTACGGTGTCGCGGCCGCCCGTCGACCTCTTCGTCGACGGCATCCTCGGCATCGGCGGCCGGGCCGGGCTGACGGGGCCGCTGGAGGGCCTCGTGGCCGTGACCGGCCGCTGGTCGATCCCGGTGCTGGCCGTCGACCTGCCCTCGGGAGTGGACACCGACACGGGCGCTGTGCCGGGGCCGGCGATCCGGGCCACCCGGACGGTGACCTTCGGCGTGCTCAAGCCCTGCCACCTGGTGGAACCCGCCCGTAGCCGGTGCGGTGAGCTCGAGCTGGTCGACATCGGCCTGGAGGACGCCGACCCGGACGAGCTGCCTGCCCTGCGCGGCTGCTCCTACGACGACCTGGCCCAGGCGTGGCCCTACCCGGCCGCCGACGGTGACAAGTACGCCCGCGGCGTCGTCGGCGTCGACACCGGGTCGGACACCTACCCCGGCGCGGCCGTGATGTCGACCTACGGTGCCGTCTACGCCGGTGCGGGGATGGTCCGCTTCCTCGGCTCGGACCGGCCGGCGCAGATCATCGGCGCGCAGCTGCCCAGCGTGGTGTTCTCGCCCGGACGGGTCCAGGCCCACCTCTTCGGCTCGGGCTGGGGCGACAACGCCGCGGGTGGCGACACCCTGCTCCGCGCCGCCGACGAGGGTCTGCCTGCCGTGGTCGACGCCGACGGGCTCCGGTACCTCCCCGACCACTGCCCGGACAGCTGGCTGCTGACCCCGCATGCGGGTGAGCTGGCCCGGCTGCTGGACGTACCGCGGGGTGAGGTCGAGGCGGACCCCCTCCGCGCCGTCCGGGCCGGCGCCGAGCAGATCGGGGCCACCGTGCTGCTCAAGGGCGCGACCCAGCTGGTGGCCACCCCCGGTCGCGACCTCGTCCTGGTAGCCCGGCCCGGTCCGTCCTGGACGGCTCAGGCCGGGTCCGGCGACGTCCTCGGCGGCGTCTGCGCCGCCCTGCTCGCGGCGGGGGTCCGCCCCCAGCTCGCGGGTCAGCTCGGTGCGTCGGTCCAGGCGACCGCCGCCGAGGCGCACCCGGGCGCGATCCCGCCGCAGGAGCTGGCCCGAGCCATCGGTGCGCTGCTTGGGGACCTCCAGCGGCGCCGCGACCAGCTGGTTCTGCACCGGTGACGGCCGGCATCGACCCGGCCACGGCCCGCGCGGACATCGACCTGTCCGCCTTGGGGGCCAACCTGCGCACGCTGGCCGCGCACGCTGCGCCGGCCCAGCTGATGCTGGTGGTCAAGGCCGACGCCTATGGTCACGGCATGCTGCGCTGCGCGGCGGCCGCGCGGGCGGCCGGGGTGGCCTGGCTGGGAGTGGCCACCCCCGCCGAGGCGCTCGCCCTGCGCGAGGACGGTGACACCGGGCTGCTGCTGGCCTGGCTCTACGGCGTGGACGAGGATCTCGCGCCGCTGGTGGCCGCCGACGTGGACGTCTCGGTGCAGTCGGCCGACCAGGTGTCCCGGCTGGTGGCCGCCGCGGCCGTGACCGAGCGCCGGGCGCGGGTGCACCTCAAGGTGGACACCGGGCTGTCCCGCAACGGGGCCGCCTCTTCGGACTGGCCGGAGCTGTTCGCGGCGGCCGCCGAGGCGGAGGAGACCGGTGCGGTCGAGGTGGTCGCCGTCTGGTCCCACCTCGCGGCGGCCGACGAGCCCGGCCACCCCGCGACGGCCGTTCAGGTCGAGGCGTTCGATCGGGCGTGGGCAGCGGCGCGCGCGGCCGGGCTGCGTCCACGGTTGCAGCACCTGGCCAACTCCGCCGGCGCCCTGGTGGCGCCCCGGACCCGGTACGACCTCGTCCGGGTGGGCGTCGCCGCGTACGGGGTGGAGCCTGCTCCTGGGCTGGCGGGGATGGCCGGGATCGAGCTGCGGCCGGTGATGACCCTGCGCGCCACCCTGGCGAACGTCAAGGAGATCCCGGCCGGCGCGGGGGTGTCCTACGGCTGGGCCTGGACCGCCCCCGCACGCACGACCGTGGGGCTGGTGCCGCTGGGCTACGCCGACGGCATCCCGCGGCACGCGGGCAACCGGGCGGAGGTCGGCCTCGACGGCACCCGGGTCCCGGTGCGCGGGCGGATCTGCATGGACCAGTTCGTCGTCGAGCTGGGCGCGGACTCGACGTACGAGCCCGGGGCCGAGGTGCTGGTCTTCGGTCCTGGTGACGACGGGGAGCCGACGGCGGCCGACTGGGCTGACTGGTGCGACACGATCGGCTACGAGATCGTGACCCGGATCGGCCCACGGGTCCCGCGTCGCTATCTCGGTCAGCGGGAATGAACCGGCGCCAGACGGAGTTCCGTCGGTGCTCGGCCAGCTGGCGGAGCGGGCCCGAGCAGGGCGGTACGGGTTGGTCCGGCCGCTCCGATTCTTCGGGTACGCAACTCCGATGGTAGGGTGATGGTCCCGGTCGCTGCTCCGTAGCCCGGTCACCGCGCGCTCCGAGAAGAGAATGCGCTCGTAGGCTCGTCTTCCCACCTCACCACAGATGGTTCGGGCGTTGACGTGCCTGAACCAAGGTCCGCATCGCCGGACAGAAGTGTGAGTTTCATGCCTGCCAAGAGCAAGCCTGCCGCGAAGTCCCACAAGGCGGACGGCACCGAGAAGAAGCGCTGGAGCGCCAGCGAGCGCAAGGAGCGTGGCCACGACCCGCGCCGCAGCGGGGGCCAGCGAGTCGGCCGCGGCGAGTCGACCACCTGGGGCACGACCCGTCCCGAGCGCCGCGAGGATGTCCGTCCTGAGCGCCGCGACGATGCCCGCCGCTCCGGCCCGGCCCGCGACGACCGCCGCCCCGTGACCGGTCGTGTCGACCGCCCGCGCTGGGAGAACCGCCGCGACGACCGTCCGGCCTACAACCGTGACGACCGATCCGCTCAGCGCCCTTCGACGGGCTCGGGGAGCGGTGGCGACAACCGCGACGACCGTCGCCCCTCGTTCAACCGCGATGACCGTCCGGCTTACAACCGTGACGACCGTCGCCCCTCGTTCAACCGCGACGACCGTCGCCCCTCGTTCAACCGCGACGACCGTCCGGCCTTCAACCGCGACGACCGTCGCCCCTCGTTCAACCGGGACGACCGCCCGGCCTTCAACCGCGACGACCGTCGCCCCTCGTACAGCCGGGACGACCGTCCCGCCTTCAACCGCGACGACCGTCGCCCCACGTATAGCAGGGACGACCGTCCCCGTTCGGAGAACCGCAGAGATGACCGTGCCCGTACCGACTCCCGCCCCGTCGACCGCGACGAGGTCGATGTGACCGCCACCGTCCCCACCGTGTCCGCCGCCCCGGCCGCGGCGACGAGCGGCGACTTCGCCAGCCTCGGCCTGCCGCCGTCGCTGGTCAGCGCCCTGACCGCCGGCGGCATCACCAGCCCGTTCGCGATCCAGAGCGCGACCATCCCGGACGCGCTGACGGGCCGCGACGTCCTCGGCCGCGGCCAGACCGGCTCGGGCAAGACGCTCGCCTTCGGCCTACCGATGCTGACCCGGCTCGCCGGCGGCACCAGCAAGGACCCGCGCGGCATCGTCCTGGTCCCGACCCGCGAGCTCGCCATGCAGGTCACCGACGTGCTCACCCCGCTGGCCCGCACCCTCGGCCTGTCCACGGTGCTCGTCGCGGGCGGCATGTCCTACACCCCGCAGCTGCGGGCCTTTCAGCGCGGCGTCGACATCGTCGTGGCCACCCCCGGCCGGCTGATCGACCTGATGGACCAGAACGCGGTCGACCTCACCCGGATCGAGGTCGTCGTCCTCGACGAGGCCGACCACATGGCTGACCTCGGCTTCATGCCGGCCGTCACCCAGATCCTCGACACCGTCCCCGCCGGCGGCCAGCGGATGCTGTTCTCCGCCACCCTCGACGGTGCGGTCGACCGTCTCGTCCGCCGCTACCTGAGCAACCCGGTCACCCACGAGGTCGACTCCAGCCAGGCCAGCGTCACCACCATGGCCCACCACCTGGTCTACGTGGCCCCGCACGACAAGGCCACCCTGACCGCCGAGATCGCCGGCCGCGGCGGCCGCACCGTGGTCTTCGTCCGCACCCAGCGAGGCGCCGACCGGGTCGCCGAGCAGCTGCGTGACGCCGGTGTGATGGCCGGGGCGCTGCACGGCGGCCTGACCCAGGGCGCCCGGACCCGGATCCTCTCGGTCTTCAAGGAGGGCGACCTGCCCGTCCTGGTCGCCACCGACGTCGCCGCCCGCGGCATCCACGTCGACGAGGTGGGCCTGGTCCTCCAGGTCGACCCGCCGGCCGGCCCCAAGGAGTACCTGCACCGCGCCGGCCGGACGGCCCGCGCCGGTGGCACCGGTGTCGTCGTCACCCTCGCGCTGCCGCACCAGCGTCGCGAGATGACGCGCCTCACGTCCCAGGCCGGGGTCAAGCCCGAGTCGCTCACCGGCCAGCCCGGCGACGCGGCCGTGGCCACCATCACCGGTGCCCGGCAGCCGAGCGGTGTCGCGGTCTCCTCCGCCGACTACGAGCGGCTGATCGCGCCGCCGCGGAGTAGCCGCAAGCCCGGCGGCGACCGTGGCTCGCGCGGCCCCCGCGGCCCGCGCTCCGGCGGCTACGAGGGTCGGCGCAGCCCGCGTCGCAGCTTCGACCGCTGACCCGGCTCAGCCCGAGGGGCTGACTCCTCGGCACTGATCCTCAGCACAGGCTCCCGGCTCCCGCCGGGGGCCTGCGCTGCGTCCGGGGCCGCGCGCGCCCCGTAGGATCGGGCAACGGTGAGCGTCTCGGTGGTGGATCTGGTCGTCTCGGTGGCATCGCAGGACGACGCCGCCGGGATGGTCGACGTCATCCACGCCGCCTTCGGCGCCCGGCCCGCCCTGGACCCGCCGTCGACGGCGAGTGAGGAGACGGCCGCCACCGTCGCCGCGAGCCTGGCTCTCGGGGACGGGATCTACGCCGAGGTGGACGGCCGCCCGGCGGGCGCGATCCTGGTCCTGGCCGACGGCGTCGACCCCCAGGCCGCGACGTTCCGGCGGGTCTCGGTGCACCCGGACTTCCAACGGCACGGCATCGCCTCGGCGATGGTCGCGGCCGCCGAGGAGGTGGCCGCCCGGTCCGGCTTCCGCCGGGTGGAGCTGTTCGCCCGCGGCGAGTTCGCCGACCTGATCGCCTACTGGCAGCACCGGGGCTACGCCATCGAGCGTCCAGCCCCGAACGGCGTCGTTCTGGTCAAGCGACTGCCGGCCGTGCTGTCCGTGGCCAGCGCGGAGCAGATGCGGGCCCTCGGCGAGCGGCTGGCCGGCCTGCTCCGCGCGGGCGACCTGGTGATCGCCACCGGCGACCTCGGGGCGGGCAAGACCACGCTCACCCAAGGGATCGGCCGCGGCCTCGGCACCGAGGGCCCCGTGATCTCCCCGACCTTCGTCATCTCGAGGATCCACGCCTCGGCCACCGCAGGACCCGCCCTCGTCCACGTCGACGCGTACCGGCTGACGAGTGCGGAGGAGCTGGACGACCTCGACCTGGACGCCACCCTGCCCGAGGCCGTCACGCTCGTCGAGTGGGGAGCGGGGCTGGCCGAGGGGCTGGCCACCGACCGGCTCGAGATCGAGATCGTCGCCCGGCCGGAGGCCGGCACCGGGCCCGACACCCGGCTGGTGGCCTTGCGCGGCACAGGCGTGCGCTGGCGGGACGTGAACCTCTCGGCTCTGGCGGAGGCCCCCCGTGACTGAGCCGGACTCCGCTGCCGGAGCGCTGGTCCTCGCCGTCGACACCTCGACCACGGTCACGGTCGGCCTGGCCCGCGGCGACACCGTGCTGGCCGTGGCAGGAGTCCCCGACCGGATGGCGCACGTCGAGCAGCTGATCCCGCTGGTCCGGCGCTGCCTGCGCGAGGCAGGGGTGGCCCCGGCGGACCTCGACCTGATCGTCGCCGGTCTGGGCCCCGGTCCCTACACCGGCCTGCGGGTCGGGATCGTCACCGCGCAGGTTCTCGCGTCGGCCCTCGGCATCGCGTGGCGCGGCGTCTGCAGCCTGGACGTGCTGGCCGCCCAGGTCGTCGCCGAGCACGCGGCCGCGCCCGAGCAGTTCGTGGTGGCCACCGACGCCCGCCGGCGCGAGGTCTACTGGGCCCGCTACGACGCCCGCGGCGTCCGGCTGGGCGCTCCGCTGGTCGGCCCGGCCGGCGAGGTGCCTGCGCTGCCCACCGTCGGACCGGGCGCCGACCTCTACCCCGACCACCTGCAGGCGGTGCTCGGCCCGCGGACGCTCGACCCCGGCGTGCTGGCGGTCCGCGGCCCCGGCCTACCCGACGCCGGCCGCGAACCGCTCTACCTGCGCCGACCCGACGCCGCCGAGCCCACCCGGCGCAAGTCGGTGCTGCTCCCCGCCTCCGCCGCCGCCCGCCCGGCCTCGAACCGAGGGCGGCGCCCGAGATGACCAGCCCTGACGGCGCCGCCGCGTCGGTCGCCCACCTCACCGCCGCCCGGCACGACGACCTGCCCGCCATCCTGGCTCTGGAGCGCGAGGGCTTTCCCGCCGAGGAGCAGTGGAGCGAGCGCAGCTGGGCCGGAGAGCTGGTCGGCTCCGGCCGTACGGTCCTGCTGGCCCGCAGCGGGGGCGTGGTCGGGGTGATCTCGCTGTTCACCACCGGCGAGCTGGCCGACCTGCACCGGCTGGTCGTCGCCCCCGCCGAGCGGGGACGCGGCGTCGGGCTCGCCCTCGTCCGGGCCGGGCTGGAGGCCGTCGGTCATCTCGGCGCCCTGGCGGTGATGCTGGAGGTCGGCTACCGCAACGAACCGGCGATCGCGCTCTACCAACGGGTGGGCTTCGAGCAGCTGCGTGCCCGCCCGGACTACTACGGGCCAGGGGAGCACGCGCTCATCCTCAAGCTCTACGACCTGCCCGGCTGGCCGGAGCGGTACGCCGCCGCCGAGCGTGAGCTGGCCCGGTGGGAAACGGAGGGCCCATGACCGGACCGCTCATCCTCGGCATCGAGTCCTCCTGCGACGAGACCGGCGTCGGGATCGTCCGCGGCCACGAGCTGCTGGCCAACGAGGTCGCCTCCAGCGTCGAGGAGCACGTCCGGTTCGGCGGCGTGGTGCCCGAGGTGGCCAGCCGCGCGCACCTCGAGGCGATGGTGCCCACGCTGGAACGCGCCTGCGCCGCCGCAGATGTCGACCTGGTCGAGCTGGACGGCATCGCCGTCACCGCGGGACCCGGCCTGATGGGGGCCCTGGTGGTCGGCCTGGCCAGCGCGAAGGCCCTGGCCCTGGCTCTGGACAAGCCGCTCTACGGGGTCAACCACCTGGCCGGGCACGTGGCCGTCGACCTGCTGGAGCACGGCCCGCTGCCCTCGCCCTGCGTGGCCCTGCTGGTCTCCGGCGGCCACACCTCGCTGCTCCGGGTCACCGACATCGCCACCTCGATCACCGAGCTCGGGTCGACGATCGACGACGCCGCCGGCGAGGCGTACGACAAGGTAGCCCGGGTGCTGGGCCTGCCGTACCCCGGCGGTCCGGTGATCGACCGGGCCGCGACCGGCGACCCGCGGGCCATCGCCTTTCCGCGCGGCCTCACCGGCGCCGGTGACCTCGAGCAGCACCGCTTCGACTTCTCCTTCTCAGGCCTCAAGACCGCGGTCGCCCGCTGGGTGGAGACCCGCGAACGCGACGGCGAGGAGGTACCGCTCGCCGACGTCGCGGCCAGCTTCCAGGAGGCGGTCTGCGACGTCCTCACCGCCAAGGCGGTCGAGGCATGCCTGCACACCGAGACCCCGTCGCTGCTGATCGGCGGGGGAGTGGCGGCGAACTCGCGACTGCGCACCCTGCTGGCCGAGCGGACCGCGGCGCACGGCATCGAGCTGCGCACGCCGCGGCCCGGGCTGTGCACCGACAACGGCGCCATGATCGCCGTCCTCGGCAGTGAGGTGGTCATGGCCGGCGGGCGGCCCTCAGCGCTCGACATCGGCGCCGACTCCTCCCTGCCGGTCTCCCGCATCCTGGTCTGAGCCCGCCCCGGTCGGCTTGAGGCCCTGGTCGATCCCGAGTGCCGGTAGCAGACTGGTCGGTGAGGTGAGGGAGGCCGAGATGGACGTCCGACCAGCGCTGGCGATGCTGGAGGAGCTGCTGGTCGAGCCCCTTGCCGCCGCCTACCTGGGCTGGGTGCGGCACGACCCGCTCGCCCAGCTGCTGCTGCCGGCGGGGCAGGCCGACCCCTACCCGATGTACGAGGCCATCCGCAGCCGGGGGCCGGTGGTCCCGGTGGCCCGGTTCGGCCAGATCACCGTCAGTCACCCGTTGTGCCGGGCGGTGCTGCGGGACCGGGACTGGAGCGTCCGCGGCGACGCGCCGAACCGGGGCGAAGGGCGGCTGTCCTTCCTCGAGCTGGACCCGCCCGCCCATACCCGGCTGCGGCGGCTGGCCACGCCCGCCTTCACCCCGCGGGCGATCGCCGGGTACGGCGGTCAGGTGGCGGCGGTGGTCGACCGGCTGCTGGACGGCTGCTCGCCCGGCGAGCCGTTCGAGCTGGTCAGCAGACTGGCGGAGCCGATGCCGATCGCCGTCATCACCGAGCTGCTCGGCGTGCCCGTCGGCGACTCCGCGGAGTTCGCCCGGCACGGCGCGACGATCGGCGGGGCCCTGAGCGGCATCCAGTCCGTCGCGCACCTCGCCCGGCTGGTGCAGGCCGACCGTCGGTTGGCCGCGATCTTCGGCGAGGTGCTGGCCCTCAAGCGGGAGCAGCCGGCTGAGGACCTGGTGAGCCGGCTGGTCGCCGCCGAGCCGGAGTCGATCAGCGCCGAGGAGCTGGTGCCCTTCTGCACGCTGGTGCTGGTCGCGGGCTTCGAGACCACGGTCAACCTGATCGGCAACACCGTGCTGGCCCTGCTGAACCACCCCGACCAGTGGCGCGCGGTCGTCGAGGACCCCGGCCTGGCCAGCGCCGCCGTGGAGGAGACCTTGCGCTGGGACGCCCCCGTCCAGCGCACCTTCCGTGTCGCGACCAGCGACGTCGAGCTCGCCGGCCGGCCGGTCCGCCGCGGCCAGATGGTGGTGCTGCTGGTCGGCGGGGCCAACCGCGACCCGGACGTGTTCGCCGATGCGGACACCTTCGACCTGAGCCGGTACGCCCCCGGCGCCGCGCCCGCCCCCGAGCACCTGGCCTTCTCCGCCGGCATCCACTACTGCGTCGGGGCGCCGCTGGCCCGGCTCGAGGCCGCGGTGACGGTGCGACGGCTGGCGGAGCGCTACCCGGGGCTGCACCGGGCCGGCCCCCTCCGGCGCCGGCCGGGCAGCGTGCTCCGCGGCCTCACGGAGCTCGTGCTCGCGGCGTGACACGGCGTGAGACGCCCCGCCGGCCCTGAGACGCCCCGCCGGCCGGGCGCACCAGGGCCCCCGGGTCGCACGAGGCACCTCGGTCCTTCGGAGCCGGGACTGTCGGTTCGGCCTACACCTTGGCAGCCGATCCTTCCCCGGCCACCGGACGTCACCAGCGTCCCCGGCCCGGGGCGGGGGAGTCGAGTCCGGCGGGCAGCGCAGAATGACCCGGTGCCCGCACCCGCCCTGCCGTTCGGTCTGACTGCGGAAGCCCTGGCCGCGGCGATGGCCGAGCCCGACCCGGACGGGCTTGCGGCGGCGTCGAGGCTCCGGGCCGCGTACGGGCCGGAGCAGGCGGCGGGGGCACTGCACCAGGCGTCGCTACGGCGCCGGGCCCGGACCAAGTTCGGCGACGCCGCGGCGGGCCTGTTCTTCACCCGAGAGGGGCTCGAGCAGGCGACGCGGCCCGTCGTCGCCGACCACCACGCGGCCCGCTTCCGGGCGGCCGGGGTCCGGCGGGTGGTCGACCTCGGCTGCGGCATCGGTGCCGACGCCCTCGCCTTCGTCCGGGCCGGTCTGGAGGTGGTGGCGGTCGAGAGCGACCCGGCGACGGCGGCCGTCGCCCGGGCCAACCTCGGCGTCCGTCCCGACGGCGCTCGTCCCCGCATGGCCAGTGCCGAGGTCATCTGCGCCGACGCCGAGGAGGTGGCGCCCGCCCTGCTCGGGCCCGGGGTGGCGGCGTTCTGCGACCCCGCCCGGCGGAACGCCCGCGGCCGGCTGTGGCAGGTCTCGGACTTCACGCCCGGCTGGGACTTCGTCACCGGGCTGCTGGCGGGGGACCGGGTGGCCGGGGTCAAGCTGGGCCCGGCGTTGCCGCACGCGCTGGTCCCGCCCGGGGTCGAGGCGGAGTGGGTCAGCGCGGGGACCGACACCGTCGAGGTGGCGCTCTGGGCCGGCTCGGGCGCCCAGGCCGGGGTCGACGCCGCACTGCTGCTGCCCGCCGAGCGGCTGGCGGTGGCCCGACCGACCGCCGCCCGGCCCCACCCGACGCTGCCCGTCCGACCCGTCGGCCGCTACCTGTACGAGCCCGACGGTGCTGTCATCCGGGCCCGCGGTGTCGCGGTGCTCGGCGAGCGGCTGGGGGCCTGGTCGATCGACCCCCAGATCGCCTACCTCAGCGGTGACGAGCTGGTGCCCACGCCGTTCGCGGTCGCCTTCGAGGTGCTGGAGGTGCTGCCGTACGACCGCAAGGCGCTCCGTCGGTGGCTGCGGGACCACAGCGTCGGGACACTGGAGATCAAGCTCCGCGGGCTGGACGTCGACCCGGCCGAGCTGCGGCGGCGACTCGGCAGCCACGGCACGGCTTCGGCCACCGTCGTGCTGTCCCGGACCCCGTCCGGTGCCGTCGCCCTGGTCGTAAAGCGTCGGTAACGGAGAGAAGAAGGCCCGGTGAAACCCGGCGTGTCAGGTGTGAGAACTCTCACGCCCACGCCGGGGACCACTTCTCGGCGAGGCGCCGCCCGCTCGACTCGAACTACGCTGCGACGAATCCCCCCAGCACGGCCCGAGCGGAGAACCACGTGCAGCGTGAAAGCTGGCAGCCCGTCCTGTCGACCCCGGAGAGTCCCCTCGCCCCGCCGCGCACCGCCGCGGCCACCGTACGGCGCGACCGTCGCCGACCGCTCGTCACCCTGCTGGCGGCCTCGCTGGCCGTCCCCGGACTGGTGCTGCTGGCTCCGTCCGGCACCGCGGTCGCTGCGGCCGCCGCCAGCTGCGGCTCGTTCGACCGTACGGTGCGGGAACGCGTCAACCCGAGTACCCAGACCAGCTCCCTGACCACCTCGGCCACGCAGTCGGCGGCCACCGCCGGCCTGGGCTTCACCTCGGTGCGCGACACGTCGGTGCTGGCCGCGCAGGCCGCGGGCCGCGGGCTGGTTGCGGTGCACCGCCTCTACCGGCCTGCGCGGGGGGACTTCTTCTACACCTCGTCCCCGGCCGACATCGCCCGCGTGGTGAGCGCCATGGGCTACGTCGACCAGGGCACGGCGTTCTACGCCGGCCGCGCCGGCCGCAGCTGCCTGGTGGCGGTGACCAGCTACCGCAAGGGCCAGCTGCACCGCTTCGTCACCAGCCGGGCCGACAAGGCGGCGCTGGTCGCGACCGGCTGGAAGAAGCAGAAGGTGCGCTTCTACCTGCGCAAGGCACCGGTCGACACGAAGTTCACGGTCGCGGTGATGCCGGACACCCAGCAGGAGGTGCTGAGCAACGGGGACGGCCGGATGCTCAACCGGGCGAACTACCTGGTGAAGAACCGCAGCGCGCTGGACCTCCGCTACGTCAGCCACACCGGTGACGTCGTCAACTGGGACACCGCCGACCACGCTCAGTACCAGCGGGCGGCCGCCGGACTGAAGCCGATCACCGCGGCCGGCATCCCGCTCTCGCTCACCATCGGCAACCACGACACCGAGGCCACCTGCCCTGGGGGCAGCGCGTGCGACGCTGCCCGGACCCGCGTGCTCTTCCGCACCACCGGCACCTTCAACAGCTACCTCAAGCCCGGTCCGCTCGACCAGGAGGGGGCGTTCCAGCGGGGCAAGATCGACAACACCTTCCACGTGTTCAGCGCCGGCGGAGGGGACTGGCTGGTCCTCAACCTCGAGCTGTGGCCGCGGAAGTCGGTCGTGGCCTGGGCCCAGCAGGTGGTCGCAACGCACCCGCGGCACAACGTGATGGTGCTCACCCACTCCTACCTGACGTCCTCGGGGAAGATCTACCAGGGCCGCGGCGGCTACGGCGACACGTCCGGTCAGTACCTGTACGACCACCTGATCTCGCGCTACGCCAACATCCGGGTGGTCTTCTCCGGCCACACGGGTACCTCCAAGCACCGGGTCGACCATGGGGTCCACGGCAACCGGATCGACTCCTACCTGCTGGCGATGCACTCCACCACGACCAACCCGATGCGGTTCGTCGAGATCGACACGAGGGCCGACACCCTGCGCACCTGGGTCTACGCGCCGTGGACCAAGCACACCTACACGGGCGCGAGCTACCGGAGCACCTCCACCAAGATGGGGTGGATTCTCGGCTGAAACGTGATCGTTCCGTTATCGGCCTTTTATGAATCCGTGACCTTCATCTATGCTCGGCGCGGGCGTCCGGGGGGACGCCGATCGTGAGGAGCCAGATGTCGTCAACGTCAGACCGTCCCGTCCCGTCCCGACCGGCCGGGACGAACCGGGGTCGCGGGCTCCGTTCAGGCGTGGTGCTCGGCACCGCCGGCGTGCTGGTCGCGTCGGGCCTGGTGCTCTCACCGACCAGCGTGGCCACGGCGGAGACCGCCAAGCCCAGCTGCTCGTCCTTCGACGACCCGGTGTACCGCGTGGTCAAGCCCGGCAACGGGGTCAGCCTGCTGACGCCGTGGGCGGGCGAGGTCACGAAGGCGGTCGCGAAGGGCTTCACCGACAACCAGGGGACCGCGTTCCTGGCCTCGACGACCGCCGGGACGGGCCTGGTGCCCGTGCACCGGATGTACCAGGCCTCGACGGGGGACTACCTCGTCACCAAGTCCACCACCGAGCTGGTCTCCGCCGTGACCAAGCACGGCTACGTCGACCAGGGAATCAGCTTCTACGCCGCTGCGGGCCAGCAGAGCTGTCTGGAGCCGGTCCAGCGCTACCGCAAGAACGGTCGGCACCGCCTCGTCCAGGGTGCCGCCGCCAAGGCGGCCCTGGTCGCCGCCGGCTGGACCTCGGAGTCGGTCGCCTTCTACGCGGCCCCGGCCGGGTCGGACCCGACCCCGACTCCGACCCCGACCCCGACCCCGACTCCCACCGAGACGCCGACCCCCACGACCCCGCCCGCCACGACGGATCCCTCGACGGGCAGCACGTTCAGCTTCGCCGTCATGCCGGACACCCAGATGGAGGTGCTCTCCAGCTCCGACCCGCGGATGACGAACCGGACCAGCTGGCTGGCCAAGCAGAAGGTCTCCTTCGTCGCCCACACCGGCGACATGGTCAACTGGGACACCGCTGACCACTCCCAGATGGCCATCGCCAAGAAGTCGATGGACGTCCTGCACGACGCCGGCATCCCCTACACCGTCGCCATCGGCAACCACGACACCGAGGCCACCGGTCCCGGCGGCAGCGCCCGCGACCCGAAGAACACCTACGCCCTGCAGCGCGACACCTCGACGCTGAACTCCTACTTCAAGGCCAGCGACTTCGGGGCTGTGGCCGGGGCGTACGAGAAGGACAAGGTCGACAACGTCTACTCCACCTACTCCGCCGGCGGCTACAAGTGGCTGGTGCTGAGCCTGGAGTTCTGCGCCCGTCCCGGTGCGGTCACCTGGGCCAAGCAGGTCGTCGCCTCGCACCCGGACTACAACGTGCTGATCGCTACCCACAGCTATCTCGACGGCAACGGCAACATCGACTCGAGCAATCAGGGCTACGGCGACACCAGCGGCCAGCAGCTGTTCAACCAGCTGGTCAGCCAGTACCCCAACGTCAAGATGGTCTTCTCCGGCCACGTGGGGATCGCGGAGAAGGCGCGGGTCGACACGGGCAAGAACGGCAACACGATCTACTCGTTCCTGACCACCATGCACGACCAGGTCACCAACCCGGTCCGGATGTTCGACGTGGACACTGCCGCCGGCACGGTCAAGACGCGCATCTACGCCCCCTACACCGACAAGACGTGGAGCGAGTACACCGAGACCCTCACCGGGGTCACCCTCGTCAAGTAGGCAGCCCGGCCCCCAAGCCGGTCGGAGGGCCGGCTCCCGCGCCCTGAGCCGGTCCGAGGGCCGGTCCCGCGCCCTGAGCCTGTCGAAGGTCCCGAAGAGGTTGCGCCTCCGACCCTGACCCCCCAGGTGCCGCCGCTGGCACTCAGATTGGCCGAGTGCTAATGTCGAGTTGGCACTCTCCCCCGGAGTGTGCCAATGGCCGAGATGGCACCGCGACGACATCCCGACCGCCTGCCAACCGCACATCCCACACACTCGTGAAAGGGGTTTGGACGTGGCCACCACGATCAAGCCGCTCGAGGACCGCATCCTCGTTCAGCCGCTCGAAGCAGAGCAGACCACCGCCTCCGGCCTGGTCATCCCCGACACCGCCAAGGAGAAGCCCCAGGAGGGCAAGGTCATCGCGACCGGTCCGGGCCGGGTCGACGACAACGGCAACCGGGTCCCGCTCGACGTCGCCGAGGGTGACGTCGTCATCTTCAGCAAGTACGGCGGCACCGAGGTCAAGTACGACGGCAAGGAGCTGCTGCTCCTGAACGCGCGCGACATCCTCGCCGTCGTCTCGAAGTAACCCTCACAGCCACAGCGAAGGACACACCCATGGCAAAGATCCTTCAGTTCAACGAGGAGGCCCGTCGCTCGCTCGAGCGCGGCGTCGACATCCTCGCGAACACCGTGAAGGTCACGCTCGGCCCGAAGGGCCGCTACGTGGTGCTCGACAAGAAGTGGGGCGCTCCCACCATCACCAACGACGGCGTGACCGTCGCCCGTGACGTCGAGCTGGACGATCCGTACGAGAACCTCGGCGCCCAGCTCGCCAAGGAGGTCGCCACCAAGACCAACGACGTCGCCGGTGACGGCACGACCACGGCGACCGTGCTCGCCCAGGCACTGGTGCACGAGGGCCTCAAGGCCGTCGCGTCCGGGGCCAGCCCGATCAGCCTCAAGCGGGGCATCGACAAGGCCGTGGAGGCCGTCGTCGAGCGCTTGCGGCAGAACGCCCGTGAGGTCCAGACGACCTCCGACATGGCGAGCGTCGCGACCATCTCCGCCCGCGACGAGGTCATCGGCGAGCTCATCGCCGACGCGTTCGACAAGGTGGGCAAGGACGGCGTCATCACCGTCGACGAGTCCAACACGATGGGCACCGAGCTCGAGTTCACCGAGGGCATGCAGTTCGACAAGGGTTACCTCTCGCCGTACTTCGTGACCGACGCCGAGCGGATGGAAGCCGTCCTGGACGACCCCTACATCCTCATCAACTCGGGCAAGATCTCCTCGATGACCGAGCTGCTCCCGCTGCTCGAGAAGGTCATCGGCGCCTCCGGCACGCTCTTCATCGTGGCCGAGGACGTCGACGGCGAGGCTCTGTCCACCCTCGTGGTGAACAAGATCCGCGGTACCTTCACTTCCGTGGCCGTCAAGGCCCCGGCGTTCGGTGACCGCCGCAAGGCCATGCTCGAGGACATCGCGACCCTGACCGGTGGTCAGGTCGTGGCCCCCGAGGTCGGCCTCAAGCTCGATGCTGTCGGCCTGGAGGTCCTGGGCCGGGCGCGTCGGATCGTGGTGACCAAGGACAACACGACCATCGTCGACGGCTCCGGCAGCGCTGACGAGGTCAAGGCCCGCGTCGCCCAGCTGCAGGCCGAGATCGAGCGCACCGACTCCGACTGGGACCGCGAGAAGCTGCAGGAGCGGGTCGCCAAGCTCGCCGGCGGCGTCTGCGTGATCAAGGTCGGGGCGGCCACCGAGGTGGAGCTCAAGGAGAAGAAGCACCGGATCGAGGACGCGGTCTCCGCGACCCGCGCCGCGATCGAGGAGGGCATCGTCGCCGGTGGCGGCTCAGCTCTCATCCACGCGGTCGCGGCGCTCAAGGGCGACCTCGGCCTGACCGGTGATGAGAAGACCGGGGTCTCGATCGTCCGCAAGGCGGCCGTCGAGCCGCTGCGCTGGATTGCCGAGAACGGTGGCGAGCCCGGTTACGTCGTCACCTCCAAGGTGGCCGAGCTCGAGCCGGGTAGTGGCTACAACGCCGCGACCGGCGAGTACGGCGACCTGATCGGCGCCGGCGTGATCGACCCGGTGAAGGTCACGCGCTCCGCGCTGGCCAACGCGGCGTCGATCGCCTCCCTGCTCCTCACCACCGAGACCCTCGTGGTGGAGAAGCCGGAAGAGGAAGAGCCGGCCGCGGCCGGGCACTCGCACAGCCACTGACCGGTTGAGCGTTCGTCCCGCAGCACCCGACAGGGGTCCTTCCGTCACGGAAGGGCCCCTGTCGTGCGTTCGGCACGTCCTCCCGGGACCGGCCTCCGCCCGCCCTCGTACCTCAACCGTGGCGGTTCCCACCTAAACCGTGGCAGTGCGGATGGGGTGATCTGCGTCACCGAGTTTTGGCCAAATTGTTCCCCAAAATCGGTGATCAGGGTTTCCACGAGACGATACTGTTCACGAACTGCAGCACCACCACCTCCCGTACGGGGAACGGCCCCAGGGGCGCCGGGCGCACGGGGCGGATCACGGTGAAGCAGGAAGCAGGGGACTTCACTCGGGGACAACAGGGGGTGAAGAAGATGGTTTTCGCTGATGCGAACCAGTTCGACCACGAGGTCGTGGCGGGCGCGCAGGCCGGTGACCCGGCTGCGGTGCACGCGTTGATCGCGGCGGCTCGGCCGATGGTTTTGCGCTACTGTCGAGCCCGGCTCGGCACCTACGCCGGTGGCCTCGAGACCGCCGACGACGTCGCCCAGGAGACCTGCGTCGCCGTGCTCAAGGGCCTCCCGCGCTATGAGTCCCACGGCGCCCCGTTCTCGGCCTACGTCTACGCCATCGCCGCCAACAAGGTCGCCGACGCGCAGCGGGGTTTCCGCCGCTCCGCCGTGCTGGTCGAGGAGTTCCCCGACCAGACCGAGCCCTCGCCGACCCCGGAGGAGCTCATCGTCAGCTCGGCCAGCGTCCGCGCCACCAACGAGCTGCTGGCGCAGCTGCCCGACAAGACCCGGAGGGTGCTGCTGCTCCGGGCGAGCGGTCTGGCCGCCGACGTGGTGGGCGCCCAGCTGGGGATGACGGCGAACGCTGTCCGGGTCGCTCAGCACCGCGGCGTCGTGAAGCTGCGTCAGCTGATCGAGGATTCCGAGGAGCACCGCGAGCTCTTCGACGGCCTCGTCAAGCCGGCTGCCGCCCCTTCGCAGTCGTTGGGGCTGGCCGTCGGCTACTGAGGCTGCCTACTGAGCCGGGGGCGGACTCGCGGGGCCGGGGCCTCCTGGTCGACCGGGGCCACCTGGCCGACCCGGGCCCGGAGCACCCGGCGTCATCGGTCGTTCGTCGGCCCACGTCTCGTTCAGCCGGACCCGCGCGAAGCGCCAGCCCTCAGGGGTGCGGACGACCTCGTGCTCGTACCAGCCGCCGGCGTGTGCCTTGTCCGACTTCTTCTCCGGGTCGAAGCGGTGCGTCGCCATCATGTACGAGCGGGTGGTGGCGGTGTCGCCGGCGAGCTCGATGACGACCTCGCCGATGAGGTGGTGGGTGATGGTGTGCCCCGGGGGACCGGTCATCGCCGCGATCCTCGCACGGCCCTCGAAGCTGCCGAAGGGCAGCTCCAACACCCCGTCCTCGGCGAAGTTGGCGGCGTAGGCGGCCTGGTCCTTGTCGTCGATCCGGACGGCGAAGTCGTGCACCAGGTTGCGGATGGCCTCCCGGTCGACCAGCCACTGCAGCTGCTCGGCCGGTTCGGTGGGCGGGTTGGTGGCGGGCATGGCTTCCTCTGCGGGTTCGGTCGGGCTGTGGTGCTGGGCGGCTGCGGGCGAAGTGGTGGCGACGTCAGCGGACGCTGCGGATCTTCAGCACGCTGCTCACGCTGATCACCGCGAAGATGGCGCTGCCCAGGAACAGCATCGTGTAGTTGCGCCCGTTGTTGGTGACCGCCATCGAGAAGAAGCCGATGGTCAGCAGCGCGGGGGCGAAGGCCGGTGCCAAGGTGTTCGGCAGGGAGTTGGCGATGTTCAGCACGCCGAGGTTCTTCCCGGCGTCCTTGAGCTCGTTCGGCAGGATCGCGGTCATCAGGGCGATGTCGACGGAGGCGTAGATGCCCCCGGCAAAGCCGATCATCAAGATGCCGACGAGGAAGAGCGGGACGGTGGTGGCCAGGGCCAGGCAGACCAGGCCGACACCGGCCAGGCCCGCGGCGAGCGCGACGAAGGGCTTTCGGCGGCCGAACTTGTCCGAGAGCGGGCCGCCCACGATGGCCCCGATGACCGTGGTCAGCACCTGGGTCGCGGTGCTGAGGGGAACGTAGAACGACTCGGCACGGCCGGCGGGGATGCCGAGCTGGTCGCCCAGGTAGAAGAGCTGGTAGGTCGTGATGGTGGCCATCGAGAGGTAGACCATGAACCGGCTCAACCAGCCCCAGGCGAAGTCGGGGTGCTTGCGCGGGTTGATGTAGAACGACTTCGCCAGGTCGAGGGGCGTGAGCCGTACCGGCGATCGGCGGTAGACCGGGTCGGGGACGCCGGTCACCAAGAAGACGACTCCGGCCGTGCCGATGACCGCCACCGCGACGAAGGCGAGCTCGACGTGCCCGGCGCCGGTGAGGCCACCGGTGATGACGACGCCGATGATCGTGGACACTGCGACGCTCACACCCAAGAGCCCGCCGACCGAACCCCGGCGCGCGGCCGGCACATGCTCGGGCAGCAGCGACAGCTGGGTGGCCGTGACCGCGCCGAAGCCGACCTGGGACAGCACGGCGCCGACGATGAACACCGTGACGGACGGCGCGAAGCCCATCGTCAGGATTCCCAGGACCCCGACGGCCATGGAACCCAGCAGCCAGGGCCGACGCCGACCGAAGCGCGAGCCCGAGCGGTCCGACAGGTGCCCCGCGACCGGCCCGGAGACCAGGCCGAACAACGTCGCGATCGTCAGGGCCAGGGAGTAGAAGGAGGTGTAGTGCTCCGGGGAGAGGATCTTGATCTTTGCCGGCATGGCCGCGAGCACCGGGGTGAAGAACGTCATCCAGATGAAGCCGTTGGCCACCAGCAGGCCCCACAGCAAGCGGGGCCGCACCCCGTAGCGGCCGACGCCCTTCTCCGGCGACCCCGCGCCGGAGTCGGGCGGCAGCGGGAAGGGCGGCAGTGCGGCGAGCTCGTTCACGGTCGGGGTGACGGTCTCCTCGGGGCTGGAGGCGACGGTGGTGGGCGTGCCGGCGTCGGGTGCGGCCGGGATTCCGGGGCGGGACTCGGTGGACATGTACAGCTCCAATGGCAGGTGTGACGGCGGTGTCGAAGTACTGCGGCGGTGCGAGGGCTGCTCGGTCCAACGAAGGTGCGAGAGGCCCGACGATCGGGTCGTACGGTGAAGGGCGCGGCGGAGGCTCGGCGCGCTCAGCGGACGTTCAGCGTGCGGGGAGGGCCACCCGCTCAGGCAGGCGGAGGAAGCTCTGTGCGCTCCGGTCGAGGATGGCGGTCTTCTCCTCCTCGGTCAGGTAGGGCGACTCGGCGACGTAGTGGACGGCCTCGACGAGGTCGGCGTGGGTCTCGTCGCTGCCCAGGAGCAGCCGGTCAGCGCCGTAGCTCTCCTTGGCGGCCAGCAGCGACAGGGGGATGTCCTGGGTGCTCGTGTCGTACCAGAAGTGCTTCAGCCCGCTCAGCGGGTTCTCCGGGTCGAGCCGCAGCTTGCCGTACGGGCTCATGGCCGGCAGGCCTTCGGCCGCCATCTTCGCGGCCATGGCCATCCCGCGCTTCATCGCTCGCTCCTGGCGGTGGTACATGAAGGGCAGGTTCCCGCCGCAGAGGGCGAAGACGAACTGCAGGTCGGGGTAGCGGGTGCTCAGACCCGAGAAGAAGATCCGCGTCGGGGCCACGCTGATCTGCACCGGACTGCCGTAGGCCAGCGCCAGGTTCCAGTCGCCGAGCCCGGGGTGGACGGCGGAGTTGGAGCCGACCGGGTGGACGTAGACCGTCGTCCGCCCGTGCCGGGCGAGGTTGGCCCAGAACGGCTCGAAGTCCGGGTGGTCGATCGGTCGGCCGGCCACGGTGCAGGGCAGGGCGACGCCCACGATACCGTCGAGGGCCAGGGCCCGCTCGGTCTCGGCGATGGCCTCGTCCACGAAGGGCAGGGTCACCGTGGCGAAGCCGCGGAAGCGGCCGTCGAAGCGCTCGTAGGCGTCGACGTAGAGGCCGTTGATGTGTTGTGCGGCCAGCGTGGCCGCCTCCGCGTCCGGCAGCTCGGTGTTGAGCCCGATCGCGGAGAAGATCTGGTAGTCCACGTCGACGGAGTCCATCTTGGCCAACCGGTCCGCGAGGTCGTCCGGCTGCCGGGGGACTCGCCTCAGGTCCTCGCGGCCGAGCTCCACGAGCAGCTCCAGATAGCTTGCGGCCCAGTAGTGGGCGTGTACGTCGATCCTCATTGATCCCCTTCGGGTTGGTCGGGACGGGCGGGTTCCGGCGGCGGTGACGCTGCTGGCGGTTGCGTGGCGTGGAGGGGGGCTCAGGCTCCCGTGCCGCCGTGCATGGTGCGGATCTCGGTCGGCTCCAGGGTCGGGAAAGGCTGCGCTCCGACCGCGGGCAGCACCTCGGTGACGAGCAGGTCGTGCATCCGCGTCATGAGCTCGGCGTTGTAGGCCCCGACGGTGGTGCGGACGTTCAGGTGTCCGATCCCGAGCGCCTCGTACTCCTTGAGCTGGCGGACGATGCTGTCGGGCGACCCGGCCAGCAGCCAGGACTGCGCGAAGATCGAGTTGGCCAGGTGGGGGTCCTTCTTCGGCCCCGGCACCGGCAGGCCGAGCTGCGCGGCGTCGATGCCGGAGAGGTCCTCCTCGGCCATCTGCCGGATGGTCCGGTCGTCGTTCTTGCGGTCCATCCAGAACGTGCGACCCATCATCGACTCGGCCAGGTCCCAGGCGGCGTCGTCGGTCTCGGCGACGATCACGTTGCGGGTGACCAGGGACAGCGAGGCTGCGCGCTCCACCTGTTTCGCCGTCGCCCCGGCGGCGGACATGGCGTCCCGGTGCAGACCGAAGGAGCGGACGGCCGCCTGCGGCATGCACGGGCCGAGGAACACCGGCCAGCCACGCTGGGCTGCCATCGCGATGGTGGCGTCGGTGTTGGAGCCGATCGCCAGCTGGGGACCGCCGCTGCGGTAGGAGAGCGGCGCCATCCGGGGATCGAGCCGCCCCTTGTCCCAGGGCGTGTCCACCACCAGCGGCGGGTCGCCGGGGCGGTGCCCCAGCGCGTCGGTCAGGACCTGGAGCCGGCTGGCGA
Organism: uncultured Friedmanniella sp.; assembly: GCF_964244285.1. Classification (NCBI taxonomy): domain Bacteria; kingdom Bacillati; phylum Actinomycetota; class Actinomycetes; order Propionibacteriales; family Nocardioidaceae; genus Friedmanniella; species uncultured Friedmanniella sp. Next base: position 178,579 of record NZ_CAXTHT010000002.1, read on the forward strand.
AGATCTCCTTGCGCTGAGCCGGGTCGAGGCCGTTGTTGGCGTAGTCCGGGACCGGGCCGCTCCGACCCATGGACATGCCCATCACGAAGCGGCCGCGCAGCAGCAGGTCGACGACGCTCGCGTCCTCGGCCGTGCGCAGCGGGTTGTGGAAGGTCAGCGGGACGATGGTGGTGCCGAACCAGGCGTCGCCCAGGTCCTGACTGACCCGGCCGGCCATGATGAACGGGTTGCAGTAGGGCTCGTAGCCGGAGTAGTGCTGCTCGCCGAACGTGACCATCGCCGCGCCCGCCTGGGCGACCTCCACGGCCTGGGCGAGACACATGTCGATGACCGCGGAGTCATCCTCCGGCGAGCGGGAGAGGGGTCCGACGAACACGGAGACGTGCACGGTTTCTCCTTGGCTGGGCTCGAACCGGCGTCCTCGCCGACTCGTCAGGTGCCTTGCAGCACGGAGAAACTGTATGACTGACTAGTCGGTAAGTCAATCGATCTTCGGAGAGGCGTCGCTCACGGTGAGCATCGCGAGCAGGGTGTCGAAGGGAGCCCCCGTCTCGCGTCGAGCGTCGATCAGCCACGCTTGCTGCAGCCCGTTGACTGCGGCGGCCACCAGGGTGGTGAGGCTGTCCAGATCATGGTCGGAGGCGATCTCGCCGAGCGTCCGCGCCTCGACGAGCCGTTCGTGGATGAACTCCCGCACGTAGTGGGTGCGTTGCTGGACGTACTCGATGGCCGCCGCGTTGCCGGCGATGCCCTCGCCCTCGAGGACGTGGATCAGCCTCAGCTGGGTCCGTGACTCCTCGGCCGTGCCGACAAGGCGGCGAAGCTCCGCGATCCCGCTCAGGCCACGCGGGGGATGCTGCTCACTGATCCGGGCGTCGGCCCAGTCGTGCTGCGCCGAGAGGACGGCGGCGAACAGCACCTCCTTGGACGAGAAGTGGTGCAGCACGCCTGGGCGGGTCAGCCCGACCTGGCGCGCCACCGCGTCCAGGGTCGTCTGGGTGTACCCGCGCTCGGAGAAGATCTCGGTCGCCGCCGCGACGATCGAGGCCTTGAGCCCGGCGCTGTCGTCGATCTGGCGCTGGGACCGGTTGCGCGGGCGGCGGACACTGGTCACGCCCGGCTCGCTGCTCACGTCTGTCACTCCGCGAGGGTATCGGACAGGGCTGGTTCGGTTCGTGTCAGTAGGTCATTGACCTACTGACAGGTCAGTCAGATATGGTGGTTGCACTCGCGCTCTCTCGTTCCAGAAGATGCGCGTCGCCACTGCTCCTGCCGAGTGAGGAACCGATGATCGTTTCTGCTGAGCCCACCGAGGCTGTCCTGGATCTCGGGGTCGACCCGGCCGAGTTGCGGCGGGTCCTCTCGCACTTCTGCTCCGGCATCGTCGTGGTGACGGGCATGGGTGCCGACGGGCCGGCGGGGTTCACCTGTCAGGCGTTCTCGGCGCTCTCCCTGGACCCCCCGCTGGTGCTATTCACCCCGCAGCGCACTTCGACCTCCTGGCCCCTGATCCAGCGGTCGGGCCGGTTTTCGGTCAACGTGCTGGAGGCCGGTCAGGAACCCATCAGCAACGCGTTCGCGCGCAGCGGCACGGACAAGTTCGCCGACGTCGGCTGGCGTCTGGGCCCGTACGGCAACCCGGTGCTCGACGGCGTCCTGGCCGCGATCGAGTGCGAGCTCTACGAGACCCACGACGGCGGCGATCACCTGATCGTCGTCGGCCGGGTCCTCGGGATGGTCGAGCACCCGGACGCGACCGCGCCGCTGCTCTACTTCCGCAGCCGCTACCGCTCGCTGGTCTAGTGGTCCCGCCGGATGGTCGGGTTGCGCGCATCGACCACGCCGGGAGCTGGGCCCTCGGTCGGCTGTCGCAGCCGGGCGGACGCCCTTTTCCAGCGTTGGTCGCGCGCGACCGGGCCCTCGACCTGTCCGAGGTCGCCGAGCTCGGCGCTCCCTCGCGCACCGTCGACCTGCTGGACCGCTGGCAGGAGTCGCTACCGGTGCTCGAGACCCTGGCGGCCAGCACCCAGGGGTGGGTGCCGCTGGGCGGCCTGCAGGTGCACAGCCCCGTCGAGCCGCGGCAGATCTTCCAGGCCGGCGCCAACTACCGCACCCACGTCATCGAGATCGCGGCCGCCCAGCACGACGGGTCCGACGGCCGCACGGTCGAGCAGGTGCGCGCCGACGCGGCCGCCCGGCTGGACGGGCGGGGCCGGCAGCCGCCGTTCGTCTTCCAGGGCCTGCCCAGCGCCATCTGCGGCGCGTTCGACGACGTGGTGCTGCCCTACGACGGCACCCAACCGGACTGGGAGCTCGAGCTGGCCGCGGTGATCGGCCGCCTCGCCCGCCGGGTGACCCCGGACGAGGCGCTGGGCGTCGTGGCCGGGTGGACCATCGTCAACGACCTGACGCTGCGGGAACGCGTCTTCGGGGCCAACGGGGGACGGATGGGCGCCGACTGGGTCTCGGCCAAGAACTCACCCACCTTCCTGCCGACCGGGCCGGTGCTCGTGCCGCGGGCCGCGGTCCCCGATCCCGGTGACCTCCAGATCACCCTGCGGCTCAACGCCCAGGTGATGCAGGACCAGTCCACGAAGGACATGCTCGTCGACGTCGCGCGGATCCTTGCGCACTGCTCCAGCGTGGCCACCCTGTTGCCGGGAGACCTGGTGCTGACCGGCAGCCCGGCCGGCAACGGGCTGGCGCACGGCCGGCTGCTGCGCGAGGGCGACGTCATGGACGCACAGATCACCGGCCTCGGCGCTCAGCGCAACCGCTGCGTCCGCGAGGAGCGGCCGGCGCCGAGGTGAGCCGGTGAGGTGAGCCCGGGAGCCCTCCGCAGCCCGGTTACCATTGACCCTTCTGGCGTACGCATGAAAGGCCCTTGCTGTGACCTCCGTCCCGAGCCTCAGTGCTGCTGGCGTCCCTGAGCCCTTCGCCACCCTCGGGCTCACGTTCGACGACGTGCTGCTGCAGCCGGCGGAGAGCGATATCATCCCCTCCCAGGTGCAGACCGAGTCACAGGTCTCCAAGCGGATCAGCGTCAAGGTGCCGCTGGTGTCCTCGCCGATGGACACCGTCACCGAGGCCCGGATGGCCGTGGCCATCGCCCGGCAGGGTGGGCTGGGCATCATCCACCGCAACCTCTCGATCGAGGACCAGGCCCACCAGGTCGACGTGGTCAAGCGCTCCGAGGCCGGCATGATCGACGAGCCGATCACCATCTCGCCCGAGGCCACCATCGGTGAGGCCGACGCGATGTGCGGCCGGTTCCGGATCTCCGGCGTCCCGGTCGTGGACCGCGACATGACCCTGCTCGGGATCGTCACCAACCGGGACATGCGCTTCGAGAGCGACCCGGCCCGGCTCGTCGGTGACGTGATGACGCCGATGCCCTTGGTCACGGGGCCGGTCGGAATCAGCGGCGATGACGCCATGCGGCTGCTGGCCCAGCACAAGATCGAGAAGCTGCCGCTGGTGGACGATCGCAACCGGCTGCGCGGCCTGATCACCCTCAAGGACTTCGTGAAGTCCGACCAGTACCCCGACGCCTCCAAGGACGACCAGGGCCGGCTTCGGGTGGGCGCGGCCGTCGGCTTCTTCGGCGACTCGTGGAAGCGGGCGATGGCGCTGGTCGAGGAGGGCGTCGACCTGCTGGTGGTCGACACCGCGCACGGTCACTCCCAGGGCGTGATCGAGATGGTCCGCCGGCTCAAGGCCGACCCGGCCGTGGCGCACGTCGACGTCGTCGGCGGCAACGTCGCGACCTACGCCGGGGCCAAGGCGCTCGTCGAGGCGGGGGTCGACGGCGTCAAGGTCGGTGTCGGGCCCGGCTCCATCTGCACCACCCGCGTCGTCGCCGGCGTCGGCGTGCCCCAGGTGACGGCGATCCACAACGCCTCCCGCGCCTGCCGCCCCGCCGGCGTGCCCCTGATCGGCGACGGCGGCCTGCAGTACTCCGGCGACATCGCGAAGGCCCTGGTGGCCGGGGCCGACACGGTGATGCTCGGGTCGCTGCTCGCCGGCTGCGAGGAGAGCCCGGGCGACCTGATCTTCCTGAACGGCAAGCAGTTCAAGACCTACCGCGGGATGGGCTCGCTGGGCGCCATGGCCTCCCGCGGTCGCAGCGCGTCGTACTCCAAGGACCGCTACTTCCAGGGTGACGTCACCGCCGACTCCCAGCTGATCGCCGAGGGCATCGAGGGCCAGGTGCCCTTCCGCGGCCCCCTCGCCGCGGTGGCCTACCAGCTGGTCGGTGGCCTGCGGCAGTCGATGTTCTACACCGGCGCCGCCAGCATCCCCGAGCTGCAGGAGCGCGGCTCCTTCGTCCGGATCACCTCCGCCGGCCTGCGCGAGTCCCACCCCCACGACATCCAGATGACCGTCGAAGCGCCGAACTACGCCGGCTGAACCCGACTTGTCAGAATTGAGTTGCCCTAGAGGACAACTGGGTTCTGACAACTCGGCTTCGGGCCCGGCCCACTAGGGTTTGGGCCATGTACGACATCGGGCTCTCGAAGCGGGCGCAGCAGGCTTTTGCGTTCGACGACATCACGATCGTGCCGTCGCGGCGGACGCGCGGGGACGAGGAGGTGTCGATGTCGTGGCGGATCGACGCGCAGACCTTCGCGTTCCCGATCCTGGCCGCGCCGATGGACTCGGTGATGTCGCCGGCCACGGCCATCGCGGTGGGTCGGCTGGGCGGGCTCGGGGTGCTGAACCTCGAGGGGCTGTGGACCCGGTACGAGGACCCGGCCTCCCGTTATGAGGAGATCGCGGCCATCGCCGACCCCCTCGAAGCGACGCGTCGGATGCAGCAGATCTACGCCGAGCCGATCAAGGACGAGCTGATCGGACGGCGGGTGGCCGAGATCCGCGCGGCCGGGGTACCGGCGGCCGGTGCGCTGTCGCCGCAGAACACCCAGGCCTACGCCAAGGCGGTGGTGGACTCCGGCGTCGACTTCTTCGTCATCCGCGGCACGACGGTGTCGGCCGAGCACGTGTCCCGGGAGTCCGAGCCGCTCAACCTCAAGCAGTTCATCTACGACCTCGACGTGCCCGTCATCGTCGGCGGCTGCGCCACCTACCAGGCCGCACTGCACCTGATGCGGACGGGGGCGGCCGGCGTCCTGGTCGGCTTCGGCGGGGGAGCGGCCTACACCACGCGCTCGGTGCTCGGCGTCGCGGTCCCGATGGCCTCCGCGGTCGCCGACGTCGCCGCCGCCCGCCGCGACTACCTGGACGAGTCCGGTGGCCGCTACGTGCACGTCATTGCCGACGGCTCGGTCAACCTGTCCGGCGACCTCGCCAAGGCCATCGCCTGCGGTGCGGACGCCGTCATGGTGGGCTCACCACTGGCGAAGGCCGAGGAGGCCCCGGGCCGCGGCTTCCACTGGGGCCCCGAGGCCTGGCACGCGACCCTGCCACGCGGTGAGCGGGCGTACTACGAGCCGGTCGGGACGCTCGAGCAGATCCTGCTCGGCCCCGCCACCGTCGGCGACGGCACCATGAACCTGGCCGGCGCGCTCCGCAAGGCCATGGCCACCACCGGCTACACCGACATCAAGGAGTTCCAGCGGGTGGACGTGGTGGTCGGCGCGATGGCAGGCGTCTAGCCACCGGCCCTTCGACAAGCCCAAGGGAACGGGCTCGACGGCGGGAACCGTCGTCAGTGCCGGGGTTTGACCGCGACGACGGGGCAGTCGGCGCCCAGCAGGACGGCCTGGGCGGTGCTGCCGGTGATCAGCTTGCCCACCGGGGACCGACGCCGGATGCCGATCACGATGAGGTCGGCGCCCACCTGGGCCGCCGTGGCCAGGATGCTCGCCGCAGCGGGGTTGCCGTCGGTGGGCTGGACGATCTCGTGCTCGATGCCCGCAGCCGCGAGCTGGGCGGTCAGGGCGTCGAGGTCCTGACCGGAGGCGAACACCGGGTCGGAGTAGTTGCCGTCCTTGCCGGTGTTGACGACCGTCAGCACGGCGCCGGCCGCCTTGGCCTGCTCGATGGCGTAGTCGACCGCAGCCACGCCCTCGGGCGTGGGGATGTACCCCGTCACGATGTTCATCCGGCCACAGTAGTGGTCGGGCACCCCGCAGGAACGGCCTTCAGCTCCGCGCCGCCCGGCGTGCGTCAGCCAGCACGGCGGCCGGTGAGAGCGGTCGGGTGCTGCCGAGCCGGACCGACATCGAGGTCCCCTGCTGGCGGGTGACGCGCAGCCGCACCCCCAGGCCCGGGGTCTGCACGCCGACGCCGGGCAGCTCACTGCGGAAGTAGCTGCGGGTGTCGTCGAAGAGCGGTTCCGCCGCGGCCCCCCACAGGTGGGTCGGCAGCCCGTCGACGTGCAGGGTGAGCGAGTCGGCCCGGCGCAACGAGAAGGGCGCGTCGTAGACCTGGATCCGGCCCCGCCAGACCCGGCCGTCCGGCGTGTGCCGGACGGCAGGGTGCGCGTCGATGGGCAGCACCAGCCCGTGGCCGGGATGCGCGCTGGTGTTGTTGTCGACGTAGCGGGTGTCCCAGTAGCTGACGAGCAGCCCCGGCTGGTAGGGGAAGAAGTCGGCCTTCGCGGGGCGCTGCCGGCCGTAGCCGAAGCTGTACGGGCCGGTCCGCAGGTACGCGTCGTAGGAGACGTAGGAGCGGTAGGACGCCAGGTAGTACCGGTTGTAGCTGGTGGTGAGGGAGGCGCCGACGACGGTGAAGCCGTCGACGGTCCAGCCGTTCGCGCCGTCCTCCGCACCGTCGGCGAACACGGTGCTGCCGCCGCTGGTCAGCCGGAGGTCGTCGAGGTAGATGCCGGTGCCGGTGCTCGCGACCCCGCTCGCGTACTGCAGCCGCAGCTGCACCGACCGGCCGTGGTAGGCCGACAGGTCGAAGCTGGCCGGGACCCAGCCGCCGCTGTCGCCCTCGATGGTGTTGCCCTCGTCCGGGTTGGTGATGGTGCCGGCCAGGGTGGACCAGCCGGTGCCGTCGTTGACCTGGACGTAGGCGTAGTCGCACGGGTCGGGACCGCAGTCGGTGATGTCGTAGCTGGTCTGGAAGCTCAGGATGGCCGGCCCCTCGCCGAGGGTGACCGAGCGGGTCAGGCTCCGGCTGAGGTTGTCCCCGGCGCCGCTCCACCACTGCCGCACCCCCTCCGGCGGTGTGGGCAGCGGGGTGACGACCTTCGACGGCGGCAGCACCACCGCGAGCGCCTGTGGTTTCGCGCTCTGGTACTCGTGCGGGCCGAGATTGACGGATGTCGACGTCCCGGCCACGACGCGGGCGTAGTCGAGCCAGCCCAGCTGCAGCTTGTCCCAGGCGCCCAGGTCGGCGGGCCGGGCCCCGATCCCGTCGTCGCCACTGGCGCGGGACCGGCTCTGCGCCATCAGGGTCCACCAGTCGACGGAGTTGTCGGGTCCGCCGCTGGTGTCGTAGTGGTCGGGCAGACCGAGGTCGTGGCCGAACTCGTGGGCGAACACCGACAACCCGCCGTTCTCGGGCTGGATCGTGTAGTCGGCCACCCAGACGCCGGTGTCGCCGATCTCCGTGCCGCCGCCGAGGTTGCTCGCCGGGCCGGCTTGGCCCTCCCGGTTCTGGAACGCGCGCCAGCGGTGGGACCAGATGGCGTCCTCGCCGTGCTGGCGGTCGCCGTCGGCCTGGTCCTCCCCGGCGTGCACGATCTGGAAGTGGTCGATGTAGCCGTCCGGCTCGTCGAAGTTGCCGTCCCCGTCGTAGTCGTAGCGGTCCTGCTGGTCGAAGGAGGCGACGTCGGCCTTGATGTCGGCGTCACTGCGACCCGCCTGGTGCTGGTCGGCCACCCACTGGTCGAGGGCGTCGCGGAGCAGGTTCCAGGTGTTCGGGCAGACGTTTCCGGAGCAGACGGCGGCGTCGTTGCCGTTCGCGTCGGTCGGGTCGTCGTCGGAGCGTCCGTACGCGGCCTCGTTGTCGCGGACCCTCACCCAGTCGGTGACCTCGCCGTCGACGGAGTAGCGACCGGAGGACTGACGCTCGTAGTAGGTCTTGAGCGACTGCACGCCCTGGCCCTCGCCGAAGTACAGCTGGCGGTAGTGCGCGGGGCTGTAGTCGGGCTGCCAGAGCGTGCTGTTGTCCAGGTGGCGGTCGGGCTCGGGGATCTGGTTGTGCCGCGGGCCGTCGAACGTGGTCGGTCCCGGGATCGCCGGATTCGTGTCCTGGTCGGGATAGCTGGGGTCGCGCCCGTCCCCGAACTCGGCCAGCACGACGAAGATCTTGTCGGTCCGCGGTCGGCTCAGCTGGACGAACGAGGGGATGGTCCTCGGCCGCACCGCCTGGCCGGCCCACAGCCGGGTCAGCTCGCGACGGGTGTAGGGCGCCGGCTTGGTGCCCACCTGGACCACATCGACGCCGTGCCGGTGCTGCACCGTGCGTTCGCCGGTGAGCACGAGGTTCAGGGCTCGCTGCCGCAGCCGCTGCTGGGCCGCCTCCTGCGGATCGCCCAGGTCGTCCGGCATCGGCGTGGTCTTGGCGGTCTGGGCCACGGGTCCCTCGCGACCGATCCCGCCGGAGGGCGAGGCCGGCGGCCGGGCGAACGCGGGGCCGCCGGGGCCGATCGTGAGGGTGGCGGCGATGGTCAGGGCCAGTAGCCCGGTCGTTGCTCGGCGCACGACATCCTCCCTGGGCGACCCCCGCTGGCCCTCCAGTGCACGGACGAGTGCTCACCGTAACCGGCGGTGCTGACGAAAGACAGCTGTCGGTCGAGGTCAATTGGGCACTTTCGGCCCGGACCTCGCCCGGCGCGGTCAGGATCGCCTCACCGGGCCGTGCGGACGCAGGGTTGGGGGAGTCGGAACGAGGAGGAGGCGGCGTGAGGACCAGCGCTACCCCAGAAGTCGAGGACGCGACGACCGCGCTGGGCTGGGCGCAGCAGGAGCTGCCCGGTGCCGTCTCGACCTGGCTCCGGGCTCGGCCCTGGGCCGAGGTCTGGTCCGTGACGGCTCCCTCCGGGCGGTGGTGGCTGAAGGCCAACTCCGTCGCCACGGGCTACGAGCCGCGGCTGCTGCAGCTGCTCGCCGATCTCGGCTCCCCGCTGATCCCGGCGGTCCGCGTCCACCCGGATCAGCCCTGGTCACTGGTGGCTGACGCCGGGCGGCCGGCGCACGAAGCCGTACGACGAGCCGCCGACCCGGTTGCGGCGCTCGACTTCTGGTGCGTGCTGCTGGCCCGCTACGCCGAGCTGCAGCGGGCCGTTCCCGCGGAGCAGCTGCGCGGGACCGGCCTGCCGGACGCCTCCGCGACGGCCCTGCCCACGTTGCTCGCGGAGCTGCTGAGCGAGCCGGACTGGCTGGCGCCGGCTCTTGCGCCCGACCTCGACGACGCGGACCGGGCCCGGATCCGCGGCTGTGGCCCCAAGCTCCGCGAAGCCGCGGCCGCGCTGGCCGACGGCATGCCCGCCACGCTGCAGCACGACGACTTGCACGACGCCAACGTCTTCGTGTCCACCCCGGACCTCGAACCCGCGCGGGCTGTCGTCATCGACTGGGGCGACGCGAGCCTCAGCCACCCCTTCGGCACCCTGCTGGTCACGCTGCGGGCCCTGGCCTCGGCGTGGGGTCTCGCGCCGGAGGACCCGCAGCTGGCTCAGGTCCGGGCCGCCTACCTCGAGGTGTGGCGGACGGGCGGTGAGTCGCCGGCTGAGCTCGACCGGGAGGTCGCGCTGGCCCTGCGGACCGGACCGTTGGTGCGGGCGGCCAGCTGGCGGCGCGCCCTGGGGACGCCGCAGGCCGGCCTCGCCTGGGGGATGGGCGCCGGCACCGCCCACTGGCTTCGACGGCTGGCCGACGGCTTGGCCGTAGGCTGACGCGCGTGGACGAGGCGGGAACTGAGGCGGGGACGCAGGTGGCCGTCCGGTCGGAGCTGCTGCGGCTGCGGATGAGCATCGACAACATGGACGCTGCCCTGGTGCACCTGCTGGCCGAGCGCTTCAAGATCACGCAGCAGGTCGGGGTGCTCAAGGCCAAGCACGGGATGCCGCCGGCCGACCCGGCGCGGGAGGCCCAGCAGATCGCCCGGCTGCGCTCACTCGCCGTGGAGGCCAAGCTCGACCCCGAGTTCGCCGAGAAGTTCCTCGGCTTCGTGGTCGCCGAGGTGGTCCGCCACCACCAGGCGCTGGCCGGTCCGGCCGACGGTCCGACCGCAGCTGAGCCTGACCGGACCCGGTGATTTGCACCAGGCCTGGTTCGTGCCTACGGTTCTCGCGCAGCCGCCCAGCTCGGGCGGCCTCGGCAGTTCGTGGGGCGGGATCGTATGGGCGCACGCACGCGCCGGGCGCTGGTCGGCATGCTCGGCCTCTTCCTGGCTCTGCCGCTGACCGTAGCCACGGGCACCGGGCTCGCCGCGGCCCAGCCCGACGCCGCCGACGCCCCTGTCACGGACCTGCCGGCGAACACCCCGGCGGCCGAGCTGGCGGTTCCGTCGCGGTACCTGCGACAGTCGCTGGACTGGCAGGAGTGCGACTTCAGCTCCTACGTCCGCAGCATCAGCCCGCAGGCGCCCGTGACCAGCTGTGCCACGATCCTCGTGCCGATGGACTGGCGTCACCCTGACGCGCACCCCGACATTTCGTTGGCGATCGCGCTCAGCCACGCAACCGGCCACTCCCAGGGCCTGTTGACCCTCAACCCGGGCGGTCCCGGTCTGAGCGCGCTCGACAACCCAGCCCTGTTCGCCACCGCGCAGCCTCGCCTGTTCGCCGACTACGACCTGCTCGGCTTCGACCCCCGCGGCTACGGCCACAGCGAGCTCGCCCGGTGTCCAGCCCCGGCCGGAGCCTGGGAGGCGCTGCCGAGCGTCCCCGACCTGCGGGTCCGGAACGCGGCGACCCATCGGGTGGAGACGGCCACGGCCCGGCTGCAGGCGAGGGCGTGCGCCTCGCGCGAGCTCAACCGGTTCGTCGGCACCCAGCAGACCGTCGACGACCTCGAGTTCCTGCGCACCTACCTGAGCCGGCACCGCTCCCTCTCGGCGACAGCGGCGGGTCGGTCAGGAGCGGCGAAGACCGCGGCCAGTTACGACCGGCTCAACTACCTCGGCTACTCCTACGGCACCTGGCTCGGCGCCTGGTACGCCGACTCCTACCCCACCCACACCGGCCGCTTCATCCTGGACTCCAACATGAACTGGACCTCCTCGATGTATGCGAACCAGCGCAGCGACTCGTTCTCCTTCCAGCGCCGCCGCGACCGGATGCTCTTCCCGTGGATCGCCCGACACAACCGCACCTACCATCTCGGCACCACGCGGACCCAGGTCAAGCGCCGCTACGAGGTAATCCGGGCGGGCGTGCTGCGCGCCTACCGGGCCGGCCGGGCGCCGGCCAGCGCGATGGACCTCGACGCCGAGCTTCTCGGCCACCTCTACAGCGACGCCGACTTCCCCGTGGCGGCGGAGACGATGGTCGACTACGCGGAGCTGGCCGCCCGCCGCGTCGCCGCGGGATCCAGGCGCGACGCGACCGGCACCACCGACACGACCGCCGCGACCGAGGACGTCGACTCATCCCAGCTGGTGCGCTGCAACGACAGCGGCTACGCCCACGACGTCGCGCCGGTGCTGAAGCGCGCCGACGCCGACACCCGCTCGTACCCCTTCATCGGCTACTGGGACACCGTCGGCCAGTGCAACTACTGGCCCTACCCTGCGACGACGCGGACGATCGACCTCGCCGGCGCCCCCCGGCTACTGATGTTCCAGTCCGAGGGTGACCCGGCCACCGCCTACGAGGGGGCGGTTGCCGCGCACCAGGCCACGGCCAAGCACACCCGGCTGGTCTCGGTCGACGACGAGGGCCAGCACGGGCTCTACCTGACCGGGGTCTCACCGTGCGTGGAACGGATCGGCAACGCGTTCCTGTTCGACGGCCGGATGCCAGCCGCGGACATCGTCTGCCACGCCAGCCGGCTGACCGGCGACGCCAAGGCCTACCCGTTCCGCGGGCCGCTGGACGGCTACGGCCACCGCCTGAACGCGGTGACCACGCCGGGCTCGCCCGCGGCAGGACGGGCTGCTCCGCCGGCGTCCCCGACCAACCCGGTCGTGCAGCGGCTGCAGCGCCGTGTGGCCGTCCAGGAGACCCAGGCCCATCGCGCGCCCTGAGCCGGTCGGAGGCCTCGACGAGGCTGCGATGAAGGCCGGGGGCCTACCGGCCGACGGGGTTGGTCCGCAGCGAACGCTCGTCGAGTCGCCGGGCCTGCAGCCGACCGTCGGCGACCCGGACCTCGAACGTGGTCTGCGGGCGGCTGGCGGGGCCCTCGGCCACCGACCCGTCGCGCAGGTCGAAGGCGCTGTCGTGCCAGGGGCAGATCATGCAGCCGTCGCGAATGGTCCCCTCGTGCATCGGGGCACCGCGGTGGCTGCAGCGGTCGGCGTAGGCCACGATCCCCTCCGGCAGCCGGGTCAGCACCAGCGGCACCCCGTCGAGGTCGGCGCCGGTGAGCTCTCCCGCCACGACCTCGGCGGGGTCGGCCAGGTCGGTCCACTCCGACTCGCTGTGCTGGAACGCGGTGGTGTCGACCCCCACGCCCAGCGCGTACGCGAGGTGGCCACCGAGCCAGCCGCCACCGCTCACCCCAGCCATCCCAGCCAGCGAGAGCAGCACCCCGAGCCCACGACGCCCGCGACGGCGGGCCACCCAGCTGGCGACGTAGGCCGACAGGGCCAGGGTGTTGAAGGTGGCGTGCAGGAAGCCGACCCGCTTCTCCGCACCCTCGGTGTAGGACCAGTCGCTCAGGCCCGTGTACATGGTGGGCAGGGCGGTGACCACCCCGAGCGCGACCAACGTGCTGGCCGCGTCATCGTCGCCGAGGGCGTCGAAAGCCAGCGCCGACGACCAGGCCCCGATCGGGAACGCCACCAGCAGCGGGTGCAGCGGGTGCCCGATCGGGGTCCCGCTGGCCACGTGCCGCAGGGCCGGTCGCTGCACGACCGGGGCGACCAGCGCCGCGAGCTTTGCGGCCGGGGCATCGAGGAAGGAGGCCTTCTCGACGCTCGACGTGGCCAGGTCCATCAGCTTGTTCAGCACGAGAGGCTCCCTAGGGCTCCGGGACGAACTACGGCTTGAGGACGATCTTGATCGCGCCGTCCTGCTTCTTCTGGAAGATCTCATACATGTGCGGCGCCTCCTCCAGCGGGACCCGGTGGGTGGCGAAGGTGTCGACGCCCAGCGGGTCGTCGTCGCTCAGCAGCGGAAGGATGTCGTCGGCCCAGCGCTTGACGTTGGCCTGGCCCATCCGGAACTGGATCTGCTTGTCGAACATCACCAGCATCGGCATCGGGTCGGCCATCCCGCCGTAGACGCCGCTGAGGGAGACCGTGCCGCCGCGACGGACGATGTCGATCGCGGAGTAGACCGCGGCCAGTCGGTCGACCCCGGCCGTCTTGAGCAGCGGCTGGGTGACGGCGTCGGGCAGGTGGGCGGCGAAGCGCTGCACCAGCGAGGCCCCGGGCGAGCCGTGCGCCTCCATCCCGACCGCGTCGACCACCGAGTCGGCCCCGCGGCCGCCGGTCATCTCGCGGATCACGTCGCCGAGGTCGTCGCCGGCCTCGCTCAGGTCGACGACCTCGATACCGCGCGCCCGGGCCCGGGCGATTCGCTCTGGCACCAGGTCGACGGCGATCACCCGGCGGTCGGGGCAGTTGTGCTGCGCGATCCGGGCCGACATGTCCCCGATCGGGCCGAGACCGAGCACGACGAGCGTGCCGTCGGCCGGGGCGTCGGCGTAGGTCACGGCCTGCCAGGCCGTCGGCAGCACGTCGGAGAGGTAGACGAAGCGGTCGTCCGGCGGCCCCTCCGCCACCAAGATATGAGTGAAGTCGGCGTGCGGCACCCGCAGGTACTCCGCCTGCCCGCCGGGCACCTGGCCGTACAGCTTGGAGTAGCCGAAGAGCGCGGCGCCCGAGCCCTGTTCGCGGACCTGGGTGGTCTCGCACTGGGTGTAGAGGCTGAGGTCGCACATGTAGCAGTGCCCGCAGGCGATCTGGAACGGGATGACCACCCGGTCACCGGGGGAGAGGTTGGTGACGCCGCTGCCGACCTCCTCGACGATGCCCATCGGCTCGTGTCCCAGGATGTCGCCCGGATCCATGAACGCGCCCAACACCTCGTACAGGTGCAGGTCGGAGCCGCAGATGTTGGTGCTCGTGACCTTGATGATGGCGTCGGTGGGTTCGGTGATGACCGGGTCGGGGACGGTCTCGACGGTGACCTTGCGACGGTCCTGCCAGGTGACTGCTCTCATGTCCTGGACGTTATCCACTGCCGCCGACACAAAACGAGGAGCGGCGGGCGGCCCCTTAGACTTCGGGGGTGCTGAGCCAGCCGCAGGACCACGACCTGGTGATCGTGCTCGACTTCGGGGCGCAGTACGCGCAGCTGATCGCCCGCCGCGTACGGGAAGCCTGCGTCTACTCCGAGGTGATGCCGCACACCGCGTCGGTGGCCGAGATCGCCGCCCGCAAGCCGAAGGCCATCATCCTCTCGGGCGGCCCGCAGTCGGTCTACGCGCCCGGCGCCCCCCAGGTCGACCCGGCCCTCTTCGACGCCGGCGTGGCGACCTTCGGCATCTGCTACGGCTTCCAGGCCATGGCCTCCGCGCTGGGCGGCGACGTCGCCCGGACGGGGCTGAGCGAGTTCGGCCGGACCGAGGCCACGATCGAGACGCCGGGCACGCTGCTGGCGGACCTGCCGGAGTCGCTGCGGGTCTGGATGAGCCACGGTGACTCGGTGGCGGCCGTCCCGGCCGGGTTCACCGCGCTGGCCAGCAGTGCGGGCGCGCCCGTCGCCGCCTTCGAGGACGCCGGCCGCGGTTTCGCGGGCGTGCAGTGGCACCCCGAGGTGCTGCACAGCCAGGCCGGCCAGAAGGTGCTGGAACGGTTCCTCTTCGAGATCGCCGGCTGCACGCCCGACTGGACCGCGGCCAACATCGTCGAGGACTCGGTCGCCGCCGTCCGGGAGCAGGTGGGTGACGCCCAGGTGATCTGTGGTCTCTCCGGTGGCGTCGACTCCGCCGTGGCTGCGGCGCTGGTGCAGCGCGCGGTCGGGGACCAGCTGACGTGCGTCTTCGTCGACCACGGCCTGTTGCGCTCGGGCGAGTCCGAGCAG
This sequence comes from uncultured Friedmanniella sp., assembly GCF_964244285.1. Classification (NCBI taxonomy): domain Bacteria; kingdom Bacillati; phylum Actinomycetota; class Actinomycetes; order Propionibacteriales; family Nocardioidaceae; genus Friedmanniella; species uncultured Friedmanniella sp. Next base: position 193,688 of record NZ_CAXTHT010000002.1, read on the forward strand.
GTCAAGCGGGACTTCGTCGCCGCCACGGGCGTCGACCTGGTGGTCGTGGACGCCGCCGACCAGTTCCTGGACGCCCTGGCCGGGGTGAGCGACCCCGAGACCAAGCGCAAGATCATCGGTCGTGAGTTCATCCGCAGCTTCGAGGCCGCGGCCCGCCAGATCACGCGCGACGAGCGGGACGTCGAGTTCCTCGTGCAGGGGACGCTCTACCCCGACGTGGTCGAGTCCGGCGGCGGCGAGGGTGCGGCCAACATCAAGAGCCACCACAACGTCGGTGGGTTGCCGGACGACCTGCAGTTCTCCCTGGTCGAGCCGTTGCGGGCCCTGTTCAAGGACGAGGTGCGGGCGGTCGGCAGCCAGCTCGGGCTGCCCGCCGAGATCGTCTGGCGGCACCCGTTCCCGGGTCCGGGCCTGGGCATCCGGATCATCGGCGACGTCACCCGGGGCCGCCTGGAGATCCTCCGCCAGGCGGACGCGGTCGCCCGGGACGAGCTGAGCGCCGCCGGCCTGGACCGCGACGTCTGGCAGTTCCCGGTGGTGCTGCTGGCCGACGTCCGCTCGGTCGGCGTGCAGGGTGACGGCCGGACCTACGGCCACCCGGTGGTACTGCGACCGGTGTCCAGCGAGGACGCGATGACCGCGGACTGGAGCCGGCTGCCGTACGAGGTGCTGGAACGGATCAGCACCCGGATCACCAACGAGGTGCGCGAGGTCAACCGGGTGGTGCTCGACATCACGAGCAAGCCGCCGGGGACCATCGAATGGGAGTAGCAGGCGAGTGGGAGTAGTCGGGACCGCCGGACCGGGTAGACCTGAGCCGGGTAGTCGCGGCTCAGGTCTACCCGGTCCGCTTCCTCACCCATGCTGATCCTGCTGCCGCCGTCGGAGGGCAAGGCGGCCCCTCGACGTCGCGGCCGCCCGGTGGACCTCGATGCGCTGCCCTTCCCGGAGCTGACGCCGACGCGGCTCGCGGTCCGTGCGGCCCTGAGGGAGGTCAGCGGCCGACCGGACGCGCTCCAGCTGCTCGGGGTGGGCGCCGGCCTGCTGCCCGAGGTGCGGCAGAACCTGGCCCTGCCCACCTCGGCTGGGTTGGCCGCCGCCAGCGTCTACACCGGCGTCCTCTACGACGCTCTCGACTACGGCTCCCTCTCCGCGGGCGCCAAGCGGCGGGCCAACCGGTCGTTGCGGGTGCAGTCCGCTCTCTGGGGTCCGGTCGGGCCAGGCGACCGGGTCGCCCCGTACCGGCTCTCGATGGCGACGAGCCTGCCCGGGCTCGGACCGCTGGCCGCCGTCTGGCGTCCGGTGCTGGCGGGACCGATGGCCTCCCTGGCCGGCGACGGGGTGGTGGTCGACTGCCGCTCCGCCGCCTACGCCGCCGCCTGGCTGCCCGCCGGGGACGCGGCCCGGCGACTGGTCGGTGTTCGGGTGCTGACGCAGGGTCCGGGCGGGTTGACCGTGGTGTCGCACCTGGCCAAGCACACCCGCGGACTGGTCGCGCGGTTGTTGCTGGAGTGGCCCGAGCGCCTGGCGACGCCGCGCCAGGTGGCCGCGGCGGTCGGCGGCACCTACCGCTGCGAGCTCGTCGACCTCGGCCGCCGCGGCTTCCGCCTCGACGTCATCGGTTGAGCCGGCCATCGGCGCCGACCCGGAGCGGCTCGGTCACGGTGGCCAGCAGCTCCCGGAACCAGATGTGGCCGGTGTCCCGGTCGACGTCTCGGTGCCACCAGAACGCCTCGATCAGCGGCCCCGGGTCGGGCGAGCACTCGAGCACCCGCACGTCCGGGTGGGGGACGAGCCGGGGCACCCGGCCGGGCACCAGCGCGACCCGGTCGCTGCCGGCGATGTGCAGCGGGATCTGCAGGAAGGTGTTGACCGCGATCCTGGCCCGGATCTGCACCCCCGCCTGGGCGAGCACGCTGACCGGAGGCACGCGGGTCGACATGGAGCTGAACGCGAACACCCACTCCAGCCGGCTGAGGTCGGCCGGGCCGAGCTCGTCGCCCACGTCGACGTTGGTGCGCGACACGAGGCAGACCCAGCGGTCGCGGTAGACGTCGAGGTGGTGCGGGGACTGGACGAAGCCGTGGGGCATGACGATCCCGTCCACCGAACGCAGCAGGCTCTCGTCGTCGATCACCCGGCCAGGATGCTCGTGGCGCAGGTTGAGCGTGACCCCCGGAGCCCGCTCCGTCAAGGCGGCGACCAGCAGGGGCCCGACGAGGGCGGCCGCGTAGTCGGAGCAGAGCAGCACGAACTCCCGCGTCGAGGTCGCCGGGTCGAAGGCCGGTTCCAGGGCGAAGAGCCGCTGCACGCTGTCCAGGGTCGGCGCCGACCGGTCGGCGAGCTGGAGCGCCAGGGGCGTGAGCCGGTAACCGTGGCCCACCCGTTCCAGCAGCGGGTCACCGAAGTGCCGGCGCAGCCGCCCCAGGGCGACCGAGAGTGTCGGCTGGGACAGGCCGAGACGCTCCGCGGCGCGGGTCACGCTGCGTTCGGTCAGCAGCGCGTCGAGGGCTACGAGCAGGTTCAGGTCCAGGTTGCGCACGGCAGCCTCCCATCGGTCCCGGTCATGGCGATTCCTGATGAAGGGTATGCGTGACTCGGCATTGCTGATGGCCTTCGGCTCCCGCATCGTGGAGTGGTCTCACCGAGGAGGACCACCATGACCACGTCGCTCGACGTCCCTGCCGTCCTGCCGCCCGGCACGTCGGCCGCCACCCTCGCGGAGGCGCTGACCCGGTTCGCCGCGGTGGTGGGCGAGGCCCACGTCCGCCGGGCCGAGGCGGCGGGTGACTACACGGACCCGTACGCGTTCGGGGACGGCGTGGGCTCGGTGCCCGGTGGGGTGGTGCGTCCGGGCTCGGTCGAGGAGGTGCAGGCCGTCGTGCGGGTCGCCGCCGAGCGGTCGGTACCGCTGTGGACCGTCTCCCGTGGCCGCAACCTCGCCTACGGCGGTGCTTCGCCGCGGGTTCCCGGCTCGGTCGTGCTCGACCTGAGCCGGATGAACCGCGTGCTCGAGGTCGATGAGGAGGCCGGGTACGCCCGGGTCGAGCCGGGCGTCAGCTTCGCCGACCTGCACGCCCACCTGCGCACGCTCGGCTCGTCGCTGTGGATGTCGGTCCCCGAGCTGAGCTGGGGCAGCGTGCTCGGCAACGCCCTGGAGCGGGGGTTCGGCTACACCGTCGGCGGCGACCACTCCGCGCACATGTGCGGGCTGGAGGTCGTGCTCGCCGACGGGTCGCTGCTGCGCACCGGGATGGGGGCCATGGCGGGCAACCGGGCCTGGAGCCTCTACAAGGGCGGCTTCGGGCCCTCCCTCGACGGACTCTTCCTGCAGTCCAACTACGGCGTCGTCACCTCGATGGGCATCTGGCTGCACCCGGCACCGGAGACGGCGCTGATGATGAGCGTGGCCGTGCCGGGCTTCGACGACCTGGGCCCGCTGGTCGACACCCTGCGTCCGTTCCTGCTGGACGGCACGATCCGCAGCACCGCGTCCATCGGCAGCGTCCTCGCCCTGGCGTCGGCGATCACCGAGCGGCAGCAGTGGTACGACGGCCCGGGAGCCATGCCCGAACCGGTGGTGGCGAAGCTGCAGGCCGTCTTCGGGGTCGGCCGGTGGAACGGACGGGTCGGCCTCTACGGTAACGAGGAGGTGGTCGCCGCCCAGGCGAAGCTCGTCCGCCGCGCCTGCGAGCGCATCCCCGGCGCGGAGGTGGGCGTGCGCAGCTACCCCGGGTCGCCGACCGATGACCTGCACCCGGCCGACCGGACCCTGCTCGGGGTGCCGAGCACGGACATGGTGCGGATGGCCGGCTGGGCCGGTGGCGACCCCGCGCACATCGACTTCTCCCTGGTCTGCCCGCCGAACGGCGCCGACGCCCTGGCCCAGATGCGCCTGATCCGCCGACGCGTGAACGAGTACGGGTTCGACCACGTCGGTGGGTTGACCCTCTTCGGGCGGCATGCCGTCACCCTCGCCCTGCTCAGCTTCGACCGGGCCGACCCGGAGCGGCGGGCCTCGGTCCAGGAGGTGTTCCCACGCCTGGTCGCGGACGCAGCGGCGCAGGGCTATGCGCCCTACCGCGCCCACGTCGCCTTCATGGACCTGATTGCCGAGCAGTACGGCTGGGGCGACCACGCGGCCCGGCGGCTCCAGCAGCGGATCAAGGACGCGGTCGACCCCATCGGCATCCTCTCGCCCGGCAAGCAGGGGATCTGGCCGTCCCGGCACCCGGACCGGACGGCCGAGGTCGGTGAGCAGCCGCTTCATCGGCCGTGACGATACCGGGCATCGGAAACGCTGGATTCCCCGATGGGCGGGCGACTGCGATCGTGGTCAGGACGGCTATCCCACCACTCTCAGGAGATCCTGTGACGACACCCTCACCGACGAGCGCAGAGCACGACTTCGGGCCTAGCCCCAACGGCGTGCCGCCCATGCCGATGACGCCCGAGCCCGACCAGGTCAGTGGGCCCGACACCGACATCATGCATGGCGTGGTGCTGGACTACACCTACTCGGGCGGGCGGCACTACCAGCTGAGCTTCGACCACACCCACCACGTCACGTTCGCGATGCCGGACGTCCCCCGGCCCGAGGGCCTGCCGCCGGGCTCCCAGGCACCCAGCCTCGCCTACCGGGTGCGTGAGCTCAAGCCCGGTCTCGTGCTGGTGCACTGGATCGTCAAGCAGGCCGCCATCCACGTGGCGCTGACCATCGACCTCGAGGACAAGTTGCTGCACGTCGGCGCCATGATGCCGCCCAACCGCTGGGAGTTCTTCGACACCGCGGTGATCGACACCATCACCTACGTCGACAAGCCGGCGGAGGCCTGACCTCGCTCGGTCTGGACCCAGACGACGACGGCACCCCCGCTGCGGGGGTGCCGTCGTCGTCTGCGGGCCGTGCGCGGAGACCCGCGAGGTCAGCGCACGCTCCGCACCTTGAGCAGGGTCAGGGCGCTGATCAAGGCGAAGACAGCGCTACCCAGGAAGAGCGTGGTGTAGTTGCGCCCTGACGCGTTCTCCACCACCGTGAACAAGGACACCGACAGCAGCAGCGGCGCCACCGCCGGAGCCACGGTGTTGGGCAGGTTGTTCGCGATGTTGATCACGGCCAGGTGCTTGCCGGCGTCCGAGGCGCCGTTCGGCAGCAGGGCGGTCACCAGGGCGTCGTCGACCGACGCGTAGCAGCCGATGGCGAGGCCCGTGAGTGCGGTGCCGACCAGGTACAGCGGTAGGGCGGTGGCGAAGGTGTAGCAGAGCAGGGCGACCGCGCCGATCGAGGCGGCACAGATCACGAAGGGCTTGCGCCGCCCGACGCGATCGGAGAGCCAACCTCCGCCGCCGGCCCCGAGCACGGTGAAGATCGTCTGGACGGCCGTCCCCACACCGGCGGCCCGGACGGCGTCTTCCGGGGATCCGACACCGATCTGGTCGGTCAGGTAGAACACCTGGTAGGTGATCACGCTGGCGAAGGCCAGGTACAGACCGAACCGGCTGACCCACGCCCAGCCGAAGTCGGGGTAGCGGCGTGGGCTGAGCCAGTACGTCTGGGCCAGGGAGACCAAGGAGAACGGTGGCCGCCCCGTCCCGGTGGAGGGCGAGTCCGGGAGCTTGGCGGCTAGCAGCAGCACACCGACCGTGCCGATCGCCGACAGCACGGCCCAGGCGGTGGCGGGGCTCGAGGCCAGCGCGGCGCTGACCGAGATCCCGACGACGGTGGCGACCGCCATCCCGATGCCCAGCAGACCACCGACCCGGCCCCGGCCGCTGGGGTGGACGTGCTCGGGAATGAGGGCGAAGAGGATCGCCGACGTCGCCCCGAAACCGATCTGCCCGATCGAGGCGCCGACGATCAAGACGGCCCTGTTCCCGGCGCCGCCCATGATGAGGTTCCCGACACTGCCGACCAGCACGAAGACGACCAGCCAGGTCCGCCGCCGTCCGAAGCGCGCCCGCGAGCGGTCCGAGAGTGCTCCAGCAAGGGGCGCGGCGAGCAGTCCGATGACCGCACTGACCGTCAGGATGATCGACAGGGCCGTGGTGTAGTCATCCGGTCGCAGGGCGCGCACCCGCAGGGGGAGCAAGGTGATGATGGGCGGGAAGAACTCCGCCCACACGGCGCCGTTGGCGATCAGGATCAGTACCAGCAGCGACACCTTGACGCCGAAGCGCCCGGCGGGGGCCTCGGCCTCGGCATCGGGTACGACGGGAAGGGACTCGGTGGACATCGATGGCTCCGGTTCCGGGGTGGTTGGGTCAGACGGGGACAGGCGTGCGGACGGGCAGGTGCAGGAAGCTCTGCGCGTTGCGGTCCAAGGCCGCCTCCCTCTCGTCATCGGTGAGGTACTCCGAGTCCTGCAGGTAGGCGACGGCCTCGACGAGCGAGGCGTGGGTCTCGTCGCTGCCCAGCACGAGGCGGTCGGCGCCGTACGTGTCGCGGACGGCGGCGAGCGTCAACGGCAGGTCCTGGGTGCTGCAGTCGAACCAGAACCGCCTCAACCCGTCCAGCGGATGCTCCTGATCGCTCACCAGGCCGTCCAGGTAGTGCGGCCGGCCGTCGGCGCGCGCCATGGCCATGCTGCGGCCGATGGCTCGTTCCTGGCGCGGCCACAGGAACGGGAGGATCCCCCCGCCCAGCGCGAAGACGAACTGCAGGTCGGGATAGCGGGTGGACAGACCGGAGAAGAGGATCCGGGTCGGGGCCAGGGCGATCTGCAGCGGGCTGCCGTAGGCCATGCTGAGGTTCCAGTCGCCGAGCCCGGGATGGATCTCGGAGTCGGTTCCCACCGGATGGATGTAGACGGTGGTGGCACCGTGGCGGGCGAGGTTGGCCCAGAAGGGCTCGAACGAGGGGTCGTCGATGGGGACGCCGGAGATCGAGCACGGCAGACCGACCCCGACGATGGCCGGGTCGGCGAGGGCCCGCTCGGTTTCGGCGATCGCCTCGTCGAGGTGGGGCAGGGGAACGGTGGCGAAGCCACGGAACCGGCCGTCGAAGCGTGCGCAGGCGTCGCTGTAGAGGCCGTTGATGAACTGGGCGGCCGTGACGGCGTCAGCAGGGTCGTCCAGCACCGTGTTGAGCCCGACCGCGGAGAAGACCTGGTAGTCGACGTCCACGGAGTCCATCACCGCGAGCCGGTCGGCGAGGTCGTCGGGCTGGCCTGGGAAGCGTTTCAGGTCGGTCCGGCCGAGGTCGATCAGCAGGTCCAGGTAGCTCTGGGCCCAGTAGTGGGCGTGGACGTCGATACGCACGGTGCTGCCTTCCGGTTCCGGGGTGTTCTGGTCGGTCATCAGGCGCTCCGGTAGGCCGGGCGCACCTCGTCGGTGGTGAGCGCAGGAAAGGGACGGACGCCCACCTGCGGGAACACCTCGTCAACGAGGAGCCGGTGCATGCGGGTCATCAGCTCGGGGTCATACATCCCGACCGTCGTGCGGACGTTGACGTGTTCGATGCCCGCCGCCTCGTACTCCTTGAGCTGGCGGGCGACGGTGTCCGGCGCGCCGACGAAGAGCCAGGACTGCGCGAAGATCGAATTCGCGATGAAGGGGTCCTTCTTGGGCCCCGGGACCGGCAGGCCCAGCCGCTCGGGGTCGACCGCCGAGAGGTCCTCCTCAGCCATCTGCCGCATCGTGCGGGAGTCAAGGCTGCGGTCCATCCAGAAGGCCCGGCCCATCGTCCGCTCCGCCAGCTCCCACGCTTCGTCGTCGGTGTCGGCGACGACGACGTTGCGCGTCACCAGGGACAACCGGGCCGCGCTCTCGACGTGGGCGGCACCGAATCCGGAGTCGGCCATCCGCTGCCGGTGCGTGGCGAGGTCCCGGGCGGCGTGGGCCAGCAGGCACGGCCCCAGAAACAGCGGCCAGCCCCGCTCGGCGGCTTGGTGAATGGTGGCCGGGGTGTTCGTGCCGATCGCCAGCTGGGGCCCGCCCGCCCGCCAGGAGGCCGGCGCCAGCCGTCCGGTCAGCACCCCCTTGTCGAAGGGGGTGTCCACCACGAGCTCAGGGTCTCCGGGCTCGTGGGCGAGCGCCGAGGTGAGCACCTCCAGCCGGCTCGCGAAGGCCTCCGTGCGCTGCGAAGGCTGAAGACCGTGGTTGCGGTAGTCCGGTACCGGGCCCCCGCGGCCCATCGACATGCCCATCACGAACCGGCCGCGGAGCAGCAGGTCGGTGACCGAGCTGTCCTCGGCCAGCCGCAGCGGGTTGTGGAAGGTCAGCGGCACGATCGTCGTGCCCACCCAGGTCTCGCCGAGGTCGCCCGCCACGCGGGCGGCGGCGAGGAACGGGTTGCAGTAGGGCTCGTAGCCCGAGTAGTGCTGCTCGCCGAAGGTCACCATCGCCGCGCCGGCCCGCGCGACCTCGACGGCTTGGGTCAGGCACAGGTCCACGACCGCTGGGTCGTCTGCAGCTCGGGTGGAGATCGGGCCCAGGAACACCGACAGGTGCATCAGCTCTCCTCGTGCTTGGTGGCTCGGTTCAGCCGTCGCGGTCTGCGATGACAAGAGGTCGGGATGCCGGTGGTCATGCGGCACCGGCGACCAGGTCGAGGAAGGTGCCTCCGTGGAACACGAGCGGGGTGCCACCCTGCGACGCGCTCCAGGCCGTGACGGCAGCGATCACCAGCTCGTGGTCGCCGACGGGGTGGAGGTCGGCGATGGTGCAGTCGAACCACCCCAGCCCGTCCGGCAGCACCGGGTGACCGGCTGGGCTGAGGGTCCACTCGCGGCCGCTGAAGCGGTCGGTGCCCGGCTGGGCGAAGCGTCGGCACAGCGGCCCGTGCGCGGCCGCGAGCACGCTCACCGCGAAGCCGCCCACCCCTCGCAGCCGGGGCCACGTCGTGCTGGTGCGCGCCGCTCCGAAACCGAGCAGGGGCGGATCGAGCGAGATCGAGGAGAACGAGTTGACCGCCATCCCGGCTGGTCCGTCCGGGGTCGTCGCGGCGACGATCACGACGCCGGTGGCGAACCGGCCGCACGCGGCGCGCAGGGACCGGTGCCGATCGGGATCAACTGGCCGGGTCGCTGCTGTCGCCACTGCTCGCCTCCGCTGACCGGTGGGCGGGAGCCGCCCGGGTGACCCACCGGGACAGGTCGTCCGGTGACATCACCACGGTCACACCCACCGCCGCCATCGGGGAAGACGCCATTGCCGATGGTCGTCATCGGTCCCGCCTATGGCTCGAGGGAAGCTCCCACGGCCGCGATCCGCTCACGCAACCAGATGTGCTCCGCGTCGCGCTCGAGCTGCGGGTGCCACCACAACGCGACCACCAGGGGTCCCGTGGACACCGGGCACTCCAGCACCCGCAGACCGGAGGCCGGCATCGCCCGGGCGACCCGCTCCGGCACCATGGCGATCCGATCTGTGCCCGGGACCAGCAGCGGCAGCGCGAGGAAGGAGTTCACGACGGTCTGGACCCTGGGGTTGACCCCGGCCTCGACCAGACTGCGCATCCCCATCGGATCAGTGCCGAGATCGACGGAGAGAGACGCCCACGGCAACCGATCGAGGTCCTCGACGGTCAGTTCCTCGCCCACCGTGCGGTTCCTGCCGTCGACCAGACAGACCCAGCGGTCGCGGAACACGTCGAGGTGAGGTGCGTCGTGGAACCAGCCATGGGGCATCAGGACGCCGTCAACCGCGCGGAGCCGGTCAAGGTCGGTGGCGAAGGGTCCCGGGCTGATCTGACGCAGGTGCAGGCTGGCATGCGGCGCTCGCCACAGCAGGTCAGCGGAGAGAGCCGGGCCGACCACCGCGGCACCGTAGTCGGAGGTGACCACGACGAACTCACGGGTTGAGCTGGCCGGCTCGGCCAGCGGCTGCGCCACGAGCACCCGGTGCACCTCGTCCAGAGCCAGGCCCGTCCGTTCCGCGAGGTGCATTCCCAGAGTCGTCAGCTGGTAGGCGTTGCCCGACCGGTAGAGCAGCTCGTCGTTGAAGTGCCGTCGCAGCCGGGCGAGGGTGCCCGAAACCGTCGGCTGGGTGAGTCCGAGCCGGTGCGCCGCCCGGGTGACGCTGCGCTCTTGCAGGACCGCGTGAAGCGTCGTCAAGAGGTTGAGATCGAGGTTGGCCACGCCATCATCCTGCCCGCCGCCGGTGGGCCGTCAGGCGCACCGGCGGCGAAGGTTCGCCGCGTCCGCAGTCAGCGTCGGTCGGCCGGGTCGGCGGGATCCACCGGGTCGGCGGGGTCTACCGGATCTATCGGGTCTGTGGGGTCTACCGGGTCTGTGGGGTCCACCGGGTCTGTGGGGTCCGCGAGCAGGTCCGTCAGGTCAGCGGGCCCCGGGGGCGTGGGCGGGGTGGGAGGAGCGGGCGGGCTGGGCGGCCCGCTGGCCTGAGGCTGCTCCCAGGGTGCGCCCTCGCGGCCCCAGATCGGGTCGTGGCCGGCGGACGGGCGGGGAGCCGGGCCGGGGGTGGGCGGCGGAGGTGCAGGGCTCGGGAAGCCCTCTGCCCCGGACCGGCGGTCCTCGGGCATCAGGAAGTACGCGATCAGGTAGAGCAGCACCGGCGTGCCGCCGGTGAGGACCGTCAGGACCGCGACCAGCACCCGCACCACCGTGGCGTCGATCTTCAGGTAGCGGGCCACGCCGCCGCAGACGCCGGCGATCACGCGGTCGCTGGTGCTGCGCTCGAGCCTGCGGGGAGGTGGGGAGTAGGTGCTCATGGGTCGGTGTCCTCTCAGGGCGGTGGGGTCAGGCAGGTTCACGGTGTGGTCCTCGAGTACGGGGGGGCGGTCACGGCGAGCGGCGGGACAGGGCCAGGCCGATCACGCCGACGGCCACCAGCGCGAGTGGCGCCAGCGTCTTCAGCAGTGACCAGTCCAGGGACCCGACCACGGACAGCCAGAGCGCGGCTGCGGCGGTGCCGGTCAGGACGAGGCCGAAGACCAGGGCGACCACGTCCAGCTTGGCCCGTGGGGTGGGCGGTGGGGGGCTCATCGACGGACCTCGAGCTGGCCGCGGTCGACCGAGAGGTGGAGGGTCAGGGTCCGGGCTCCCGGCACGGCGGTGCCGGCGGGTCGGCTCCCGGTGAGGTGCGACCCGCCTTCGACCTGCTCGCCGCCGAGCTGCACCGCACCCACGCCCACCTGGTAGTCGACGACGACGTTGCCGCCCACGGGGGCGACGACGACCAGCTGACCGGTGCCGACGTGGGCCGCGTAGCTCGCGTCGGCCGCGCTCGTCAGCGTGCTGAGGTCCACGACCAGCTGCCCGGACTGCAGATCGTCGCCGGCCGCGGGCAGCTCGGCGACGCTGACGTAAGACCGCTTCGTCTGGGTCCAGTGGTCCAGGTGGGTGACGGGGCCGAGCACCGTGGTGGCCACGACGACCGGTACCAGCAGCAGCCCGAGGGGCAGCAGCCCGCGGGCCCGTCCCAGCCAGGTCGCCGCGACCAGGGTGAGACCGACGACCAGCAGGGCAGAGGCGGCGTAGACGGCCGGGGTGATGCTCACGCCGGACTGGTCGGCGAAGCCGAGACCCGCCAGCACGAGACCGAGGACGGCCAGCGCGCTCAGCCGCAGTCGGCGAGCCGCGAGCCGGTCGCCGCCCCGAGGGGGTCGGGCGGCGACCGCGCCCGCGGATGCTGGGTCCTCGGCGTCGCGGGGAGCGTAGAGGCCGACCGGGTCGGGTGCGGCCAGGAAGGCGGCTCGAGCTGCGAGCTCGGGGTCTGGTTCGGGAACCGGGGCGGGGGCTTGGACCGGCGTCGGCGCCGGGGTGGGCAGCACCGGCCAGGTGGTGGAGGCGCTGGTCGCCGGGGCAGCCGGGACGGGGGCTCCGTGCTGCCGGGTGTGCTCCTCGATCCGGAGACGCCAGGACTCGGCGGCCTCGCTGAAAGGGGTGGGGAACGCAGTGGCCGAGACGGACCGCGGCAGGGGGTCGGGGGCGGAGGGCGCCGTCCCGGGCTGCGGTCGACGCGTCCGGTAGAACCCGAAGTACCAGATGCCGGCCAGGATCACCGCCGGCCCGACGCCGAAGGGACTCAGCGCCCCGAAGGTGGAGAAGACGGCGACGCAGGCCGCGACCACCAGGACCACCCAGACCCGCCTCGGCCACCGGCGGGCACCGGACCCGAACAGGTCGTCCAGCGGAGCCCGGCTCTGGCCCGTGACCGGGATCAGCAGCCAGCCGAAGAGGTAGAGCACGACGCCGACGCCACCGCTCAGTGCGAGCAGCACCCAACCGACGCGCACGAGCACGGGGTCGACGTCCCAGTGCTCGGCCACGCCGCCGCAGAGTCCCGCCACCTTGGTGTCGGTCGCGCTGCGGCGGACGTTCCAGATCGAGCTCATGGGCCCATCCTCGGCGGCCGTGGAGCTAGGCACCATCGGGGACGACCCCCAACCGGCCCTGCCTGTGAGGGGAGGGTCCGGGTCGTCCCTGGTGGCCAGGACCGCCAGGCCGTGGAACTCTTGGTTCACGATGTCCACCACCGACGGCAGCCGCGTGGCACCCGCGCCCGGTCCCACCCTGCCGCCTGTCCTCTCCACGACACTGCCTCCTGCGACACCTCCCTCCGCACTCCTTCCCCCCACGGCCCCGGCTTCCGTTGAGGGCCCCGAGCCCGCTCCCAGCCGCCCCCGCGCCACCAGGGTGTCCGAAGGGGCGGTGCTGGGGGGCGTCTGCACCGGTCTGGCGCGGCACCTCGGCTGGCCGGTGATGGCGATCCGAATCGGCTTCGTGGCCCTGATGATCTTCCAGTTCATCGGCGTCCTCGCCTACGGCGCCCTGTGGCTGTTGATGCCGGCGCAGGCCTCGGTCGCCGCACCCGGGCTGGAGTCGGCGAGCCGGGCTGGGCTCCGGGACCGCTCCCCGGTACGACGCCGGGTCGACTGGGGCATGATCGCGGCGCTGACGGCGCTGGGGGCCGGACTGATCTGGCTGGTGCAGACCACGGGCCACGGCGTCAGCGCCCGGCTGTTCTGGCCCATCGCCTTCGCCTGCGCCGGGGCCGCCCTGGTCTGGCGGCAGGCCGACACGGTCCAGCAGAAGCGCTGGCAGGCCGACGCCGGTGGCCGGGTCTGGCTGGCTCCGTTCGTGGCCCGCGGCGGGTGGCCGGCCCTGGTCCGGGTGGTGATCGGGCTGGGTCTGGTCGGGGCCGCGTTCGGCCTGGTGGTCGCCCAGCAGGGGAACCTCGACCAGCTGCCGCAGGTGCTGGCCATGACCACCCTCGCTCTTGCCGGCGTGGGCATCGTGGTGGCGCCGTGGCTGCACCGCTCCCGCACGGCCCTGCAGACGGCCCGGTCGGAGAAGGTCCGCGCCGACGCCCGCGCGGACATGGCCGCCCACCTGCACGACTCGGTGCTGCAGACCCTGGCTCTGATCCAACGGCAGTCCGAGGACCCCAGGGCCGTCTCGCAGCTGGCTCGCCGGCAGGAGCGCGAGCTGCGCACCTGGCTCTACGGCGAGGAGCTCGCAGGCACCACCCTCAAGGCTGCGCTCACCGCGGCCGCTGCGGAGGTCGAGGACGAGCGGGCGGTACCGGTCGAGCTGGTCGTGGTCGGCGACGCCGATCCGTCGGAGGCCGTCCAGGCGCTGGCGCAGGCGGCCCGTGAGGCGATGGTGAACGCGGCCAAGCACTCCGGAGCGGACAAGATCGACGTCTACGCCGAGGTGGGTGAGGACGGGGTCGAGGTCTTCGTCCGCGACCGGGGGCGCGGCTTCGACCCGGACGCCATCGGTGAGGACCGGATGGGCGTCAAGGGCAGCATCATCGACCGCATGACGCGCCACCACGGCACGGCGACGATCCGTTCCCGACCCGGGGACGGCACCGAAGTACGACTGGAGATCCGATCATGACCGACCCGACAACCCCCTCCGGCCAGCCCCCGGCGGCCCTGACCCCGCCGCCCGAGCGGACCGGCCCCTACCGGGTGGTCGTGGTCGACGACCACGCGATGTTCCGTACCGGCGTCAAGGCCGAGATCGGGCAGGCGGTCCGGGTGGTGGGTGAGGGCTCCGACGTCGACTCCGCCGTGGCCGCCGTCACGGCCACCCGCCCCGACGTGGTGCTGCTGGACGTGCACCTGCCCGGAGGCGGCGGCATCGAGGTGCTGCGCCGGGTCCACCAGACCGTCCCCGACCAGAAGTTCCTCGCCCTCAGCGTCTCCGACGCGGCCGAGGACGTGATCGGGGTGATCCGCGCCGGCGCCCGCGGCTACGTGACCAAGTCGATCGACGGCCGTGAGCTGATCGACGCGATCCGCCGGGTGGCCGAGGGGGACGCGGTCTTCTCCCCGCGGCTGGCCGGCTTTGTGCTGGACGCCTTCTCGGGTGCGATCGACCTGGCCACGGTGGACGAGGACCTCGACCGGCTCTCCACCCGCGAGCGCGAGGTGCTGCGGCTGATCGCCCGCGGCTACGCGTACAAGGAGGTGGCGCGCGAGCTGTTCATCTCGATCAAGACCGTCGAGACCCACGTCAGCAGCGTGCTGCGCAAGCTTCAGCTCTCCAACCGGCACCAGCTCACCCGCTGGGCCACCGACCGCCGCCTGGTCTGACCAGCCCGGGAACGAACGAAGCCCGGCCGACCACGAGGGTCGACCGGGCTTCGTGCGGTGCTGGAGTCAGGCGCGGGCACCGGACCGACGCTGGACGAAGCCGTAGATCAACAAGACGATGATCGCCCCGACAATCGCGGTGATCAGACCCGACGGGCTGAAGATCTTGTTGTAATGGATGTTGAAGATGAGCCCGCCGAGGAATCCTCCCAGGAGCGCGCCCACGATGCCGAGGACGATGGTGGCAAGCCAGCCGCCACCCTGACGACCGGGGAGGATCGCCTTGGCGATCGCACCTCCGATGAGGCCGATGACGATGTAACCGATGATTGTTCCCATGGCGAGTAGGTTACGCCGTACCTCACCCCTGATCAGGCAGGGCGCGGGGTGGCTCAGGGGTACAGTTCCGGCATTTCAGGGTTTGTCCTGACGACCGGAGCGGCATCCGGTGAGGTCTGGGGGGCTCGTCTACGCTCGCCTCGTGCACCTGGCGTACGAGCTCGTCGTACTGGTGCACCTCGTCGGTTTCGCAGCTCTGCTCGGCGGGGTCCTCTCCCAGCTGCGCGCGGCTGAGCCCGAGGTCAGCGGCGTGATGCTCTGGGGCGGCCTGATCGAGCTCGTCACCGGGGTGGTGCTCGTCGTCCTCGAGGTGACCGGCTCCGGAACGGTGTCGTGGTGGCCGCTCGTCCTCAAAGGAGTCATCACCCTCTTCGTGGTGCTGCTGCTGGTCCGCAACCGGCGCTTCCTCTCCGTGCCGCGGGGCCTGTGCGCCCTGATCACCCTGCTCACGCTCGTGGCGGCCGCACTCGCCGTCCTCTGGCCGTCCCCGCCGGGGCAGTAGGGTTCGAGAGTCCGGCAGGGTGATCGGAGAATGTGAGCGGAGAAGAGGACGAGATGGCCAGGGGTCGCGGGTGAGACTGAGCGCTCGAGTCGACTACGCCCTGCGCGCGATGTCGGAGCTCGCCGCCGCTGACGCACCCCGGACCGTCGAGCAGCTCTCAGGAGCCCAGCGGATACCGAACAAGTACCTGGAGAGCATCCTGGGCGAGCTGCGGCGGGGCGGCCTGCTGCGTAGCCAGCGTGGCCCCGACGGCGGCTACCGCCTTGCCCGTCGGGCCGCCGAGATCAGCATCGCCGACGTGATCCGTGCCCTGGACGGTGAGCTGGCCAACGTCCGAGGCAGCCGTCCCGAGCACCTGGAGTACGTCGGCGCCGCCGCCTCCCTGCAGGAGGTCTGGATCGCTCTCCGCGCCTCGGAGCGACTGATCCTGGAAGGCGTCAGCCTCGCCGACGTCGCCGCCGGGAAGCTGCCGGCACCAGTGGTCGACCTGGTGGCCAACCCCGCCGCCTGGAAGTAGTGCTGACGGGACCCCACCACAGCGCGTGTGCCCGATCCGCACCGAAACCTGCGCCGCCGTACTGAGGAGGAGCGGATGAACACGCTCTTCGTTCATCCGAGACGACGAAGTAGGCGGGCTAGAGCAGGATTCGCGAGGCGAGCGGAGCGAGCCTCAAAGTAACGGCCGAAACGGCGTCAGCACCGTCTCGGAGAACTTCACCATGGCGTGCCGGCGGGACCAGGCGGGGAGGGTCAGCTCGACGGTGTTGGAGGAGTCGAGGCGGAAGATCTCCTCCATCTGTCGGGCGACGTCGGCGTTGTAGACCTCCATGTTGATCTCGTAGTTGCCCGACAGGCTCAGTCGGTCGAGGTTGGCCGTGCCGATCGTCGACCACTGCCCGTCGATCGTCGCGGTCTTCGCGTGCACCATGGCGCCCTGGTAGAGGAACAGCCGGATCCCGGCCCGCAGCAGCTGGCCGTAGAACCCTCGGGACAGCCAGTCGGCCACGATGTGGTTGGACTCGGCCGGCACGATGATGCGCACGTCGACGCCGCGCCGCGCGGCCCGGATCAGGCTGTCGAGGATGTCGGAGTCGGGGATCAGGTAGGCGTGGGTCAGGTAGATGTGGTGGGAGGCCCGCTCGAACGCGTCGAGGTAGACGCTGCGGATCGGGTAGACGAGGTTGCGCGGGATGTTGCGGTGGATTCGCATGTCGGGCTGCCAGGTCAGGCCGCCGACGTCGGGCAGGGCGGGTCGACGGCGACCCCGGTTGAGGTTCCAGAAGTCGATGAACGCGTTCTCGGCGTCCCAGACGATGTCGCCGGTGAGCCGGGCGTGGGTGTCGCGCCAGTCGGTCGCGTACAGGCTGCCGATGTTGTAGCCGCCGAGAAAGGCGACGGACTCATCGACCACCATCAGCTTGCGGTGGTCGCGGCCGGAGTTGCGCAGACCCGGCCACAGCCGCGCAATGGGGTGCCGCCGGACCGAGATGCTCGGCGGGAAGCGGTAGAAGCGGCGCGGCACGACGAGGTTGGCGAACTCGTCGAAGATCACGTACACCTTGACCCCGCGTTCGGCCGCGGCGATCAGGGCGTCCTTGAACTCCTGGCCGACCGGGTCGGACTTCCAGATGAACGTCTCGAAGAAGATCTTGGTTCGCGCCTGCCGGATGGCGCCGAGCATGTCGCGGTAGAGGTCCTCGCCGTAGGTGTAGACCGTCACCTCGGAGCTGCCGGCGGTGACCGAGCGCGGGGCCACGCGGGGAAAGACGACAGGCTTGCGGACCTTCTTGCGGCGGTGGTCCACCACGGCGAGCGCCAGCAGGGTCGCGCCCTGCACCGACGCCACCACCAGCAGGACCTGTCGCAGCACCCGGCGCACCCGGGACCTCCTCCACCACATGGCTCTAACCTAACCCTGCCGTCCGAGGGCCGCCGGCGATCCGGGGCCGCTCCAGAAGGCGAGGCACAGGGTCGTTGTCAGTCCTGACGTCTAGGGTTGTCCCGACATGACGAGCCTGCCCCAGCCCTCGTTCGACGTCCCCGGTCCGACCGGCGACCTGTTCGGCGAGGTACCCGACCTGTTCGGAGAACGAGCGATGCCGCGATCCCGCAAGGCGGCCTCCCGGCTCAGCGCGGAGGCCCTGCTGGAGGGTCTCAACCCTCAGCAGCGCGAGGCCGTGACCCATGAGGGCGCTCCCGTCCTGGTGGTCGCCGGAGCGGGTTCGGGCAAGACGAGGGTGCTGACGCGGCGGATCGCGTACCTGGTCGGTGAGCGGAAGGTCCACCCGGGCTCGGTCCTGGCCATCACCTTCACCAACAAGGCGGCGGCCGAGATGCGGGGCCGGGTCATCGAGCTGGTCGGCAACCGGGCCAAGCTGATGTGGGTCTCGACCTTCCACTCGGCCTGCGTGCGGATCCTGCGGTCCGAGATCGGCCGCTTCGGGCTGGCCCGCAACTTCTCGATCTACGACGACGCCGACTCCAAGCGGCTGATGCAGCTGGTCGCCAACGACCTCGAGCTCGACCCCAAGCGATTCCCGGTCCGGATGATCATGAACTGGGTGTCGAACTGCAAGAACGAGCTGGTCGATCACGAGACGGCGCGGGCCCGGGTCAGCGAGGGCAGTGTCGAGCAGTCCTACGCCGAGGCGTACGGGGAGTACCAGCGGCGCCTGGTGGCGGCGGACGCGCTCGATTTCGACGACCTGATCATGACCGCCGTGCACCTGCTGCAGGCGTTCCCCGACCTGCGCGAGCAGTACCGTCGCCGCTTCCGGCATGTGCTGGTCGATGAGTACCAGGACACCAACCACGCGCAGTACGTGCTGATCCGCGAGCTGTGTTCCGCCGACATCGAGCCCGGGCCGGAGACCGTCGCCGCCGAGCCGCCGGAGCTGATGGTGGTGGGGGACTCCGACCAGTCGATCTACGCCTTCCGCGGAGCGACGATCCGCAACATCAACGACTTCGAGTCCGACTTCCCGGGCGCCCGGACGATCATGCTCGAACAGAACTACCGCTCCACCCAGACGATCCTCAGCGCGGCCAACGCGGTGATCACCCAGAATGCGGGCCGCAAGCCCAAGAACCTGTGGTCCGACGCCGGCGACGGCGCCCCGGTGGTCGGCTACGTGGCCGACACCGAGCACGACGAGGCCCAGTTCGTGGCCGGCGAGATCGACCGGCTCAGCGACGCGGGCGAGAGCCGCTACGGCGACGCCGCGGTGTTCTACCGCACCAACGCCCAGTCGCGGACGTTCGAGGAGGTCTTCATCCGCGTCGGCCTGCCGTACAAGGTGGTGGGCGGCGTGCGCTTCTACGAGCGCCGCGAGGTGCGCGACGCGATCGCCTACCTGCGAGCCATCAGCAACCGCGCCGACGACGTGTCCGTGCGGCGGATCCTCAACGTGCCCAAGCGGGGGATCGGAGACCGGGCCGAGGGGGCGGTGGCTGACCACGCGGCCCGGATGCGGATCAGCTTCGGCGAGGCGCTGCGCCGCGTCGACGACATCCAGGGTCTCGCCACCCGCTCCGCGAACCAGCTCCGGGGCTTCGCGGACCTGATGGACTCCCACGAGGCGATGGTCGCCGAGGGGGCGCCCGCCGACGCCGTCCTGACCAGCGTCCTGGAGCAGTCGGGATACCTCGCCGAGCTGCAGGGCTCGGCCGACCCGCAGGACCAGACCCGGCTCGAGAACCTGATCGAGCTCGTCACCGTGGCGCGGGAGTTCGTCAGCGGGGTGGCCGTGCTGGCCGCGGCGGACTACGGCGACGTCGACGCTCCCGAGGACGGGCAGGCGCCGGACGGGGTGGACGAGTTCGGGGTGCTGCGAGGCGTCGACCCGCTGGCGGTTGCGCTGGATCCGGAGCAGGACCTGGCCGCCGGCGCGGCCGAGGTGGACGCCTCGCTCGGCGCGTTCCTGGAGCGGGTGGCCCTGGTGGCCGACTCCGACCAGATCCCGTCCTCACCCGACGCCGAGAACGCGGGGGTGGTGACCCTGATGACGTTGCACACGGCCAAGGGGCTCGAGTTCGACACCGTCTTCCTGACCGGCTGCGAGGACGGGGTCTTTCCGCACCAGCGGGCGCTGTCCGACCCGGCCGAGCTGGCCGAGGAGCGCCGGCTCGCGTACGTCGGGATCACCCGGGCGCGGAAGCGGCTCTACGTCTCCCGTGCTGTCGTCCGTGCGGCGTGGGGGACCCCGCAGCACAACCCGCCCAGCCGCTTCCTGACCGAGATCCCGGACCGGCTGCTGGACTGGCGTCGGACCGAGCGGGCCGTCACCTCGTGGCGGAACACCTCGGCCACGTCGCGCTCGAACACGAGCTGGCGAAACACCGTCGGCTACGGGGCCGGGAAGCCCATCGGTCGGAAGGTGCCGGTGCTGACGGCGGGGGACCGGGTGCTGCACTCGACCTTCGGCCTCGGATCGGTGGTGGCCACCTCGGGTGCCGGCGACGACGCGAAGGCCGACGTCGACTTCGGCTCCGCCGGGCTCAAGCGGCTCTCGCTGCGCCACGCCCCGCTGGAGAAGCTCTAGCCCGTCCGGGCCCGCCCCGACTCCGGCCCCAGTCGTTCCCCCGCCTCAAACCAGGCGGTCACTTCACACCCCCCAGGCTCACGGCACACCCCAAGGGACGGCGTGTCGGAGCGCGTAGGGCTGTGAAGTGACCGTCCGGGCTCTGCCCGGGGAGGCGAGCGGCGGGAGGGGTGGGGGCCGGTGTGAGACGTCGGGCGGGTGGGGCGAGCTACGGCTTGAGTCCGTGGGCGTTCAGCCAGGGGACGGGGTTGACGGCCTTGTAGACGTCGCCGGGGGTGATGCCGGCCGGGTAGATCTCGAAGTGCACGTGCGGTCCGAAGGTGCGGCCGGTCATACCGATGGCTCCGACGAGCTGGCAGGCGGAGACGCTTTGGCCGACGCTGACCGAGACCGTGGACATGTGAGCCATCAGCGACGAGGTGCCGTCCGGGTAGCGGATGGCGACGTAGTTGCCGGCCCAGCCGCTGGCCGGGCCCGAGCCGGCGTTGGTCACGACCCCGGCCGACGGGGCGTGCAGCGGGGTACCCACGGGGGCCGCGAAGTCGAAACCGGTGTGGTACCTGGCCCAGGAGCCCACCTGGCCGAAGCGGGCGGCCACGCTGTAGCCGCCGGTCACCGGCAGGCAGCTCTTGCCGCTGCTCGTGGCGGTAGGCGTGGTGGTCTTCGCGGAGGTGCCGCTGGAGGTGGTCGAAGAGCTCGCGCCCTTGACCAGTGAGCTGCCCTTCTTCTCGGTCGCCTTCGAGGTCGACTCGAGCGACTTCTCGCGGGCGTCCGCCGCCTTGACCTTGGCGGCCTCCGCGATCTGGGCGTCGGTCTTGCTCAGCTCCTCGGCCCGCTGGTCGGCCAGGCTCTTCAGCCGGGCGGCGTCCAGGGCGGGGCGACCGCTGCTGCGGCTCGTGGTCTGGGTGGTGTCGCGGTCGAAGGCGGACGGCACGGCGATCGCCGGGTTCTTCACGACCTGGGCGCGGGGCACCGCCAGCTGGGTGCTCTCCGCGTGCCCGGTCAGGACGACCGACCCGGCGATGCCGAGACCGAGGAGCGACACCGCCAGGGCGGCGGCTCCGTGCTGGAGCCAGCCACGCTTGTCCTGGCGGATGTCCTCGATCAGCGCTCGTCGCGCGGTCGCATCCTGCTTCGGAAGCGTGGGCACTCAAGATCTCCTCGGACGGTGGACTCGGGTCGCTGGGCCTTTCTCGTGCAGCGGCCCCCATCGCGCGGTGCGTGCATCGCTTCCCCCGAGGACCTGCTAGCTGCAGCAGACTCGTAGAACCATAACGGACGGGTAACGCTGGCCCAAAACCGCAGTCGGTCCCGCGCGCTCCCTGAGCGTGCTGGTGTGAGCGAACTCTCCTGGTCAGACCCTCATCGGGCTCCCCAGGACTCGGTCAGTGGGTGATGACGCCGGCTGCGCGCAGCCACGGCACGGGATCGACGGCGTGGTAGATGTCGCCGTACTTGACCCCCGCCGGGTAGAGCTCGAAGTGCAGGTGCGGTCCGAAGGCGCGGCCGGTCTGGCCGACGTAGCCGATCACCTGTCCGGCGGTGACCGTCGCACCCGCGCTCACCGCCATCGACGACATGTGCGAGTACATGGTGGTCATGCCGTCGGCGTGCTGGACGGCGACATGGTTGCCCGCCCAGTTGCCCGAGTTGTCTGCGTAGAGGACGACCCCGGCTTTGACGGCCCGGATCGGGGTGCCGTACGCGGCCCGGAAGTCCAGCCCGGTGTGGTAGCGGGCCCACAGTCCGACATCGCCGAAGCCGGCGCCGACGACCGCGCCGGGAACGGGGGAGACCGCAGCACCGCCGGTGTCGACGGGCGCGGGTACGGGATCAGTGGTCGGGCTGGCCACCGCGGACTGCTGGGCGGCTTCGGCCGCGGCACGGGTGGCTGCGGCGGCGATGCGGGCGGCGACCGCCCGGTCGAGGGCTGCCTTGGTGAGCTCCGCGCCCTTGGACTGGGTGGCGAGCTGGTCGGCGTCGAGCTGCTGCTGGCGGGCCTTGCTGCCCTCGGTCCGGGCCGTCCGGCTGACCGCGTCGGCGCTCTTGGCCAGCTCCTCGGCCCGCTGCGCCGCCCGTTCGGCCACGATCGCCTCGCGAAGCGCGGCCGGCTCCACCTCGTCGGCTCCGGGGAAGGCGCTCAGCACCTCGGGGTCGATCGTCGGGGAGGGGCTGGCAACGGGCACCGTCCGGGTCACCGGCAGCGCGGTCGTGGGGGGCGGGGTCCGGGGAGCTGCGCTGGTGCTCAGCGCCCCGGTGCCGGCCAGGGCGACCCCCACGACCGAGACGCCCAGAGCGAGACCGAGGTTGGAGAGCCAGCCCCGACGCTCAGCGGCCGCGGCGGACCGTGGCTTCGGCTGGGCTGGCATGTCGGTGCTCCCTCGGGATCGGTCCAGGAGGGGAAAGGCTGCCCGGAACTGCTGATCTATGGTATGCGACGAGTCTGGACGGCGCTCCGCTTCGGGAGCAGGGGCTTAGGTCCTGATCACGCGGCGCGAAGGGCCCGCGTGATCCATCCTCGTGATCTATTCGGAGCGGAGCCGGCGGCGGATCGTCGCCGGCCGTCGCCGGTCCGGGCGCCGCAGTAGCCTGACGCTCGTGCCTCCCGTGCCCGACGAGCCCCGTACCGCCGCGGCCCGCCCCTCCGTCGGCCGGCTCCGGGTGGTGGTGGCCAAGCCTGGTCTGGACGGACACGACCGGGGCGCCAAGGTGGTGGCCCGGGCGCTGCGCGACGCCGGGATGGAGGTCATCTACACCGGCCTGCACCAGACGCCGGAGCAGATCGTGGCCACCGCGCTGGCCGAGGACGCCGACGCGATCGGCCTGTCGGTCCTCTCCGGCGCCCACCTGACGCTGTTCGCACGGGTGCTGGACCTGCTCCGCCAGCAGGACGCCGCCGACATCGTGGTCTTCGGCGGCGGCATCATCCCGCCCGCCGACGTCGACGCGCTGACCGCGCTCGGGGTCGGTCAGGTGTTCACCCCGGGGGCGTCGATGGCCGACATCGTCGGCTGGGTCCGCGAGCACGTCGGCCTCTCCCGCGAGCTCTAGCAGCCTCCTCCGCGATGCTCGAGCCCGCCGTCGGAGCGCTGGCCCCGGCTCGCCGCAGCCCGAACCGCACGCACTAGAGTCGACCCCGGCTCCGGACCCGGACGCCTACACGCAGGAGGCACGGTGGATCTGTACGAGTACCAAGCCCGAGACATCTTCGAGGCGCACGGGGTACCCGTGCTGCGCGGCATCACCGCGACGACCCCCGAAGACGCCGAGGCGGCCGCAGCCGAGCTCGGTACGTCCGTGGTGGTGGTCAAGGCGCAGGTCAAGGCCGGCGGCCGCGGCAAAGCGGGCGGGGTCAAGATCGCCCGCACCCCGGCCGAGGCCAAGGACCGGGCGACCGACATCCTGGGGCTGGACATCAAGGGACACACCGTGCGCACGGTGATGGTCACCGAGGGTGCCGACATCGCCGACGAGTACTACTTCTCCCTGCTGCTCGACCGCGCGAACCGCCGCTACCTCGCCATGTGCTCGAAGGAGGGCGGGATGGAGATCGAGCAGCTCGCCGTCGAACGACCGGACGCGCTCGCCCGCATCGCCGTCGACCCCAGCACGGGCATCGACCAGGCCAAGGCCGACGAGATCGTCGCCGCCGCCGGCTTCGACGCGGCGGACGCGGCCGAGCTGGCGCGGGTCTTCCAGCTCCTGGGCAAGGTCTACGAGGGCGAGGACGCGACCCTGGTCGAGGTGAACCCCCTGGTCAAGACGGCCCAGGGTGCCATCGTGGCCCTGGACGGCAAGGTGTCGCTGGACGAGAACGCGGCCTTCCGGCACGCCGGGCACGCCGCCCTGGTCGACGACTCCGCGACGGACCCGCTGGAGAACGCCGCGAAGGCGAAGGGCCTCAACTACGTCAAGCTGGACGGCTCCGTCGGCATCATCGGCAACGGCGCCGGTCTGGTGATGAGCACCCTCGACGTCGTCGCGTACGCCGGCGAGCGGTTCCCCGGCTCGCCGAAGCCGGCGAACTTCCTCGACATCGGCGGTGGCGCCAGCGCCGAGGTGATGGCGAACGGGCTGGAGATCATCCTGGGCGACAGCCAGGTGAAGAGCGTCTTCGTCAACGTCTTCGGTGGCATCACCGCCTGCGACGCGGTGGCCAACGGGATCGTGCAGGCGTTCGAGCTGCTCGAGGGTCGGGGTGAGGCCGTGACCAAGCCCCTGGTCGTCCGGCTCGACGGCAACAACGCCGAGGAGGGGCGCCGCATCCTCACCGAGGCGGCACTGCCCGGCCTCGAGCAGGTGGACACGATGGACGGTGCGGCCGAACGGGCCGCCGAGCTGGCTGCGAACTGAGGACCTGACATGGCAATTTTCCTGAACTCTGCGTCCAAGGTCATCGTGCAGGGCATGACCGGCTCCGAGGGGCGCAAGCACACCTCCCGCATGCTGGCCTCCGGCACCCAGATCGTCGGCGGGGTGACCCCCGGCAAGGGCGGCCAGTCGGTCGACTTTGACTCGACGTCGGTGCCGGTGTTCAACTCCGTCGGCGAGGCGGTCGAGGCGACCGGAGCCAACGTGACCGTGATCTTCGTGCCCGCCAAGTTCACCAAGGCGGCGGTGGTCGAGGCCATCGAGGCCGAGATCCCGTTGGCCGTGGTGATCACCGAGGGTGTCCCGGTCAAGGACAGCGCGGAGTTCTTCGCCCTGTCGCAGGGCTCGAAGACCCGGCTGATCGGGCCGAACTGTCCCGGTCTGATCTCGCCCGGGCAGTCGAACGCCGGCATCATCCCCGCCGACATCACCAAGGCCGGCCGGGTGGGACTGGTCTCCAAGTCCGGCACGCTGACCTACCAGATGATGTACGAGCTCCGCGACTTCGGCTTCTCCTCCGCCGTGGGCATCGGCGGTGACCCGGTGATCGGGACCACCCACATCGACGCGCTGCAGGCGTTCCAGGACGACCCCGAGACCGACGCGATCGTGATGATCGGCGAGATCGGCGGCGACGCCGAGGAGCGTGCGGCGGAGTACATCCGCGCGAACGTGACCAAGCCGGTCGTCGGCTACGTGGCGGGCTTCACCGCTCCCGAGGGCAAGACCATGGGCCACGCCGGCGCCATCGTCTCCGGCTCCTCGGGGACCGCCGCGGCCAAGAAGGAGGCGCTCGAGGCCGCCGGGGTCAAGGTCGGGAAGACCCCCAGCGAGACCGCCGAGCTGATGCGCCAGATCATGCGGGGCCTGAGCTGAGCCTGGCGGGTGAGCCAGGCCGACCGAGCTGCGACCGCCATGACCAGGTCGCGGTGCGCTCGGGGCCCCGGACGTCAGCTCAGGCGGTCTGGGTCATCCGCTGGCCGGCGCGGACGGCGACGGTGTCCCACTCCGAGCCGGTCAGGTCGTAGCCGCCGGGGAGGGAGTTGAGGAAGGTGTACGCCACCTTCGAGCCGGAGGAGACGATGCCCACGCGGTACTGCTGGGTGCCGTCGGTGGACTTCTGCGAGACGGTGGCGGTCCAACCGCTCACCTTCGCACCCGAGGCGCCGATTCCGCTGACCTCGGCCGGGTCGGTGACCGTCGCGGTCAGCTGCCGCTTGCTGCAGCTCTTGAGGTCGGCGCGGATCTTCTCCGCGAAGGCGGTCGCGGCCTGCTCGTCCTTCATGGTCAGGACGATGTCGTTCAACCCGAACTTGGCGCTGCTCGCGACCAGGTAGACCCGCGTGCTGGCGGTGGTCGCCCCGGTGCGCGACCAGGTGACCGTCTCGCACTGGGAGCCCAGGAAGGTGTCGGTCGGCTCCTCGGCCGGGGTGGCCACCCAGCTCTCGTCGGCGTTGCCGGCAGGCGGCAGGTCGCCGGTCGCGAGGAAGCCGGGGACATCACCACCCAGCGGCGGCGGCCCGGCGGTGACCTGCGGGGAGGCGGTGCAGGTGCCGCCCGCGGCCTGGCACTGGGCAGTGGTGATGGTGGCGAGCGCGGCCGCGACGTCCTTCACGGGCAGGGAGTCACCCGGCTGCGCGGCGTCGAGGATGTTGAGCACCCGACCGGTCCGGCTGAGGACGATGCTGTGCCACTGCGTCTTGCCGCCGGTCGAGACGTTGACCACGAGCCCGGCTGACTGGTCACCGAGGTCGCTGACCGTGGCTCCGCCGGAGATGTAGGAACCGGTCGCCGCGCAGCCACCGAACGCCTTGGCCGCCAGCGCGTACGCCTGGGCAGCGTCCTCCGGAGAGGCGTACGCCGCCGCCTGGTGCAGGACGCTCGGCGCCGATTTGCCGCTGCTGCTGAGCAGCTGCAGCACCTGCTGCTGGGCTGTCGGCTGCCCGTCGACCGGGTCGGTGGTCAGGCAGGCCGCCGTCGGGGCGTCGGTACCGGCGCCCCGTTGGGTCAGCGCCACCTTCCAGGTGCGCTCGTCATCGATGTCGGACGCCTCGGCCGGAGTGAGCAGCTGGGTGTCGGCGAGCAGGGCGCTCGGGTCGGCGGTCGGCGAGCCGGTGCCGGACGCGCTGGCGCTGGCGGAAATGCTCGGCGTCACCTGGGTCGTGGGATTGCCCACGGAGGTCACGGCGTAGATGATCGCCGCCCCGACCACGATGACGGCGACCAGTGCGCTGGCCAGCAGGGCGGTCCGGCCGCGCCGGCCCAGCAGCCCGCGGCGGGGCTGGTCGTCGTCCTCGTCCTCGTCCGGCCGGGGACGGCGGCTGCCGGAGTCGGTCCGCGGCAGCAGCGTGGTGGCGCCCTCGTCGACCGGAGCGGGAGCCAGCCGCCGCTGGCGGAAGTTCAGCGGCCGGACGATCCGGGTCTCCTCCGGGTCCGCGGCCTTCGAGGCCGGAGACGATGACGGGGGGGCGGGAGGCGTCGTCGGGGGTGCCTTGGTGGCCCCGTCCGGAGTCTCGCCGCCGACCTCGTCGCGGAAGAGCGGGGGCGGGGCATCGCGGTCGTCGGGCCTCGAGGCGGTCGGGCCCGAGGGCGGGTCGGGCTTCGCGGGAGGCTCGGACGCGGGCTGCTCGGGTTCCACCCAGGCGCGCCGGGGTCGGTACCCGGGATCGGGATCGACCATGCGTACGGGCTCCTCGCGGTTCGGGACGGTCCGCGGCGGGGGGCCGCTGGACGCGGGACCACAAGACTTTACCCCGGACGGGCGTGTCCGGCCGTCTCGTCCTGCTCGGCTGGGTGAGCATGGTCGGGCCATGGCTTCCCTCCTGTCCTCGCGCCGTACCGACGTCGACCTCGACCTGCACGCCAGCGCGCCCGCTGACCCCGATCAGGGCCGGACCAGCCTGGACGCGGCCGCCCCCCGGATCGGCTGGCCGCTGGGGGCCTTGCTGGGCGGCCTGCTGTGCCTCGCCGCGACCTGGCTGCTGGTGGTCGGGCTGACGGTCCTGGGCTGGGTGGCCGGCGACCCGGGCAGCCTGGAGGGCGCCCTCCGGGTCGGCACCCGGCTGTGGCTCGCGACGTCGGGGGTCGGCGTGCAGCTCGGCGGTCTGGAGGTCACGCTCGTGCCGTGGGGGGTCACCGTCCTGGCGGCGGTGCTGCTCTCCCGGGCGGCCGCGTTCGCCGTCCGCTCCGCCCGCCCGGGACGCGACCCGCACCCCGTTCCGGTCGCCCTCAGCGTCGTCGGCGCCTACGTGTTGCCGGTGCTGGTGGTCGCCGCGTTCGAGGGCCGGCTCTCGCTGGCGCCCGGGCACGTGGCTGCCGTGCTGGCCGTGCTGCTGGGCACCGTCCTGCACGGAGCCGCCCGGGCGGTCGGCCGACCGCTCACCCGGTCCTGGCCCGCCTGGACCCGACCGGTCCCGCGGGCGGCTCTCGGCGCCCAGCTGGTGCTGCTGCTGGCCGGTGCCGCGGTCACCGTCACCGGGGTGGTGCAGCACCTCGACCGGGTCATGACCCTGCAGCAGAGCCTGCACGCCGGGGTGACGGGCACCGTCGCGCTGGTGGCCGCCCAGCTGGCGCTGGCCCCCAACGCCTTCGTCTGGGCGGCGTCGTACGCGCTCGGCGGCGGCTTCACCCTCGGCAACGGCTCCCTCGTCGCCCCCGCGGGCACCGACCTCGGCGTGCTGCCCGGGCTGCCGATCCTGGGAGCCCTGCCGGCGGAGGGGCCGGGTCCGGCCGCCGCACTCTGGTGGCTCGCCGCGGGCGTGCTGGCCGGTGCGGTCGCGGCCTGGCTCGTGGTGCGCGCCCGGCCGCAGGCCCGTTTCGACGAGACGTCCCTGGTCGGTGGGCTCGCCGGCCTGACGGGCGGGCTGCTCTTCGTCGCCGTCGCCTGGGCCACCAGCGGCGACCTCGGCACGGTGCGGCTGGCGGGCCTGGGTCCGCTGCTGCTGCCCCTGCTGGTGATGGCGGTGACCACGCTGGGCCTGTCGGGGATGGTCACCGGCCTGGCCCTCGGCCTGTGGCGGCGACGCCGGACCCGGCCGGCGGCCACCGCCGTGGCCGAGGAGACCGAGGTGCTGCACCGTCGCACCCCCCAGCCCGACCCCGACGAGTCCGATCACGACGAGCCCGACCGCGACGAGCCGACCGAGATCCTGAGCCACCCTGCGCGTGCGGAGCGTCCGGAGGGGTCCCGCTAGGCTGCCGGTTGTGGCTGTTCCTGCTCCTTCCCCGGTCTCGGGAGTGAGGCAGACCCCCCGCCCGGCTCGGGTGGTGGTGCTGCTGTCGGGCACCGGGACGCTGCTGCAGGCTCTGCTGGACGCGTCGCAGGAACCGGGCTACGGGGTCGACATCGTGGCCGTCGGCTCCGACCGTCCCGGGGTGGCCGGGCTGGACCGAGCCGTCCGGGCGGGCGTGCCGACCTTCGTGCACCCGCTGACGCCCGGGCTGGACCGGGCTGCGTGGGACGCGGAGCTGACCGAGCTCGTCGCCGCGCACGACCCGGACCTCGTGGTCAGCGCCGGCTTCCTGAAGCTGGTCGGGCCGCACTTCCTGGACCGGTTCGGCGGCCGGATGATCAACACCCATCCCGCCCTGCTGCCCGCCTTCCCCGGGATGTACGGCCCGCGCGACGCCCTGGCCCACGGGGTCAAGATCACCGGTGCGACCGTCTTCCTGGTCGACGCCGGTGTGGACACCGGCACGATCCTCGACCAGGTGGCCGTACGGGTCGCCGACGACGACACCGTCGAGACGCTGCACGAACGCATCAAGACCGCCGAACGCGACCTGCTGGTCGCCATCACGCACGCGCTCGCCACCCGCCGGTGGCAGGTCGCCGACCGAAAGGTGCACTGGGACGCATGAGCGAGCAACAGACTCCCGAGACCGACCAGGCCGCTGGTGCAGACGATCGACGACCGGTGCGTCGCGCCCTGGTGTCGGTCTACGACAAGACCGACCTGCTGGTCGTCGCCCAGGCACTGGTGGACGCCGGAGCCGAGATCGTCTCGACCGGCTCGACCGCACGCACGATCGCCGACGCCGGCTTCCCGGTCACCCCGGTCGAAGCCGTGACGGGCTTCCCGGAGTGCCTCGACGGCCGGGTCAAGACCCTGCACCCGAAGGTGCACGCCGGCCTGCTCGCCGACCTGCGGCTGGAGACCCACCGCGAGCAGCTCCGCGAGCTCGACATCGCGCCGTTCGACCTGCTGGTCAGCAACCTCTACCCCTTCGCCGACACGGTCGCCTCCGGCGCCTCGGTCGAGGAGTCGATCGAACAGATCGACATCGGCGGACCCGCCATGGTGCGCAGCTCGGCCAAGAACCACGCGTCGGTCGCGGTGGTGACCTCACCGGACCAGTACGCCGAGCTGGTCGAGACGCTGGCGGCCGGCGGCACCACGCTCGCCCAGCGGCAGGGGTACGCGGCCGCCGCCTTCGTGCACACGGCCAGCTACGACGTCGCGGTGGCCAGCTGGATGGGCAACGTGGTGGCCCCGTCGACAGGCTCAGGGGGCGGCGGCGGCTCGGGGGGCGGGAGCGGCTCGGGGAGCGCGTTCCCGGACTGGGTCGGCGCGACCTGGCGCAAGAGCGCGTGGCTGCGCTACGGGGAGAACCCGCACCAGGCGGCCGCGCTGTACCGCAGCCCCGGCGCCGCGGGCCTGGCCGGGGCGCAGCAGCTGCACGGCAAGGAGATGTCGTACAACAACTACGTCGACACCGACGCCGCCCGCCGTTCGGCCTACGACTTCGCCGAGCCCGCCGTCGCGATCATCAAGCACGCCAACCCCTGCGGCATCGCCGTCGGCGGCGACATCGCCGAGGCGCACCGGCGGGCGCACGCCTGCGACCCGGTCTCGGCGTTCGGTGGCGTGATCGCGGCGAACCGCCCGGTCAGCGTGGCCCTGGCCGAGCAGGTCGCCGAGGTCTTCACCGAGGTGATCGTTGCTCCCGGCTACGAGGACGGGGCGCTGGAGGTCCTCACGGCGAAGAAGAACATCCGCATCCTGGTCGTCGAGGCGCCGACGCCGGGCGGCGTCGAGCTGCGGGCCGTCGACGGCGGGCTGCTGCTGCAGCAGCGGGACACGGTCGGTCTCGAGCACGACCAGGCCGCCCACTGGGAGCTCGTGGCCGGGGAGCCGGCGGACGCGGCGACCCTGGCCGATCTCGAGTTCGCCTGGCGGGCGATCCGGGGGGTCAAGTCCAACGCCATCCTGCTGGCCGCCGGCGGAGCCTCGGTCGGGGTGGGGATGGGCCAGGTCAACCGGGTCGACTCCTGCCAGCTGGCCGTCACGCGCGCCGGTGACCGGGCGTCGGGCTCGGTGGCGGCCTCGGACGCCTTCTTCCCCTTCGACGACGGGCCGAAGATCCTGCTCGAGGCCGGAGTGCGGGCCATCGTCCAGCCCGGCGGCTCCAAGCGGGACCCGGACGTCATCGCCGCCGTCCAGGCGGCGGGAGCCACGATGTACCTCACCGGTGCCCGGCACTTCTACCACTGACCCCCTCTCCAGATCAGGAGCAGCCATGACGGCGCAGATCCTCGACGGCAAGGCACTCGCAGCCACCATCAAGAACGAGCTGAAGGAGCGCGTCACCGCGCTGGCGGCCCAGGGGGTCACGCCTGGTCTGGGCACGGTCCTGGTGGGCGACGACCCGGGCAGCCACTCCTACGTGGCGGGCAAGCACCGTGACTGCCAGCAGGTCGGGATCGCCTCGATCCAGGTGCAGCTGCCGGCCTCGACCAGCGCCGCCGAGCTGCAGGCCGAGATCGAGCGGCTGAACGCCGACCCGGCCTGCACGGGCTTCATCGTCCAGCTGCCGCTGCCCGGCAGCCTCGACGACAACTGGGCACTCGAGCTCGTCGACCCGCAGAAGGACGCGGACGGTCTGCACCCGATCAACCTCGGCCGGCTGGTCCTGTCCGAGCCGGCCCCGCTGCCCTGCACCCCGCGGGGGATCGTCGAGCTGCTCCGGCGGCACGGCGTGCCGTTGGCGGGGGCCGAGGTGTGCGTGATCGGCCGGGGCACCACGGTCGGTCGCCCGCTCGGGCTGCTGCTGACCCGCAAGAGCGAGAACGCGACGGTCACCCTCTGCCACACCGGCACCGTGGACGTGGCGGCCCACACCCGCACCGCGGACATCGTCATCGCGGCGGCGGGGCGGCCGGGCCTGGTCACCGCCGACATGATCAAGCCCGGTGCCGTGTGCGTCGACGTCGGCATCACCCGCACCGACGCCGGCCTGGTCGGCGACCTCGACCCGAGCGTGCACGAGGTGGCGTCCTGGGTGGCGCCGACGCCCGGCGGCGTCGGGCCGATGACGAGGGCGATGCTGCTCAGCAACGTCGTGGACCGGGCCGAGCGGATGGCGGCCGGCGCGTGAGGCCCCGGACGGTGGTCAGGCGGTGAGCAGGCCCGAACCCCACGCGGCGCTCTCACTGCGGCAGTGGCCGCTGTGGGTGGTCGTGGTCGGGGTGGTCGCCGGGCTCGTCGTCGTGGTGCTGGGCGACACGACGTGGCGGCTGGGCAGCCTGGTGATCGGGGCGTCGCTGCTGGTCGGGGCGGTCGAACGGATCGTGCTGCCCAGCCGCGGGGCGGGGCTGCTGCAGGTGCGCAGCAAGCCCTTCGACGTCAGTGTCCTCGCCCTGGTGGGGATCGGCGTGCTGGTCCTCGCCGTGGCGGTGCCGGGCGGGCCGTGAGCCGACGCGGACCCACGGCGGACGGCAGGGTCAGTTGCTGCGGCTGCCCAGCACGCCGAAGACGACGAACAGCAGCACGTAGAACACCACGATCAGCACCCAGAGAGCCACGCCGACGATGCTGAGGATGCGACCGATGGAGACGCTCTGCCGGTTGCTGTAGGCCTGGGGGTTCGCGTCGATCTCGTGGATCGCCCGGTTCCCCAGCACCCACCCGACCACCGAGACGATGGGGCACACCACGAGGCCGACGATGCCGAGGACGAGGACGGTCGTGCCTTGGGGGTGCGGCTGGGGGTAGCCGCCGCCGTAGGGTCCGGGCTGGTAAGGGTTGCTCACAGGAGACATTCTGGCCTACGGCAGGGCCGGCGCGCAGCCCGCGACACGTGATCGCCCAGGTCGACGCCCGCGCGCCCTCAGGAGCCGTTCGCGTAGGCGAGGACCAGGATCAGCACCCACACCACCGTCACCACGAGCCCGACGATGCCGAGGATGAAGCCGGCCGTGCCCATCCCGCGTCCGGTGTAGCGCTGCGGGTCGGAGTCGATCTCGCTGCGGACCTTGCGGCCCGTGATGATGCTCGCGATCCCGACGGGCCCGCAGAGCACGACGCTGATGATGCCCGTGACCAGCGCGGTCACGGCCTGCGGGTGCTGGATGGCCCCGGCGCCGTAGGCCGGGTAGCCATAACCGCCCTGGTAGGGGCTCACCCCACCCGTCTGCCCGTAACCGGTCTGGTCGTAGCCGGACTGCCCGTACCCACCGGTCTGCCCGTACCCACCGGTCTGGTCGTAACCGGGTTGTCCGTACCCGCCAGCCTGCCCGTAGGCACCGGCCTGCTGGTCGTAGCCCGGCGGCTGCTCGTAGGGCGGGTTGGCGCTGGGCTGGCCGTACGGGGGGTTGGCGCTCGGCTGGCCGTAGGGGTACGCGCTCGGCTGGTGGTAGGGATCGGTCCCGGGCTGGCCGTAGGACGCGCCGCCTGGCTGCTCGTAGGGCGGGTTGGCGCTGGGCTGGCCGTACGGAGCGTTCGCGCTCGGCTGGCCGTACGGCTGCGGGTCGCCGGCGCCGCCCCAGGACCCGGGCGCCGGCGGGCTCGGCTGGCTCGGGGGATGGTAGGCGTACGGGTCGGCAGCGCTGGGCTGCTCGGGGACCGCGGACGGCAGCGCGGTCGCACCCGAGGCCTCGCCCGGACCCTCCGGGCTCGCGTCCGACCCCGTCGCGGCGTCTGTCCCGGGGTGCTCGCCGGGCTCCCCGCCTTCGCGGCTGAACGGGTTGGGAGCGTCCTGCCCGGACGGACCTGAGGTGTGATCAGTCATGCCGACCAGTGTCCCCTATCCCGGGGGCGCTCAGGTGTCGGTCCGACCCGTCGTGCCGAGCCGGCTGACTCGCCCGCTCAGCCGATCAGCCCGAGCGAACGGACGGCCTCGCGCTCCTCGGTCAGCTCGGCGACGCTGGCGTCGATCTTGCCGCGGGCGAAGTCACTGATCTCGAGGTCGGGCACGATCGTGTAGGTCCCGTCGCTCACGGTGCACGGGAACGAGGAGATGAGGCCCTCGGCCACGCCGTAGGAGCCGTCGGAGGGCACCGACATGGAGACCCAGTCGCCCTCGGCGGTGCCGTTCACCCAGTCGCGCATGTGGTCGACCGTCGCGTTGGCCGCACTCGCGGCCGAGCTCGCGCCCCTCGCCTCGATGATGGCCGCGCCGCGCTGCTGCACCTTCGGCAGGAAGTCAGACTCGATCCAGGCCTGGTCGACCAGCTCCGACGCGGGCCGGCCGGCGACCTCGGCGTGGCTGAGATCGGGGAACTGGGTGGCGGAGTGGTTGCCCCAGATCGTCAGGTGCCTGACGTCGGTGACGGCGCTGCCGGTCTTCGCCGCGAGCTGGGCGATGGCGCGGTTGTGGTCGAGCCGGGTGAGGGCGTTGAAGCGCTCCTGGGGGACGTCGGGGGCGTTGCTCATGGCGATCAGCGCGTTGGTGTTCGCCGGGTTGCCGGTGATCAGGACGCGGACGTCGTCGGCCGCGTGGTCGTTCAGGGCCCGACCCTGGGGCTTGAAGATGGCCCCGTTGGCCTCGAGCAGGTCGCCCCGCTCCATCCCCTTGCTGCGGGGGCGGGCGCCGACGAGGCAGGCCAGGTTGACCCCGTCGAAGACCACGTTCGGGTCGTCGCCGATCTCGACGCGGCTCAGCAGCGGGAAGGCGCAGTCGTCGAGCTCCATCACCACGCCCTCGAGGGCCTTGAGCGCCGGGGTGATCTCCAGCAGCCGCAGCTCGACCGGGGTGTCGGGGCCGAGCATGGCCCCGCTCGCGATCCGGAACAGCAGGCTGTAGCAGATCTGGCCGGCGGCTCCGGTGACGGCGACCTTGACGGGTGTGCTCACGTACGCTCCTCGGGTTCCCTGCTCGGCCGACCACGCGCGGTCGTCCCAGGGGTGACGCTAGCAATCCCGGAGCGGCCGGGGCGCAGGGAGGTGTGGCCGTGGTCCGTCGGATCAGCTCGGGAGAGGCGCCGTCCTGGGTCCGCGGACGGCTGGCCGGGCCGACCGGGACGATCCCGCCGAGGACCTGCTGGATCGGCATCGACGGGCTGGGCGCCTCCGGCAAGAGCACGTTGGCCGCCCGGGTGGCGGCCGGGCTGGCCGGAGCGGTGGTGGTGCCGGTCGACGACTTCGCCCACCCGGACGTACCGACCTGGCAGCGGGACCGCTTCGTCGCGGAGGTGCTGGCGCCCCTGCTGGCCGGCTGGCCCGGCCGCTACCGGCCGGCGGACCTCCTGACCGGGGCTCTGGGTGAGCCGGTCGAGGTGCCGACCAGCGTCCCCGTCGTGGTGGAGGGGGTCTCGGCGACCGACGTGCGGCTCGGGGTGCCCTGGGACCTCACCCTGTGGCTGGAGGTGCCGGAGGCCGAGCGCCGCCGGCGGATCGCCGAGCGGGACCGGGCCGAGCTGCTGGCCCGCTGGCACACGGACTGGTGGCCGCAGGAGGAGGCCTACGTCGCCGCCCAGCGCCCGGCCGCGCGGGTGTCTGCCGTCGTCCTCCCCGACCTGTCAGACCGTCAGAGGGCTATGAACCCCCCGAGAGTCTGACCAGTCGGTGAGGTTCAGGAGGCGAGGTCGGCCAGGGTCGCGTTGAGGGTCGCGGACGGGGTCATCACCGCGGTGGCCAGGGCGTCGTCGGGGTGGTAGTAGCCCCCGATGTCGGCGGGGGAGCCCTGGACGGCGAGCAGCTCGGCGGCGATCGTCTGCTGCTCGCTGGTCAGCCGCTCGGCCACGGCCTTGAACGAGGTCGCCAGCTCGGCGTCCCCGGTCTGCGCGGCGATCTCCTGCGCCCAGTAGAGGGCCAGGTAGAAGTGGCTGCCGCGGTTGTCGATGCCGCCGAGGCGACGGCTGGGAGACTTGTTCTCGTTCAGCAGCGTGCCGGTGGCCCGGTCGAGGGTGTCGGCCAGCACCTGGGCGCGGGCGTTGCCGGTGGTCGTGGCCAGGTGCTCGAGGCTGACGGCCAGCGCCAGGAACTCACCCAGGCTGTCCCAGCGCAGGTAGTTCTCCCGCAACAGCTGCTGGACGTGCTTGGGGGCTGAGCCGCCGGCGCCGGTCTCGAACAGGCCACCGCCGTTGATCAACGGCACGATCGACAGCATCTTGGCCGAGGTGCCGAGCTCGAGGATCGGGAACAGGTCGGTCAGGTAGTCGCGCAGCACGTTGCCGGTGACCGAGATGGTGTCCTCGCCGCGACGGATCCGCTCCAGGGAGAAGGCGATCGCCTCGACCGGCGGCAGGATGCGGAGGTCCAGGCCCTCGGTGTCGTGCTCGGCCAGGTACTGCTCGACCTTGGCGATCAGCCGGGCGTCGTGCGCCCGGTCGGCGTCCAGCCAGAAGACGGTGGGCGACCCGGTCGCGCGGGCGCGGCCCACGGCGAGCTTGACCCAGTCCTGGATCGGGGTGTCCTTCGTCTGGCACATCCGCCAGATGTCCCCGGCCGCGACCTCGGTCTCCAGCACGACCTCCTCACCCGTCCCGACCACCCGGACGACCCCGGCGGCGGGCACCTCGAAGGTCTTGTCGTGGGAGCCGTACTCCTCGGCGGCCTGGGCCATCAGCCCGACGTTGGGGACCGAGCCCATGGTCGTCGGGTCGTAGGCGCCGTGGGCCCGGCAGTCGTCCAGGACCACCTGGTAGATGCCGGCGTAGGAGTGGTCCGGGATCACCGCGAGGGTGTCGTGCTCGGCCCCGTCCGGACCCCACATGTGCCCCGAGGTGCGGATCATCGCCGGCATCGAGGCGTCCACGATGACGTCGCTGGGGACGTGCAGGTTGGTGATGCCGCGGTCGCTGTCCACCATCGCGAGCGCCGGGCCCTCCGCCAGGCCCTGCTCGATGGCTGCCCGGATCGCGGGCCCGTCGTCCAGGGCGTCGAGCCCGGCCAGGATGTTGCCCAGACCGTTGGTGGGGCTGAGACCGGCTGCGGCGAGGGTGTCGCCGTAGCGGGCGAAGACCTCAGGCAGGAAGGCCCGGACGACGTGGCCGAAGATGATGGGGTCCGACACCTTCATCATGGTGGCCTTGAGGTGGACCGAGAACAGCACACCCTCGGCCTTGGCGCGAGCGATCTGGTCGGCGAGGAACGCCTGCAGCTCGGCGACGTGCAGGACGGTGGCGTCGACCACCTCGCCGTCGAGGACCGCGATGCCGTCCTTGAGGACCGTCACCGTGCCGTCCTCGGCGACCAGCTCGATCCGCACGGTGGCCGGCGCGTGCGCGACCGCCGAGGTCTCGCTGGCGCGGAAGTCACCGGCACTCATCGTCGCCACGTTGGTCTTCGAGTCCGGCGACCAGGCACCCATGGAGTGCGGGTGGCTGCGCGCGTACGCCTTCACCGAGGCGGGCGCCCGACGGTCGGAGTTGCCCTCCCGCAGCACCGGGTTCACCGCGCTGCCCTTGACCTTGTCGTAGCGGGCGCGGACGTCGCGCTCCTCATCGGTGCGCGGGCTCTCGGGGTAGTCCGGGATCGCGTAGCCCTGGGCCTGCAGCTCGGCCACGGCCGCCTTGAGCTGGGGGACCGAGGCCGAGATGTTGGGCAGCTTGATGATGTTCGCGCCCGGTGTCTTGGCCAGCGCGCCCAGCTCGGCCAGCGCGTCGCCGACCTGCTGGTCGGGCATCAGCCGCTCGGGGAACAGAGCCAGGATCCGTCCGGCGAGGGAGATGTCGCGGGTCTCGACGGAGACGCCTGCGGTGGAGGCAAACGCGGCGATGATCGGCAGCAGCGAGTAGGTCGCCAGCGCCGGGGCCTCGTCGGTCCGGGTGTAGATGATGGAGTCGGTCACGCCCTGAACGCTATCGCGCCGGGTTTTCTGCCCACGTGTCAGACGGTGGCGGGGCCAGAGCCCCCTGACGTTCTGACAAGTCGGAGAGGGCTCGGGAGCGGTCTGTGGACAACTCTCGGGAGGGCCCCCGGAGCCCGCAGGGTTGATCAGGTGACCGTCGAAGCTCTGGGCCGGTCACCTGGAGGTGAAGCACTGGCAGGCCGACATGCTCCGGGAGGGCGCGGTCGTCCTCACCGGCCGTCGGTCACGGGGTCACGGGCGCGCGTAGAGGACCAGGGAGTCGACGGTGGAGTCGCCGAGCGGCTCGGCGTGGGGGAGGACGCCGACCTCGCGGTAGCCGGCCGCGCGGGCGACGTGGGCGGACGCGTCGTTGCTGCCGGCGACCCGGATCAGCAGCGAGTCGACCAGGCCGGCCTCGGCGTAGGCGGTGACGAGTCGGACGGCGGCGGTGGTCAGCCCGCGGCCGCGGGCGTCCGGGTGGCTCCAGTAGCCGATCTCGGCGCGTCGGTGGTAGCCGCCGAAGCCCTCGAGGCTCACCGAGCCGAGGCAGCGGTCGTCGTCGGCGTCCGCGACGCACCAGGCGACGCCGGTGGCGCGGGCCGCGGCCTCCCGGGTCGCCTCGACGTAGCCGAGGGCGTCGGCGACGGAGTACCGGCGGGGCAGCGAGACCAGCCAGTGCTGGGTACGGGGGTCGGAGCAGGCCCCGACGATCCGGGGCACGTCGGACTCGGTGAACGGACGGAGCACCAGCCCGCTACCCGAGAGCCTGGGCGCGTCCAGCCAGGCGACGGGCGACCGCGGGTCGTCGGCGGTGAGGGTGGCGACCCAGCCGTCGTGCAGCCCGCCACGCTGCTCGAGCAGCAGACGGACCGCACCCTCCACCACGAAGCCGGTCGCCGCGGCGACCCGGCGCGAGCCCCAGTTCCCCACCGAGGCCCGCCACCGCAGCGCCCGTAGCCCGAGGGTGTCGAACGCGTGGTCGCGGAGCAGGCGGACCGCGGTGGTCATCAGGTGACGCCCG
This sequence comes from uncultured Friedmanniella sp., assembly GCF_964244285.1. Taxonomy (NCBI): domain Bacteria; kingdom Bacillati; phylum Actinomycetota; class Actinomycetes; order Propionibacteriales; family Nocardioidaceae; genus Friedmanniella; species uncultured Friedmanniella sp. The sequence continues at coordinate 231,976 of NZ_CAXTHT010000002.1, forward strand.
CGAGCGTCCGGGTGCAGCCCGAACCCGACCTCCGCGACCCCCGTCTCCCGTCGGATCAGGACCACCGAGCCGCAGAACGTCCCCGGCCGGGAGCCCTCCTCGACCACCCAGCCCAGCCGCTCCCCGGTCTCCCAGCCCTCCGCGGTGGCCGTCAGGAACTCCTCGGCGTGGCGGAGCTGGTACCCGCCGTCGGGCTCGGGCACGGTCGTCCAGCGGATCATCTCCGCGTCCTGGCACTGCTCGACCACCCGGGGCAGGTCGGCCGCGGCGAGCGGTCGGAGCGTGACCCCGGCCGCGGCGTCGACCAGCACCGGCACCCCGTCGGGAAAGGAGTGCCCGACCGGGGAGGCGTCGGTCGCTGCGGTGTCGGTCGGTGGGGCCACGAGCCTCATCCAAGCCGAGCCGGTCGCGACTGTCACCAGCGCTCATTACGCTGAGCGGGTGCTGATCCCCCTGCCCGACGCCGAGGCGTCCCTCGCCGGTCCCGAGGACGGCGACGCCCATAGACCGGTGGCCCCCGCTGCGGCGATCGGAACCGGCCGATGAGCACCGTCGTGCTCAACATCGCCCTGATCCTGGTGTTCATCCTCGTCGGAGGGGTGTTCGCCGCCGCCGAGATGTCGCTGGTCTCGCTGCGTGACAGCCAGATCCGCCAGATCGCGCACCGCGGCAAGCGCGGCGAGACGGTCGCCCGGCTGACCGAGAACCCCAACCGCTTCCTCAGCGCCGTCCAGGTCGGCGTGACCCTGTCCGGCTTCCTCTCCGCGGCCTTCGGCGCGGCGACGCTGGCCGACGACTTCGCCCCGGTACTGGTCGGGCTCGGTCTCGGTGAGTCCGCGGCCGGCACGGTCGCCCTGATCCTCATCACCGTCGCCATCTCCTACCTCTCGATCGTGCTCGGCGAGCTCGCCGCCAAGCGGCTGGCCCTGCAGAGCGCCGAGCGGCTGGCGCTGCTGCTGGCGCCGCTGGTGGACCGGATCGCCTGGTTCGCCCGTCCCGTCATCTGGTTCCTCGGCGCCTCCACCAACGTGGTGGTCCGCGTTCTGGGCGGGGACCCGAAGGCCGGCCGCGAGGAGGTCAGTGACGAGGAGATCCGGGCCATGGTGTCGGGCTCGAGCACCCTGGGTGATGAGGAGCGGCGGATCGTCGACGACGTCTTCGCCGCCGGCGAGCGCGGGCTGCGCGAGGTGATGGTGCCGCGGACCGAGGTGGACTTCCTGCCCGGCGCGATGCCGGTGCACCGGGCCGTCCGCGAGCTCACGAAGTCCCCGCACTCCCGGTACCCGGTCACCGGTGAGTCCGCGGACGACATCCTCGGTTTCGTGCACGTCCGCGACCTGCTCGACCCCGACGTCAGCAACCGCACCACGCCGATCGCCGAGATCGCCCGGACCGTGCTGTCGATGCCGGACACCGTCCGCGTGCTGCGGGCGCTCAGCGAGATGCGTCGCACCAGTGCGCACCTGGCCATCGTGCTGGACGAGTACGGCGGCACGGCCGGCATCGTCACGATGGAGGACCTGGTGGAGGAGCTCGTCGGGGACATCACCGACGAGTACGACGTGGTGGCCGCCGAGCCGCCGCCGGGTATCCGGGGCGACCTGGTCGTGGACGGGCTGCTCACCCTCGACGAGTTCGGCGATCGGACCGGCTTCGAGCTGGCCGAGGGCCCCTACGACACCCTCGCCGGCTACTTCATGGCCCAGCTGGGCCAGCTGCCCCAGGTCGGTGCCACCATCCAGGCCGACGTGCAGCGGGTCGACGGCGGCCCGGAGGAGCTGACCACCCTCGAGCTCAAGGTCGCCGAGCTCGACGGCCGGCGGGCCGCGACGTTCGTGGTGCACCGCGTCGACGGCGGCGAGCTGCAGCCGATGCCGGCGTAGCCCTCGGTACGGGCCCCCCGAGCCGGAAACCCGCGCGGTCCCGGCCGCTCGTCGTGGAAGGATGGACGCCATGTCCACGCCCGTCCGCGCCGGCACGCCGCGCGTCCTCTCGCTGGCCCAGCCCACCGCCGACTCGCTGCACCTGGGCAACTTCCTGGGCGCGCTGCGGCAGTGGGTGCCGCTGCAGGACGACCACGACGCCTTCTACGGGGTGGCCGACCTCCACGCACTGACCGTCGACGCGGAGCCCGCGGTGCGTCTCGACCGCAGCCTGCGCAGCGCCGCCCAGATGATCGCCGCGGGCATCGACCCCGAGCGGTCCACGGTGTTCCTGCAGTCCCAGGTGCCCGAGCACACCCAGCTGATGTGGGTCCTCGCGACGCTCACCGGCTTCGGCCAGGCCTCGCGGATGACCCAGTTCAAGGACAAGTCGGCCCGTTTCGGATCTGACGCGACCAACGTCGGACTCTTCACCTACCCGGTGCTGATGGCGGCCGACATCCTGCTCTACCAGGCTGACCGGGTGCCGGTCGGGGAGGACCAGCGTCAGCACCTCGAGCTCACCCGCGACCTGGCGCAGCGCTTCAACGGCCGCTACGGGCCGACGTTCGTGGTGCCCGAACCGCACATCCTGCCCTCGGTCGGCCGGATCGCCGACCTCGCCGACCCGACCGCGAAGATGAGCAAGACCTCCTCCTCGCCCAACGGCATCGTCGAGCTGCTGGACGAGCCGCGGGTCAACGTGAAGAAGATCAAGTCCGCCGTCACCGACTCCGACCGCGAGATCGTCTTCGACGAGGAGCGCAAGCCCGGCGTGGCGAACCTGCTGACCATCCTGTCGGCCCTGTCCGGGACCAGCATCGAGGTGCTGGTCAAGGAGCTCGAGGGGCGCGGCTACGGCGACCTGAAGGGGGCCGTCGCCGACGCGGTCGCGGCCTTCGCCACCCCGTACCGGGAGCGGACGCTGGAGCTGATGGGGGAGCGGTCGGAGCTGCAGGCCATCCTCGCCGCCGGCGCCGAGCGGGCCCGGGAGGTCGCCAGCGCCACGGTGGCCGACGTCTACCGCAAGATCGGTCTCGTCGGACACTGACCCTGGTCCGGCCTGGCTGCCCCGGTCCGCGGTTGGTGCGCGGCCGGCTCAGCCCCGGCGGTCCCCCGGCCGGCTGCCGACGCTGACGAGCCGGTCGGTGGCGACCGGCTGGCCCTGCCAGGACGAGCCGAAGCAGACGAAGGGCACCGGTGAGCCGTGCTCGGTCGCGGCAGCCAGGGCGGTCGCCGCGTCGGTCCCGCCGGCGAGCCGACGGTGGTAGTCCACCATGACCTCGTGCGCCCGCTCGTCGGCCACCTGGCTGACCCCGGCCACCACGCACCGGCTCCCCAGCTGCAGCAGCACCCGCGTCCAGCCCAGGGCCTCGTCGCCCGGCCGCGTGGTGGCCTGGCCCAGCTCGCAGGCCGACAGCACCACGTGCGGGGCGACGCGGGCATCGCTCAGCTCGTAGGCGAACAGCGCGCCGTCGGCCAGGGCCAGGGAGGAGAAGAGCGGGCTCTGCCGCTGGTGGGCCCCGTGAGCGGCGACGTGCACGAGGTCGGCCGACGCCAGCGCCGTACCGAGCCGGCCGCGGCTGGCCTCGGCGCCCACCCAGCCCTCCACGTCGGCCGCCCCGGCCCCGCCGTCGGTCGCCGTCCAGCAGCTCACGACGTCGACCACCTCGGCCGGCCCGTCCTCCAGCCCCGGACCGGCCAGGGCCTGGACCGACACCTGTCCCTGCGGTGCCGCGGCCGTGGCACCGGCCCACCACGAGGTGGCCGTCGGCGACACCTCGACCGAGCGACCACGCAGGCTCGGCAGGCAGCCCCAGGCCAGGGTGGCCGTCGGCCCCGTCGGCACGACCACCAGCGGCCGGTCGTCCAGCCGCAGCGGGCGGAGCAGGCGCTCGTCGAGGGTCGCCAGCGAGCGGCCGAGCGAGCGTTCGGCAGCCCGTCTCATCTCGGTCGGGACGCCGCTGAGGGCCAGCACGTCCAGGTCGGCCTGGGTGCGCCTGGACAGCTCGACCGTCCCGGGGCCGCCCGGTAGCCGGACCAGCCGGGGTCGGCCCCGCCCCAGCACGACCGCCGCCCACTCACCGCCCACCTGCACGTAGCTGACCAGCACCTTGCCGGCCGCGGTCACCGTCTCGGCCACTGCCGACATGGGCGTCGGGTGCACCACCGCCCCGGCGCCGACCGCGCGCCAGGAGATGGCGCGCAGCTCGGTGAAGAGGGCCTCGCTACGGCGGCGCATCGCCAGCACCGGCTCGCGCATCGACGGGTCGTCGCCGACGGCCCGCAGCGCCTCGGTGAGCTGGCGCAGCTCGGCCAGGCCTTCGGCCGAGTCGTCCGAGGGCGGCGTCACCGCCGTCAGCCGCCGGGAGACCGCCCGGCCCCGTTCGATCGCGTTGAACATGGCGCCGGGCGCCGCAGACGACATCGCGAGCCGCAGGTCCAGCCGGACCAGCCGGCGCCCGTGCACGGCCCCGGCGGTCTGCAGGTCCAGGCTGCCGAACTGCGCCTGGTGCCGGCTGAGCTCGTTGAGCCCGGTCCGCACCTGGCTGCGCGCCTGCGTCGGCTGGCCCTGGTGCAGGGACAGCTCGGCCGCGACGGCCCGCTGCTGCAGCTTCAGCCCGATCGGGTCGGCCCGGCTGATCGGCGGCAGCGAGCCGAACCACTGGCGGGCGCGTTCGGCCTCACCGGCCGCGGCCAGGCAGGCGCAGCCGATCAGCGCCGCCGTCCGCGACGGAAGCTCCAGGCCCTCGGCGGCGAACTCGGCGGCCAGCCGCTCGGCCGGGGGCACCAGCCGCGCCCCGGGCCGCCCGTCGGCGTGGTCCGCGGTCAGCAGCACCAGCTCGGCGACCCGTCGCCAGCGGTCGTTGCCGCGCCGCTGCAGCCGGGTCCGGGCCGAGCCGGCGAGCCGGCGCGCCTCACCGAGCCGGTCCCCGAGCACCGCGCACTCGGCTCGGGCCAGCTCGGTCTCGGCCAGCTCGGTGACCAGTCGGCCGCGGCGGAACTCGCGCTCGGCGATGCGCAGCTCGTCGTCGGCCGCGTCGGTCAAGCCGGCCTCGATGAGCACGCGGGCCTTGTCCAGCACGGCGATGGCCAGATCCGTGCCGGACGTCGAGAGTGCCCCGGTCGCGTCCATCAGGTCCAGGGCCCGGGGCAGGTTGCCGCGCAGGTACTCCAGGTAGCCGAGGTTGTGCCGGGCCATCACCAGGGCCAGGTCGTCGGTGCCGGCTGCGGACCCCCGGTCGCCCGAGTGCCCCGCCCCCGTCCCGTCGGTCCCCGGTCCGTCCGCCCCGGCCAGGGCGATGCACCGCTCGAAGTCCTGTCGGGCGGCGCCGAGCTCGTGCCGCTGGAGCCGGAGGTTGCCCCGGTTCAGGTAGAGGGTGCAGGCGTCCCGTCGGGAGGCGTGCCCCACCAGGCTCTCCGCCTGGGCGAAGTGGGTGAGGGCCTCCTCGTGCTCACCCCGGCGCAGCCGCTGCAGGGCGGCGGCGCTGTGCACGGCGAAGCTCAGCTCCGGCTCGGTGAGGACGGCCACCAGCCTGCTGGCCTCGTCCCAGCGGGCCGTGCCGTCGCCCAGCACCTCCTCCTCCACTCCTGCCAGCGTGATCAGGACGCGGACCTGGGTACGCCGGGCCTCGAGCCCGACCTCCGGCGTCGCTGCCTGCTCGAGCACGGGGGCCAGCAGCTCCAACGCGCGCAGCAGGGCTCGCCGCGCGAGGTCGAACCGGCCGCGGTCGCAGAGTCCCTGGGCACGCCGATGCAGGGCTGCCGCCTGGGAGACCACGACCCTCATCCTGACCCGTCGGGACGGCGCCGTACAGCCCTTGGCCGAGGTCCCGTGCGCTCAGAGCTCGACGGTCGGGCTGACCACGGTGGCGGTGGTGCCGTCGGCGGTGGCGACGTAGAGCGCGAACTTGGCCAGCCCGGACGGCACCCGGGCGAAGACGAACCGCCCGTCCTCGTCCGCGGTCGTCTCCTGGCGGGCGGCATCGACCGGGAGCAGCTCGACCCGGACGCCGGCACCGGGCGCCGCCCAGCCGTCCACCCGGACCGTGCCACCGTCCTGCGGGGTGATGGTCACCATCGTGGTCAGCGACTCGCTGGTGAAGGTGACCGTCCGGACGGCCTCGGTCGCGGTGCGGGCGCCGGCCGCGGCGAGGTCGATCTGGGTGAGGGTCGCCACCTCGGCCTCGAGGGCGTCCAGGGTCAGTCGGAACTCGATCCGGGCCGCCAGGCCGTCGGGTACCGGGTCGCGCTCGTCGTAGAGGGCCCGCAGCGAGTTGAGGAGGGCCAGGTCGGAACCGTCGAGCGGTTCGCGGGCGAAGCGCTCCACGCGCTCCTCGACCGGCTCGGGGACGCTCATGAGCGGAGCCTCTCGGGAGGAATCGCGACGAACGAGCGAGATCGGGCGGAGCTCAGGACCGCGGAGCGCGGAGCGCGAGCGTGAGAGCTGGTCATGCGGACTCCCAGGTGGGATCGGCGGCGAGGGAGAGCCGGAGCTTGGCCAGGCAGCGGCCCCGGGTGGGTCCGATGCTGCCCTGGGGCATCCCGAGAGCCTTCGCGAGCTGGGCGTAGTCGGGCCGGTCGGCGAAGGCGATCACGCGCAGCAGGGCGCGGCACCGGTCGGACAGCGCCTCGATGTGGCGCCACAGCCGGGAGTCGGAGTCGGTGCCGAGCACGACGTCCTCCACGGAGGCCGCGGGTGGGCCCTCGACCAGCACGGTGCCGGCAGACTCGCCCAGCTCGAGGTCCTCCGGCCGCGTCCGCGTCGCGGCCTTGGCCACCCGCCACGACTCGCGCTTGGTGCTGACCACCAGCCACTGCAGGACCGCGAGCGGCTCGGTGATCGTGTCGGCGTGCCGGACCAGCGCCAGCCACACCGTCTGCAGCACGTCCTCCGCCGTGGCGCCGTCGAGCCGGGCCGACCGCGCCGTGTGCCACAGGATCGGCGTCAGCAGTCGGACGAGGCCGCCCATGGAGGCGTCGTCGCCGTCGCGGTAGGCGGTGAACAGCCGCGCCGAGCGGACCGCGAGGCTCTCCTGCCCGGGACCCGCGTCCGCCTCGGTTCCGCGGTCCGACTGCGTCATCGGTGCTCCTCGGCGGCGGCGGCGGCCGGCGGCCGGACCAGCACCGGCACCCGGTCGGTGACCGCCTGCCAGCCGCGGTCCAGCGCGGAGCCGCGGTCGAAGTCCTCGCGCCCCAGCAGCCGGTGGCTGTGCAGGTACTGGGCGATCTCACCGGCCAGGATCGGGCTGGCGAACGAGGTCCCGCTCCAGACCGCGAACCCGGCCGTGAAGTCGTCGGGGTCCAGGGTCGAACGGGGCGTCTCCCCGCGTGGCCGCTCCTCCAGGTGCGGACTGGCCGAGCCGTCGAACGGGGGCATGGTGCTGACCAGAGCGGCGCCCGGTCGGTGGGCGGTGACCCAGGGTCCCTCGTTGGAGAACATCGCCACCGAACGGTCCGGGTTGCTGGCGCCGACGGCCACCACCGGCAGCTCGTCGTGCTGGACCGCGGGCACGGCGCCGCCGGGGTGGGGCCCGAAGGCCGCCGGGTAGAGCGGCCGGGTGGTCGCGTCGTTGCCGGCGGAGACCACGATGGCGACACCGAGCCCGGCCAGCGCCCGGATCGGGGCCAGCAGCAGGGGGTCGAAGGCTGCGTCGGACGCGCTCTCGTGGTAGTAGCCCAGCGACATCGAGACGACGTCCACGAGCTCGTCGGCGCGCCGGTACCGCAGCGCCAGCTCCTGCCGCAGCCAGAGCATGTTGAGGGCCTTGAGCAGGTCGGCCTCGGCGACCACCCCGTCGCCCTGGACGACCCGGACGGCCACCAGGTCGGCGTCGGCGCACTTCTGCCGGATCAGCCCCGCGATGAAGGTGCCGTGACCGGCGCTGGGGTCCAGCTCCCCGATCAGCGGCTGCAGCCGGACGTCCTCGTCCTCGGCCGCCGTGGCCGGGTCGACCAGACCGATCCTCAGCCCGCCGACTCCGGGGGTGCGGTCGACGATCTCGGCCGGCAGCCAGCGGTGGGTGCCGATCCCGGTGTCGAGCACCACGACCACCGGACGTCGCCGGCCCCCGAGCTCGTCGTCGGGCGTCCGGGTCGGCTCGGGACCCACCCAGGCCACCGGGGTGCGGCCGCCGAAGCCCGGTAGGCCGTACTCCGCGATCCCGCTCGGGACGTCGGTGTAGGGGTTGCCGGTGCCCGAGGGCACCCGCCAGAAGGGGTTGGCGTTCGATCCGGGGACCCGCCAGAAGGGCTTGGTCTCGGTTCCCGGCACCCGCCAGAACGGATTCGTCGTGCTGCCGCTCCCGCCATGCGCGGTCAGCACGTGGTCCAGGGCGACTGCGGCCCGCTGGGCCGCGTCCGGGGGGTAGCCGGCCCGGAACGCCTGCAGCACCGGCCAGGCGTCCGGCGGCTCGGACGGTCCGTCGTGCCAGCGGGGGAGGAGCTCGACGCGCAGCAGCAGGGGCTGCGGCTGTTCGGGACCGATGCCGGCGGCGCGGGCGAGCTCGCGCAGCCGTTCGTCCGCGGAGTCGACCGCCAGGTCCAGCCCGAACCCGTCGGCCACGGTGCGCAGCCGCTCCAGCACCTCGTCCTCACCCGCCGTGGGGCGGACGATCAGCCGGGGGCCGGCGTAGACCGTGCTCTGCAGCACCTGGTCACCGAAGCGCACCGCCGTCCCCGGGTCGAGGGTGCGTCCGGTGTGCCGCTGCAGCAGCTCGGCGGGTGGGCTGCCGCGCTGCGGATCGGGCTGCATCCCGGTCCGGTCGACGACGGTCTCGACGGCCGGCGGCCGCGGCGCACCGCTCGGCCGGTCTCCCGGTGCTGCACTCATCGCTTGCTCCCGCTCGGCTGGAGGTGCGCGCCTGGGTGGCCGCCCACCTCTTCATACCGGAGCAGGGCCGGGCGCGGTAGGTCCATGCTCTCCAGGAGCGGCTCGAGCCGGTCCTGATACCTCACCTGGCCACCGGTTTCGCCGGGCCTCCGCGGGTGCCGTCCGCCGCGGGCTCAGCCCAGCCGCTCGTCCACGTAGCACCAGCGCCACGACTCGCCCGGTTCGTGGCTGCGCATCACCGGGTGGTGGCTCTGCCGGTGGTGCCGTTCGGCGTGCCGCCCGACGGAGGAGTCGCAGCAGCCGATGTTGCCGCAGCTGAGGCAGCGCCGCAGGTGCACGGGGTGGGTGCCTTCGCGGACGCAGTCCTCGCAGGTCTCGCTCGTCGGCCGGACGTCGGCCGGGGCCAGCTCGAGGTGCGCGCAGCTGCCGCTGGGGTCGATCGGCGTGGCCACGGTCTCGACGGCGCTGAGCTGGTCCGCGCGTTCCGTCGCGATGGTCAGCATCGACTCCTCGATGTCGTAGGCCGCCAGCACCTGCTCGATCACGTCGTGGTCCACCGTGCCGCTGGAGCGGATCTTGAGCACCTCGTCCCGCTCGACCTGCATCGTGGCCAGCCGGAGCCGCCGGTACTGCTCGGCCGGCGCCTCGTTCCCGCGACCGGTGCCCAGCTGCTCCCACAGCGAGTTCGGCCGCGAGGCCACCCGGTCCCGGACGAGCGAGACGGTGTCGGGCAGGTCGTCGGGGCCGGTCATCTGGTCCAGCGCCGCCAGTCCGGCGTTGCTCGCGGTCTGCAGCACGGTGGCGGCCTGCAGGGCGTCCGAGCGGGCGTCGGGACCGCGGAGCCGCAGCGCCCGGACCAGCGGCGGCAGGGTCAGCCCCTGACCCAGCAGGGTGCCGGCGGTGACGACGAGGGCGGCGAAGACCAGCACCTCGCGGTGGGGGACCTCCTGCTCGGGGATCAGGAACGCGGCGGCCAGCGTGACCACCCCACGCAGCCCGGCCCAGCCGACCACCAGCGACTCGCCCCAGGCCAGGGGGGCGCGGTCCTCGTTCCCGCGCCGGAGCACCGCGCGTCCGAGAGCGACGAAGAGGAGCCGGAGCACGACCACCCCGACCAGGACGGCCGCGCAGAACAGGCCGATCCTCAGCCCGGACAGGGTCGGGTCGTCCCGCAGGCCGAGGACCAGGCTGTGCGCCTGCAGGCCGATCAGCAGGAACACCGTGTTCTCGAGGATGAACTGGATCGTGGCCCAGTTGACCCGCTCGGCCAGCCGCGACTGGCCGCTCTGGATCACCGGCGACTTGTGGCCCAGCAGCAGCCCGGCCACCACCACCGCGATCACGCCCGAGCCGTGGGCGTCGCCGAAGCCGAGCTCCTCGGCCGGGATGTAGGCCACGAACGGCAGCAGCAGGGAGATGGCGGTGTCGAACACCACGTTGCGCACCCGACGGCGGATCCGGACCGCGACGAAGGCCACCGCCACCCCGACGGCGGCACCCCCCAGCGCCGCCACGGCGAAGCCGAGGACGACGTCACCGACGCTGAACGCCCCGGCGATGGCCGCGATCGCCACCCGCAGGCAGGTGATGGCCGTGGCGTCGTTGAGCAGCGACTCGCCCTCGAGCAGGGTCACCACGCGTCGGGGCAGCCCGATCCGGCGGGCGATGGAGGTCGCGGCGACGGCGTCCGGGGGAGCGACGACGGCGCCGAGGGCGAAGGCCACCGGAAAGCTGACCGGAAGCATCACCCACGTGAGCAGCCCGATCCCGAGCGCGGTGAGGACCACCAGCAGCACCGAGAGGAAGCCGATCGAGACGAGGTTGGCCCGGAAGTCGATCACCGAGGAGCGGATCGATGCCGCGTAGAGCAGCGGGGGCAGGAAGCCCACCAGCACCAGCTCCGACGTCAGCTGCGGCTCGTGGATGAACGGGACGAAGGAGGCTCCGATGCCGACGAGCATCAGCAGCAGCGGCGCCGAGAACCGGATCCGCTCCGCGGCCGCCGTGACCACGAGGACCGCCGCGACGATGAGGACCAGGGTCAGGGCGGTGTGCACGGCGTCAGCCTTCCACCTCCTGGGGTGTGGGGACGAACGCGTTCGCGCAGGGCCGACGCGTCCGGGCCGCTCGTGACAGGATCGCGGCCATGGCGATCGCCCCCGGCGCCCCCGACGACGGCTCGACGCTGCTCACCTCGGCCGCGGTCGACGACCTGCTGCGGGCCGCGGTCGGCCACGCCGGCGGGGAGCTGCTCAGCTGGCGGATGGACCACGTCGACGCGCGTCCGGGCCACAGCACCACCGTCACCTACGCGGCCGCCGTCCAGTGGCCCACCGGCCGGCGGTCTGAGCTCCTCGGGGCCAGTGCCCGTACGTCCGGGCCCCGGGGCAACGACGACCGGGCGGTGCTCTTCGGCGACGGCGAACGGGCGGTTGCCGTCTGGCTCTACCCGAACGACCCGGACCTGCCCGGTCTGGCCCGGGCGGCGGTCGCGGACCGGCTGGCGGAGCTCTTCACCGAGCACGACGTGGCCGGGCGGCCGTTGCGCGGCCGCGACCTGCGGCTGGAGGTGGTCAGCTACCGGCCGCGCCGGCGGGCCGTGCTGCGGGTGCTGCTGCACGGGGGGTCGGGCGCCGGTCCCAGGGGGGCACCGACCACCTACTACGTCAAGGTCCTGCGCGAGTCGTCGTTCGGGCCGGCGCTGGAGCGGCACCAGCTGCTGAGCCGGGCCGGGATCTGTGCCCCGGAGGTGCTGGCCGCGACCCGGGACTGCGTCCTCGTGCTGCGTGCGGTCGAGGGCCGACCGCTCGCCGCCGCGCTCTTCGACGAGGCGGTGCCGTGCACGGCCGAGGACCTGGTGGCGCTGCTGGACTCGCTCCCCGTGACGGCCGCAGCCCTGGCGCCGCGACCGCCCTGGGCGGAGGCGGTCGCGGCCTACGCCCAGACGGTCGAGGCGGTGCTGCCCGAGCTCGCGCCCCGGCTGCGCCGGCTCTGCGGCGAGATCACCGCCGGGCTGGCGGGCACCTCGCGGGACGGCCGGGAGGCCACCCACGGCGACTTCCACGAGGGCCAGCTGTTCGTCGCCGGCGGCCGGGTGACCGGACTGATCGACGTGGACACCGTCGGCCCCGGGCGTCGCGTCGACGACCTCGGCTGCCTGCTCGCCCACCTGTCCACGGTCCAGCGGATGAGCGTCGAGCAGACGGCCAGCCTGGCTCGGCTGGTCCGGCTCTGGCTGCCGGTCTTCGACCGTCGGGTCGACCCCGCCGAGCTGCGGCTGCGGGCCGCCGCGGTCGTGGTCTCGCTGGCCACCGGCCCCTACCGCGGCCAGGAGCCGGCCTGGCGGGCCGAGACGGTCGCGATGGTGGGCACCGCAGAGTCCCTCGTCGCCAGCGCCTCCGGCCGACTTGTCAGAACGTCAGAGGGCTACAGCCCCCTCAGTTTCTGACAAGTCGGGGCAAGATGGGCCGCATGACGGGATCGACCGAGTCGGGGACGCCGTTCGAGCCGGTCTACGGACCGGACGCCCTCGCCGGCTTCGACCCGGAGGGGGCGCTCGGTGAGCCGGGCGGGTTCCCGTACACCCGTGGCATCTACCCCACGATGTACACCCGGCGGCCCTGGACGATGCGCCAGTACGCCGGTTTCGGCACCGCCCGGGAGTCCAACGCCCGGTACCTCGAGCTGATCGCCCACGGCACCACCGGGCTGAGCGTGGCGTTCGACCTGCCGACCCAGATGGGGATGGATTCCGACGCGCCCCTGGCGGCCGGCGAGGTCGGCAAGGTCGGCGTGGCCATCGACTCGATCGAGGACATGCGGCTCCTCTTCGACGCGATCCCGCTGGCCGAGGTGTCGACGTCGATGACCATCAACGCCCCCGCCGCGGTGCTGCTGCTGCTCTACCAGCTGGTCGCCGAGGAGCAGGGGGCCGACCCGTTGGCGCTGACCGGCACGATCCAGAACGACGTGCTCAAGGAGTACATCGCCCGCGGCACCTACATCTTCCCGCCGGCACCCTCGTTGCGCCTGGTCAGCGACACGTTCGCCTACTGCGCCACCGAGCTGCCGCGCTGGAACACCATCTCGATCTCCGGCTACCACATGGCCGAGGCCGGGGCGACGCCCGCGCAGGAGGTCGCCTTCACCCTCAGCGACGGGATCGCCTACCTCGACGCAGCCCTGGCCGCCGGACTGGGCGTCGACCAGATCGCCCCGCGGCTGTCCTTCTTCTTCGTGGCCCGGACGACGCTGCTCGAGGAGGTCGCCAAGTTCCGGGCCGCCCGCCGGATCTGGGCCCGGCTGCTGCGCGACACCTACGGCGCCCAGGACCCGCGGTCGATGATGCTGCGCTTCCACACCCAGACCGCCGGGGTGCAGCTGACGGCCCAGCAGCCCGAGGTCAACCTGGTCCGGGTCACCGTCCAGGCGCTGGCCGCGGTGCTCGGCGGCACCCAGTCGCTGCACACCAACTCCTACGACGAGGCCCTGGCCCTGCCCAGCGCCAAGGCCGCGCGGCTGGCGCTGCGCACCCAGCAGGTGCTCGCCCACGAGACCGACGTGACGGCCACCGTCGACCCGTTCGCCGGCTCGTACGTGGTCGAGTCGCTGACCGACGACCTCGAGGCAGAGATCGGGCGGTTGATGGACGCCGTGGCCGACCTCGGTGGCGCGGTGGTGGCGATCGAGGAGGGCTTCCAGAAGTCCGAGATCGAGAGCTCCGCCTACGACGTCGCCCGCTCCATCGACTCCGGCGAGCGGGTGGTGGTAGGGCTCAACCGGTTCGCCACGACCGAGCCGGAGCCCTACGAGCCGCTGCGGGTCGACCCGGCCATCGAGGCCGAGCAGGCCGCCCGGCTCGCCGCCCTGCGCGCCGAGCGGGACGCCGACGCGGTGACCGACGCCCTGGCCCGGCTGCAGGCCGCCGCCCGGGGCAGCGACAACGTGCTCTGGCCGATGAAGGACGCCCTCGCCGCTCGCGCCACGGTCGGCGAGGTCTGCGACGCGCTTCGCGAGGTCTGGGGCGTCTACCGTCCGACAGAGTCCTTCTGATCCGCGAGGTCGGGCGCAGTCAGGGTGTCGCCCGGTAGAGCTCAGAGCCCGAGGTCGGCCAGGGCGTCGTCGTAGGCCTCGAGCGCCTCGTCGCTGGTGAGCCCGTGGGCCACGGCGTCGGTGTAGACGTGCTCGAGCCCGGGGGCGACCTCGGTGAAGCGACGCTCCCACTCGGTCTGAGCCGCCCGCCAGTACCCCAGGACGCGGTAGCGGGCGACCGGCCAGCCCAGGTCGCGCAGGTGCCGGCGGACGGCGCGGGCGTCGGCCGCCTCGCCGGCGAACCACACGTATCCCGGACCGGGCGGCCAGCCGACGTCGGCGACCGCGGCGGGCAGCCCCTCGGGTACCCAGCGCACACCGACCGACCCGGGCAACGGCGGCCGGTCGGCTGGGTCCGGTACCTCCACCAGCGCCGAGGTGGGCAGCGCGGCGGCCGTCTCCTCCGAGATCCGTGCCAGCGCCGGGAGCCCGCTCAGGTCCGCGACGAGCAGCTGCCAGGACGTGTCCGGCGGCGGGGCGTACCAGCCGCGCGGGTCGCTGACCCGCACCTGGTCGCCGGGCTGCGCGCGTTCCGCCCAGGCCGCGGCCACCCCGGCCGGGTGCAGCACGACGTCGAGGTCCACCACGCCCTGGGCCCCGTTCCGCGCTCGGACCGTCAAGCTGCGGGTGGCCCCACCCGGCAGCTCCAGCACCACCCTCTCGTCGGGCACCCCGGTGGCGGCCAGGCCGGCCGGGACCTGCAGCCTCACGCGGACCAGATGGGGGGACAGCCGGGTCCGCTGCTGGACTTCGGCGACGCACCAGAGCTCTTTGGCCACAGCGCCATCTTGGCCGTGAAGGTTGCGTTACCGATTCTCGGACCGACCGGGTCGCCGCGAAACGCCGTGCGAGACTGGTCAGAATGTCTTCCACCACCAGCGACGCTCTTCGGCGCGCCCTCATCGACCGCACCGCCGAGGCGTTGACCGGCCAGCTGGTGGCCTTCCGTCGCGACATCCACGCCCACCCCGAGATCGGCCACCGGGAGCACCGCACGACCGACCGGATCGTGAGCGCGCTGGAGCAGGCGGGCCTGGTGGCCAAGGTGCTGCCCGTGGGGACCGGCGCCTACTGCGACGTGCTGCCGCAGGGCTTCGACTACGCCGACGGACTGGTCGGGCTGCGGGCTGACATCGACGCGCTGCCGATCGCCGAGCGCACCGACCTCGACTTCGCCTCGGTCAACCCGGGCGTCGCCCACGCCTGCGGCCACGACGTGCACACCGCGATCCTGCTCGGCGTCGGCCTCACGCTCAGCCAGCTGCGCGACTCCGGGCTGCTCGACCGGGGCGTCCGGCTGATCTTCCAGCCGGCCGAGGAGACCAACCCGGGCGGCGCCGTCGACGCCATCGAGGGTGGTGTCCTCACCGACCTCAGCGAGGTCTATGCGTTGCACTGCGACCCGCGGACCGAGGTGGGCCGGATCGCGCTCAAGTCAGGTCCGATCACCTCCGCGGTCGACCAGGTCAAGGTGACGCTCACCGGTACCGGCGGCCACACGTCGCGGCCGCACCTCACCCAGGACGTGGTGGGCGCCCTCGGCGCGCTCGCGACCGAGATGCAGCTGCTGCTGTCGCGCCGGGTCGATCCGCGCAGCGGGGTGTCGCTGATGTGGGGCCGGATCGGCGCCGGCTCGGTGGCGAACGCCATCCCGAGCTCGGGTGAGATCGAGGGCACCCTGCGCGCGCTCGACGTGCCAGGCTGGACGCTGGCCAAGGCCCTGGTGCCCGAGCTCGTGGCCCAGGTGGTGGCCCCCTTCGGCGTCCAGGTCGAGGTCACGGTCCAGGACGGCGTCCCGCCTGCGGTGAACCACGTCCGCGGCGTCCGTCGGCTGACCCGGGCGGCGGAGGAGATGCTCGGCCCGCACGGGGTCACCGCCACCGAGCAGTCGCTGGGCGGTGAGGACTTCTCGTGGATGCTGCAGCAGGTGCCGGGGGCGCTGGCCCGGCTGGGCGTCCGCCCGGTCGGCGCCGTCTCCTGCCCCGACATCCATCAGCCGGCGTTCGTGGCCGACGAGGCCTGCATCCCGGTCGGGCTCAAGGTCCTCGCCGACGTCGCCTCGTCGGCGGAACGCCCGGGCATCTGAGCCGCGGCGGAGGCCGCTGAACGGGGTCGCGCGCGGCCGGGTCGGCGATGCCGGGGATGTCGGCGGGAGCCGTTACTGTGAGCGGCAGCGCGAGTCGGTCGGGGGCGAGGATGCACCGTGGCGGGCCTGCGCGGCAGCAATTCGTCCCTGCCCAGGAGGCCGTCCGTGAAGAAGTCCCTGTTCGTCGGTTCGGCGCTGAGCGCTGCGCTCGCCCTGACCCTCGCCAGCTGCGCGTCCGCGCCCGGCACCGAGACCTCCTCGGCGGCCCCCAGCGGCAGCACGAGCGCGAGCGCCTCCGGCGGCACGTCGGACTTCAAGGCCTGCATGGTGTCGGACTCGGGCGGCTTCGACGACAAGTCGTTCAACCAGACCTCGTACAAGGGCATGACCGACGCCGCGTCCGAGCTCGGGATCCAGACCGGTGAGGTCGAGTCCAACAGCACCGCCGACTACGCCAAGAACGTGCAGTCGATGGTCGACTCCGACTGCAACATCATCGTGACGGTGGGCTTCGCGCTCTCCGACGACACCCTGGCCGCGGCCAAGAAGCACCCTGACATCAAGTTCGCGATCGTCGACAACAACGACGCGTCCTACGCGGCGGTCAAGAACCTCAAGCCGCTGGTCTTCAACACCGCGGAGTCCTCCTTCCTGGCCGGGTACGTCGCCGCCGGGATGACCAAGACCGGCAAGGTCGCCACCTTCGGTGGCATGAAGTACCCGACCGTCACGATCTTCATGGACGGGTTCGCTCAGGGCGTGGCCTACTACAACACCCAGAAGAGCACGTCGGTCTCGGTGCTCGGCTGGGACGCCGCCAAGCAGGACGGCCAGTTCGTCGGCAGCTTCGAGGACCAGAAGGGCGGCCAGCGCACGGCCGACAACCTGATCAGCCAGGGCGCCGACATCGTCTTCCCGGTCGCGGGTCCCGCCGGCATCGGTGCGCTGCAGTCGGCCAAGGCCAGCAGCGGCAAGGTCAACGCCATCTGGGTGGACACCGATGGCTGCGTCAGCGCCCAGACCTACTGCTCGAACATCATCACCAGCGTCTACAAGGGCATGGACGTCGCCGTCTCCGACGTGATCAAGGCGGCGAAGGACGGCAGCTACTCCAACAAGGCCTACGTGGGCACGCTCGACAACGACGGCACCGGCGTCGCGCCCTACCACGACTTCGACGCGAAGGTGCCGGCCGACCTCAAGGCCGAGGTCGACGCGCTCAAGGCCGACATCATCTCGGGCAAGATCAAGATCAGCTCCAAGTCCCAGCCCACCAGCTGAGCGCTCGGACGTGACCGACTCGGCTCCCGGACTGCGCCTGCGCGGCATCACCAAGCGCTTCGGCTCACTGGTCGCCAACGACCACATCGACCTGGACATCGTCCCGGGTGAGATCCACTGCCTGCTGGGGGAGAACGGCGCCGGCAAGTCGACGCTGATGAACGTGCTCTACGGGCTGCTGCAGCCCGACGAGGGCGAGATCACCGTCGACGGCCGGCCCCAGACCTACCGCAGCCCCAAGGAGGCGATCGCCGCCGGGATCGGCATGGTGCACCAGCACTTCATGCTGGTCGACGTCTTCACGGTGGCCGAGAACCTGGCCCTGGGCGGCCGCGGCGGCGGACTGCTGAACATGCGCACCGCCCGGCGGACCGTCCGTGACCTGTCGGCCCGCTACCGGCTCGACGTGGATCCCGACGCCCTCATCGAGGACCTGCCGGTGGGCGTCCAGCAGCGGGTGGAGATCCTCAAAGCGCTGGCCAACGACGCCCGGTACCTGATCTTCGACGAGCCGACCGCCGTGCTGACGCCGCAGGAGATCGACGAGCTGATCGCAGTGATGCGCTCGCTGCGCGACGAGGGCAAGGCGATCGTCTTCATCACCCACAAGCTGCGGGAGGTACGGGCGATCGCGGACCGGATCACCGTCGTGCGGCGGGGCCAGGTGGTGGGGACGGCCAGCCCGACCGACACCGAGACCACGCTGGCCGAGCTGATGGTGGGACGGGCGGTCAACCTGGTGGTCGACAAGCAGCCGGCCCGGCCGAGTCAGCAGCCGAGGCTGGTGCTGGAGGGCGTGTCGGTGGCCAGCCCGAACGGCAGCCTGGCCGTCACCGACCTCGACCTGGCCGTGGCCGGGGGCGAGATCGTCTGCGTCGCCGGTGTGCAGGGCAACGGCCAGACCGAGCTCGCGGAGGCGTTGCTCGGCACCACGCCGGTCACCGCCGGCCGGGTGCTGCTGGACGGCCGCCCGCTGCCCACCGGCTCACCGCGCGACACGATCCGGGCCGGGATGGGCTTCGTGCCCGAGGACCGTCGGACCGACGGCTTCGTCGGAACCTTCAGCGTGGCCGAGAACCTCGTGCTCAACCACGTCGACGAGGCGCCCTTCGCCAAGGGGATCGCGCTCGACCTGCGACGGATCCGTGGCAACGCGGAGGAGCGGGTGGCGGAGTTCGATATCCGTACCGAGTCCGTCGACTCCACGGTCAGCTCGCTGTCCGGTGGCAACCAGCAGAAGGTGGTGCTGGCCCGCGAGCTGTCCCGGCCGCTCTCGGCCCTGGTGGCCAGCCAGCCGACGCGCGGGGTTGACGTCGGCGCCATCGAGTTCCTGCACCGCCGGCTGGTCACCGAGCGCGACCGCGGCACCGCCGTGCTGATCGTCTCGACCGAGCTGGACGAGGTGGCGGCGCTCGCCGACCGGGTGGCGGTGATGTACCGCGGCCGGATCGTGGGGATCGTCGCGCCGGACACCTCCCGCGAGGTGCTCGGGCTGATGATGGCCGGCGTCCCCCAGGAGGAGGCGCTCGCCGCTGCCCCGGCCGCGTCACCTGTCCCGGCCGGACCGAACCGAAACCCGGGGGAGCTGCGGTGAGCCGGCCGAGCCGACGGGTGCCGAGCCCCCGCGCCCCGGGCCGCACCGGCTGGGTGCCCTGGACCGAGGTGTTCACCACCGTGGCCGCGTTCGTGCTGGCCTTCGCCGTCGGCGCGGTGCTGATGATCGTCTCCGACACCACGGTGCGCAGCACCTTCGCCTACTTCTTCGCCCGGCCCTCCGACGCGCTGAGGGCCTCGGCGGACAAGGTCGGCACCGCCTACGCGGCCCTGGTCGCGGGTGCCGTCGGTGGTTACGGCCCGCTGACCGCGACCACCGCGCAGGCCGCGCCGCTGATCTGCGCCGGGCTGGGGGTGGGGCTGGCCTTCCGGGCCGGCTTGTTCAACATCGGGGCTCAGGGCCAGGCGATCCTCGGGGCCATCGTGGCCGCGTACATCGGCTTCAGCTGGCACCTGCCGGCAGGCCTGCACCTGCTCGTCGCGCTGCTCGGCGGCCTGGTCGGCGGCGGCGTCTGGGGCGGCATCGTCGGCTGGCTCAAGGCTCGCGCCGGTGCGCACGAGGTGATCGTGACGATCATGATGAACTACATCGCCGCTGGCCTGCTCGGCTACCTGCTGACCACCGTGGCGTTCCGACGGCCGGGTCGGCCCGACCCGATCTCGCCGGTGGTGGACTGGAGCGCGACCTTCCCGCGGCTCGAGGGCGGCGAGCTGCATCTCGGCTTCGTGGTCGCGCTGGCCGCGGCGGTCGGGGTCTGGTGGCTGCTCGACCGTTCGACCACCGGCTTCGCCATCCGCGCCGTCGGGGCCAACCCGCACGCGGCGGCGACGGCGGGGATGAGCGTGGCCCGGACCACGATCATCACGATGTCGGTGGCCGGGGCTCTGGCGGGGCTGGCCGGGGTGCAGGCGGCTCTCGGACCGAGCGCGTCCGGCGTCCCCGTCCCCCTCTCCGCCGGCATCGTCGGCTCCGTCGGCTTCGACGCCATCACGGTGGCGCTGCTCGGCCGCTCCAAGCCGCTGGGCATCGTGCTGGCCGGCCTGCTCTTCGGCGCCTTGCACGCCGGCGGGCTGGCGATGCAGAGCGTCGCCCAGACCCCGCTGACCCTGACCACCGCCCTGCAGGCGCTGATCGTCCTCTTCGTCGCCGCGCCGGCCCTGGTCGCCAAGGTGCTGCCGTTCCTGCGCGGACGACGGCTCCGGCCCGTCGGCCCGGCGGCCGAGGGGGGACTGGCGTGAGCACCGCTGCCGAACGCTCCACCGGGCTTGCGGCTGGCCTCGACGACGGTGCCCTCGCCGGCGTGCGGGTCGAGTCGCGCGAGAAGCGGCGCCAGCGACTGTCGACCGGGGCGCTGATCGGGGTGATCGGGGTGCTGCTGCTGGTCAGCCTGGCCTCGACCTCGGGCGCGGCTCGGTTCGCGCTGTCCAACGCGTTCGACGAGGTCCAGCTGCCGACCGTCTCGGTCCCGGGCACCGGCACGGTGGCGGTCTGTGCCGTCGTCTGCCTGCTGGCCGCGGCCGGCTTCCTGTCCGGACGGCTGCGGGGCCGGCTGCCGGCACTGGCCGGGACGGTGGCGGGCGTCGCGGTGATCCTCGGCTTCCTCACCTGGGCCGCCGCCGGCCGGGACCTGCCGTTCCCGGTCAGCAACCAGTTCGCGGGCACCCTCTCGCTGGCCACGCCGCTGGTCTTCGGTGCCCTGTGCGGAGTGCTCTGCGAGCGGGCCGGCGTGGTCAACGTCGCGATCGAGGGCCAGTTCCTCAGCGCGGCCTTCGCCGCCGCCGTGGTCGGCAGCCTGACCCACTCCGTGCTGGCCGCGATGGTGGCCGCCGTCGTCGCGGGTGTGGCCATGGCCGCGCTGCTGGCGCTGTTCTCGATCAACTACCTGGTCAACCAGGTGGTGCTCGGCGTGGTGCTCAACCTGCTCGCGGTCGGGATCACCGGGTTCCTCTTCGACCAGCTCGTGCAGCCCGCCTCCGACACCTACAACGCCGGGCCCGTGCTGGAGTCCCTACCGATCCCCGGGCTCTCGGGCATCCCCTTCTTCGGGGCGGTGCTCTTCTCCCAGTCGGTGCTGGCCTACCTGGCCGCGGTCTCGGTGGTCGTGGTCTGGCTGCTGATCTACCGGACCACGTGGGGGCTTCGGGTCCGGGCGACCGGCGAGCACCCCGAGGCCGTGGACACCGTCGGCCTCGACGTGCGGGCGATCCGCTGGTCGGCGGTCCTGGCCGGGGGCGTCTTCGCCGGGCTCGGCGGCTCCTTCTTCACCCTCGCCTCCACCGGCTCGTTCTCGAAGGAGTTCACGGTCGGCAACGGTTTCATCGCCCTGGCCGCGGTGATCATGGGCCGCTGGCGCCCGGTCCTGGCCACCCTGATGTGCCTGTTCTTCGGCTTCGTCACCCAGATGGCCTCGCAGCTGCAGACCCTCAGCACGCCGATGCCCAGCCAGTTCCTGCTGATCCTGCCGTACGTGGCCACGATCGTCGCCGTCGCCGGCCTGGTCGGCCGGGTCCGCCCGCCGGCGGCTGACGGCATCCCGTACGAGAAATGACCATGTCCACCATCGACTGGGAGGGCCTGCGCGAGCGCGCCCGGGCGATGACCGCCCTCGCGTACGCGCCGTACTCCGACTACCAGGTGGGCGCGGCCGCGCTCGTCGACGACGGCCGCGTGGTCGCGGGCTGCAACGTCGAGAACGCCGCCTACGGGGTCGCCCTCTGCGCCGAGTGCGGCCTGGTCTCAGACCTCCACGCCAGCGGCGGCGGCCGGCTCGTCGCGTTCGCCTGTGTCGACAAGACCGGGGCCGCCCTGATGCCGTGCGGGCGCTGCCGCCAGCTCCTCTGGGAGCACGGCGGACCCGGGCTGCTGGTCGACACCCCGCTCGGCGTCCAGCCCATGACGCAGGTGCTGCCCCAGGCCTTCGGCGAGGCGGAGCTGGATTCCGTCGAGCGCCACCCCCACGCCCCCGATCCCGAACCGAACGGACCCCGATGACGACGCCCGACCTCGACCTGCTGCGCGCGATGCCCAAGGTCTCCCTGCACGACCACCTCGACGGCGGTGTCCGGGCGGCCACCGTCTTCGAGATCGCGGGCGAGATCGGGCACCCGCTGCCTGCCGACTCGCCCGAGGCGCTGGGCCGCTGGTTCGCCGAGTCGGCCGACTCCGGCTCCCTGGTGCGCTACCTGGAGACGTTCGACCACACCGTCGCCGTGATGCAGCGGCCGCAGGACATCCGCCGGGTGGCCCGGGAGTTCGTCGAGGACCTGGCCGCGGACGGCGTGGTCTACGGCGAGACCCGCTACGCCCCGGAGCGGCTGACCGAGGGCGGCCTGACCGAGGCGCAGGCCGTCGAGGCCGTCAGGGACGGGATCGCCGAGGGGATGGCCGCCTGCCTGGACCGCGGCGAGCCGATCCTCGTGCACCAGCTGCTGGACTCGATGCGGCACGAGCAGCCCACCACCCGGATCGCCGAGCTGGCCCTGGCCTACCGCGACGCCGGCGTCGCGGGCTTCGACATCGCGGGGCCAGAGGACGGCTTCCCGGCGGAGGACTGGGCGGCAGCCTTCGGCCTGCTGCGCCGGCAGCTGATGCCCTTCACCATCCACGCGGGCGAGGCCGCCGGGGTCGAGTCCATCCGCGGCGCCCTGGCCTGCGGCGCCCGGCGGATCGGCCACGGCGTCCGGATCATCGGCGACATCACCATGGGCGAGGACGGTGCGGCGGTCCTCGGGCCGGTCGCGACCTACGTCCGCGACGCCCGGATCACCCTCGAGCTCTGCCCCTCCTCGAACGTCCAGACCGGCGCGGTCGGCTCGCTGACCGAGTACCCTTTCCGGCTGCTGGACGAGCTCGGCTTCCGGGTGACCGTCAACTGCGACAACCAGCTGATGAGCAGCACGAGCCTCTCGGGGGAGTACGGCGTCCTGGTCGAGCACTTCGGCTACGACCTGGCCGGCCTCCGCCGGATCACCGTCAACGCGGCCAAGAGCGCGTTCCTGCCCTTCGACCAGCGCCAGTCCCTCATCGCCGAGGTGATCCTCCCCGCCTGGGACGCGGTGGTCGCGGCCGGGGCCGGCTCGTCCTAGTCTGACGTCGTGTCTGAGCTCCCTCTTCCGGATCGGGTCGTCGAGCTGCTGCGCCGAGCGAACCCCGCCGTGATGGCCACCCTCGCCGCCGACGGCCGACCCGTCACGGTCGCGACCTGGTACCTGCTGGAGGACGACGGCCGGGTGGTGCTCGGGCTGGACGCCACCCGCGTCCGGCTGAAGCACATGCGCGCCGACCCCCGGGTCTCGTTGACCGTCCTCTCCGACGCCAGCTGGTACACCCACGTCAGCCTGCAGGGACGGATCGTCTCCATCGTCGACGACGAGGGTCTCCACGACATCGACCGGATCGCCCGGCACTACACCGGCGGCCCGTACGCCGACCGTGAGCACCCGCGGGTGACCGCCCACCTCGAGATCGACCGCTGGCACGCCTGGGGCGAGCTGCGCGACGCCTGAAGACCGACTTGTCAGAACTGAGTTGCCCTGGGGGACACCTGCGTTCTGACAACTCGGGAAACACCGATGCTCAGCAGGTCCTGGACGACGGTCGCCGGTTCGAGGCGGAGCTCGAGTGAGGTGGCCCGCAGCACGCGTGAGCCGGCGAGCACCAAGCCGCGCTCGCGCCGCATGTCGGCCTGCCAGTGCTCAACCTCCAGGTGGTGCGCGCCGTCCACCTCGAGCAGCACCCGCTCCCCGCTCGACAGGACCCACTCTGCGTCGAGGTAGCGCAGCCGGCCGTGGGCGTCGGTCCGCCGTACCTGCCGGTCCGGTGGCGCCAAGCCGAAGCGACGACAGACAGCCACCAGGTCGAGCTCGCTCAGTGCCTCCGAACCGCCGGCAATGTCCCGCACCGCTTCACGTAGGTATGCCTTGTGGCGGATTCGACCGGCCAGAGTGAGGGCGGCGTCGAGCTCAGGGGTCGTGCACAAGCGCTGCTGGACGACCGCAGCCACCAGCGCACAGGCGAAGCGCGGCCACGGCTGCCAAGCGGCCGCGTCGAGGACGGAGGGCGCAGCATCGGTGCAGGGCAGCCCATGGCGCGTGACCTGGCGTTCCGGCTGCACCCGACGTGACTCGTGGACGACGACCGAGGGGTGGTGGACCACCTTGGCTCCACGAGGGACGCGCAGGTGGATCCCCACTGCGGCTCGAGCGAAGTCACGGAACCCGACCAGCTCGAGTGCGGTGTGGCCCACCAGGGCGGCCGGTGGTCCTGCGTCGAGCGTGCTTGCCCACATCAGCTGACGACGGGACGGGTCCGCGTTGTGCAGCAGAACGACGTGTGAGCCCCAGCCGGTCCATCGGCGGGCCGCGATCTGGGCGCGGATCTCGACCTGGGTGAGCCCGAGGCTCCGCAGCTGGGCCCGGGTGGCGACGCGCTGCTGTCGCCGGGCCAGGAGGACGAGGTCCGGGGGAGGTTGAGCAGTCCGACGCATGGCCCCACTCTGAGCAGCCGACCGGTCCCGAGCGAGCCCTCGCCGCAATCTGTGGATGACGACGGGACGCGCCGGCGCTGTGGACACCCACGTGTCAGAACTGAGTTGTCCCCTGGGACAACCGCGTTCTGACAAGTCGGCAGAGAGGGCGTCAGGTGCAGGAACGCAGGACAGCCAGGGCGAGGACGCGGGCGCAGGTGAAGACCTCCGCCAGGGGCACCCGCTCGTCCGGGCCGTGGGCGGTGCGGACGTCGCCGGGGCCGTAGTGCAGGGTCGGCACGCCGGCGGCGGCGTAGAGCCGGAGGTCGCTGCCCCAGGGGGCGCCGTGCTCGGCGACCGGGGGTCCGCCGGCGACGTCGGCGTGCGCGATCCGGACGGTGTCGCGCAGCACATGTCCCGAGGGCAGGTGGCCGCCGGCGAACTGGCCGCCCGTCCAGCTCACCCGCGGCGGGTGGTCGCGCAGGTAGGGGTCACGGGCCGCGGCCTCGCTCACCACCTGCTCCAGCTCGGTCCGGGCGGTCGGCGGGTCCTCCTCGATCTTGACGCCGTAGCGGCCCTCGGCCACCAGCAGGTCGGGCACGCTGCTCGGCCAGTCGCCCGCGCGCAGCCGACCGACGGAGAGCGGGTACGCCACCGGCAGGTGCTGCATCAACGGCTCGGTGGTGGCGTTGCGCCGGTCCTGCAACCGGGCCAGTGCCTGGTGGATCCCCAGGTAGGAGTCGATGGCCGAGCTGCCGGCGTAGGCGGTGCTGCCGTGGGTGGCCAGCCCGGGGACCTCGATCCGGAAGGTCAGCGAGCCGGCGTTGGCGGTGACCAGGTCCAGGGCCGTCGGCTCCGGGATCACGCACGCCGCTCCCGTGTGTCCTCTCCGCAGGGCGGCGAAGGCGCCGAGCCCGCCGTCCTCCTCGCCGATGGAGAAGTGCACCGCGTACGGGCGGACCAGCTGGACGCCGGAGGCACGCAGAGCCGCCACCGCCGCGAGGATGGCCGCAGCCCCGCCCTTCATGTCGTTGCTGCCGCGTCCCACCAGGTCACCACCGCGGACCACCGGCGCGAACGGCGACGAGCTCCACTGCGCCCGGTCGCCGCCGGGGACGACATCCACGTGGGCCTGCAGCACCAGCCCCGGCTCCGGGTCGTCCCGGGCCGGCCCCGAGGAGGTGCCCACCAGCCCCCAGGCCTCACCGCGCTCCACCTCCTCGCCGGGGTACGCGGGGTCGGCGCGCAGCTCGGCGAGGTCCAACGGCCACAGGTCGACGTCGAGCCCGAGCCGGGTCAGCCGGCCGGCGAGGTCGGCCTGGATCTCGCACTCCGCGTCGCTGCCGCCCGTACTGGGCAGCGCGACCAGCTCGCGCAGCGTCTGGACCGCTGCCGCCTCGTCGAGCAGGGCGAGCACATCCGCTTCGGTGGTGGTCAGCACACCCGAACGCTAGTGGTCATCGATGTCGGCCGCGTTGCGTACGGAGCGCGACACCTTCCGGGGGCTCGTGGCCGGCTCCGGACGCCTGGGACCGGCCCGAAAGTCGTGCAGCGGCACCCTGCGCGCGGCATAGGGTTCACCCCATGAGCTCACGCGTGCTGACCGCGCCCACCTGGCCGTACGCCAACGGCCCGCGCCACATCGGTCACGTCTCCGGTTTCGGGGTGCCGTCCGACGTCTTCTCCCGCTACATGCGGATGAGCGGCCACGACGTGCTGATGGTCTCGGGCACCGACGAGCACGGAACGCCGATCTCGGTCCAGGCCGAGCGCGAGGGCATGAGCACCCGGGCTCTCGCGGACAAGTACAACCGGGTCATCGTGGAGGACCTGCAGGGCCTCGGCATGTCCTACGACCTCTTCACCCGCACCACCACCCGTAACCACTACGAGGTGGTGCAGCAGCTGTTCCTGGGCTTGCACAAGAACGGCTACATCGTTCCGCAGACCGCGTTGGGCGCGGTCAGCCCGTCGACCGGACGTACGCTGCCGGACCGCTACATCGAGGGCACCTGTCCGATCTGCGGCTACGACAGCGCCCGCGGCGACCAGTGCGACAACTGCGGCAACCAGCTGGACCCGGTCGACCTGATCAACCCGCGGTCACGGATCAACGGCGAGACGCCGCGCTTCGTCGAGACCGAGCACCTGTTCCTCGACCTGCCCGCACTGTCGGGCTCGCTGTCGCACTGGATCTCCAGCCGGACGGACTGGCGGCCGAACGTCCTCAAGTTCAGCCAGAACCTGTTGGCCGACCTACGACCGCGCGCCATCACCCGCGATCTCGACTGGGGCGTGCCGGTACCGCTCGACAGCTGGCGCGACCAGCCGATGAAGCGGCTGTACGTCTGGTTCGACGCCGTGATCGGCTACCTGTCCGCCTCGGTCGAATGGGCCCGGCGGACCGGCGACCCCGACGCCTGGCAGCTGTGGTGGCAGGACCCTGAGGCGCTCAGCTACTACTTCATGGGCAAGGACAACATCGTCTTCCATTCGGTCATCTGGCCCGGCATGCTGCTGGGCCACAACGGTCAGGGCGACCACGGCGGCACGCTCGGCCCGATGGGCAAGCTGGAGCTGCCCGATGAGGTGGTGTCGAGTGAGTACTTGACCATGAGCGGGGCCAAGTTCTCGACCAGCCGCAACAAGGTGATCTACGTCGGCGACTTCATCCGGGACTTCGGCCCGGACCCGCTGCGCTACTACATCGCGGTCGCCGGCCCCGAGACCACCGACAGCGACTTCACCTGGGACGAGTTCGTCCGCCGGACAAACTTCGAGCTGGCCAACGAGTGGGGCAACCTGGTCAACCGTTCGGTCTCGATGGCCCACAAGAACGTGGGAGCGATCCCGACCCCGGGCGCCCTGGTCGACCTCGACACCGCGCTGCTGGAGACCTCCCGGGCGTCGTTCGACGTCGTCGGCGACCTGCTGCGGCGCAACCGCTTCAAGGCCGCGATCGGCGAGGCGATGCGGGTGGCCGGCGCCGCGAACAAGTACCTCTCCGACGCCGAGCCCTGGAAGCTGAAGGACGACCCGGAACGGCGCGACACGGTGCTGCACACCGCGTTGCAGGTGGTCAGCGACGTGAACACCCTGATGACGCCGTTCTTACCGCACGCCGCGCAGAAGGTGCACGCCGCGCTGGGCGGCGAGGGCGTCTGGGCCGCCGAGCCGGAGATCCGCGAGGTCAGCGAGGAGGGCGGGCCGGACTACCCGGTGATCATGGGCCACTACGCGGGCGAGCAGGCTCGGTGGGCCAGCCGGCCGCTCGAGCCCGGCCGTCCGCTGGTCAAGCCCACCCCGCTCTTCCCCAAGCTGGACGAGAAGCTCGGCCAGACCGGCCCGGACTGGGCCCCGATCGACCCGACCTGACCCGACTTGTCAGACCTGAGTTGTCCTATAGGGCAACTCAGTTCTGACAACTCGGGCGGGCGGGCGGGCGGGCGGGCGGGCGGACGGGCGGGCCTGTCAGGGCAGGGAGAGCTCCCAGGAGCGCCAGGGGCGGCGGGGCTGCTCGCCGTGGCCGGGGTCGACGCCGATGATCCGACCGCCACGGAGGCTGACGACCGCGTGCTTGGCCTCCTCGTCCAGCTCGGTCAGCGACGGCGTGGTCGCCGGGCCGCCGGCGAAGCGGTGGTTCGCCCAGTCGTAGACCGAGGTGTGGCCGTGCACCTGGCTGAAGGGCATCAGGCTGTCCTGCCAGCTGGGCACCAGCTCGGTCGAGGCGACCGCCCACAGCGGTCCGGCACTCTGGTCGCGGCGGCGGCCCAGCAGCTCGCCGGCGCGGAAGACGACGTCGCGCCGGCCCCGCGGCAGCGCGTTCAGGGCCAGCGCCGCCTGCCGAGCGTCCGGCGGGGCGTCGAGTACGGCGCGCCAGAAGCCGGCGGTCAGGCCGGCGTGGGTCACCAGGTAGCTCTCGGCACGGGTGGTCAGGGCGGCGGCCACCCGCAGCTGGCCTGCCTCCCACCACCGACGCAGCGTGTCGGTCACCTCGTCCGGCAGCTGTTCGGGCCAGTCGAACGCCGGCTCCCGCAGGTACTGCGCCTCGTGGTTGCCCACCAGCTGCAGCCACTGCTCGGGCTGCTCGGTGAGGTAGCGGTCGACCAGGGCGACCACCCCGGCGGAGTCGGGGCCGCGGTGCACCAGGTCGCCGACCTGGATGACCACCAGGTTCGGCGGCAGTAGGCCGGTCGACGGGTCGGCGCCGAGCCGGTCGAGCTCGCCGACCAGCTCGTCCAGGTGGCCGGCCACGTCGCCGATCACCGCCACCCGGCGTCCGGGTGCGAGGGGCAGGGTCATGATCCTCGCGGTGAGGCCCAGGACTCGGCGGGCACGTAGAGCGACACGTTGTCCATCCTGCGCTGGACGGCGGCGACCTCGCGGACCGCCTGCGCGATCACGCTGCGGTCCAACGGTGAGACCTCGTCCATCTGCAGCCGGTCCGTCGCGGCCTCGCCGCGCTGGTACTGCAGCACCTGGTAGCGCAGCCGCAGCCGCTGCAGCACCTCGAAGACCTCGACCAGCGTCTCGGCCTGGTCCTGCGGCAGCATCTCCGACCCGGCGGCCGCCCGTAGCCGCTCGGTCGTGGGCAGGGCGGCCGAGCCGACGCTGAGCGCGGCCCAGCGGGCCAGGTTCACGATGGGCAGCACCGCGTCCTCCTTGACGTCGAAGACGCCGCTGCGCCGGCTGAGGATGCCCCGCGCCGGCATCTTCGCCCGCCGCGACAGCGACTCCTGCAGCAGCAGCCGCATGGTGCCGGGGTGCCGCCGCAGGTCGCTGAACACCTTGGCCGCCGCCGGCAGCCCCGGGTCGCCGTGGATGGGACGTCCGTCGACGAGCAGGGACGTCATGATCGCGCCCTTGTCCTGCTCCGGGGCGGCCAGCCACTTCCCCGCCGCGGCTCGCCACTCCGCGTTGGTCCGGGCGAAGAGCCGCTGCTGCGCCGTCGCCCCGTGGGCGTCACCGCTGATCCCGCAGGTCGCCAGCAATTCCCCGACCTCGGCGAAGGCCGCGCGGTAGGCATCAGCCTCGGCCGACGGGGTGCCGTCGGCGAAGGCGACGGCGGAGTCGACGTCAGAGCTCAGCACGGCCTCGCGACGGCCGACGCTGCCCAGGGAGAGCCAGGTGAAGGCGTCGACCGAGAGCTCGGGGTGCCGCTCGAACACCAGCGCGACCGCGCGGCGGACCACCGTGTCGAGGATGGCGGAGTAGACCGCGATCACCTTGCTCGAGGCGAGGCCCCGGCGCAGCAGGTCGGCGAGCACGCCCGGTACCCTGCGGGCCCGTTCGGCCAGCTGCTCGACGGTCTCGGCCCGCCGCAGCTGCTCGTGCATCGCCACGCCGGCCGTGGTGGGGGAGACGGCGAAGTCACCCGGCTCCACGACGCCGCGCAGCTCACCGGCACGGTCGGTGACCAGCAGGTACCTGGTGCCGGTGTCCAGCAGCTGGATCAACGCCTCGGCGGCCGAGTCCCCCAGGGTGGCGGCGGGTGCCGGTTCCTCCACCAGCTCGCCCGCCGGTGTGCTCGGGGAGCGGCCGGCGACCACCAGCTCGCGTCGCAGCACCTCGTCGGTGACCAGCCCGTAGCGGCCGTCCGGCCGCCGTAGCGCCGCGTAGCCCGAGCCCCGCTCGCCCATCAGCCGCGCCACCTGCACCGCGGTGGTGCTCTCCTCGACGAGCACCGGCTCACTGAGGATCAGCTCGTCGACCAGGCTGTAGGTCGGGGTTGGCTCAGCCCGTCGGTTGGCCGCCGAGACCCGCTCGGCCAGGAACCGCGCCCCCCGCCGGGAGGCGAAGGCCGGGGTCACGGCCGAGCCGGGCATCCGCGCCACGGTCGAGGATTCGGCCGCCGTCGCTCGCGGTCCCACCGACCCTTCCGTCAGCATGGCCGAGAAGCCGAAAACCCCGCCCGGACCGAGGATCTCGTCCGGCGGTCCGGTCAGCAGGTCGACGTTGTTCCAGAGGTCCACCCGGCCCGCGACGACCAGGAACACGTCGTCGGTGCCACCGGCGAAGGCATCGAGCACCAGCTCGCCGCGCTCGAAACGCACGACGCTCGCCGACTCCGCCACCTTCGCCAACGCCTCGGGGTCGAGGGAGTCGAAGGGGGCGTAGCCGGCGAGCAGCGCTGCGAGGTCGTCCGCCATCCGCGTCAACCTACGCGGGGGGTGCGGGTCAGGAGCCCGGGGTGGGTGGGCTCGGGATCTTGTAGCCCGACGGGCCGACGTTCTCCTTCAGCGAGGCCTTCCACGATCCGTCCGCGATGTACTGCTTCAGGGCGGTGTCGACCTTGCCGACCAGGTCGGTGTTGCCCTTCTTGATCCCGACGCCGTACTGCTCGTCGGTGAACCCCTTGCCGATCAGCCGCAGCTTGCCCTTGTACTGGCTCGTGGCGGCGAAGCCGGCGAGGATGACGTCGTCGGTGCTGACCGCGTCGACGGTGCTGGCCGCCAACGCCGAGACGCAGTCGGAGAACTTGGGGTACTCCTGCAACGTGATCTTGCCCTTGTAGTGGTCCTTGATGTAGGCCGAGGACGTCGTCCCGGTCACCGAGCACAGCGTCCGTCCGTCGAGGGTCTGCGGGCTGGTGATGCTGTCCTCGTTGCGACGGACCAGCAGGTCCTGGTGGGCGACGAAGTACGGGCCGGCGAAGTCGACCACCTTCTTGCGGTCGTCGGTGATCGAGTAGGTCGAGAAGACCAGGTCGACCTGGCCGCCGGAGATCAGGTTCTCGCGGTCGGCGGGGTTGGCCTCGACCCAGGTGATCTTGTCCTTCGTCACCCCGAGGGCAGCGGCTACGTAGGTCGCGGTGTCCACGTCGAAGCCCGTGTAGGTCTCTCCCGTCTTCAGCCCCAGTCCGGGCTGGTCGAAGGAGATGCCGATCTTCAGGGTGCCGCCGGAGGCGCCGGGAAGCGGGGTCGGCGTCTTGACGTCGCCCGAGGACCCGCAGCCGGCGACCGAGAGAGCGGTCAGGGCAGCCAGGGCTACTGCGGCGATCCGCCGTTGCATGGTGAGCATCTACGTTCTCCTTTTCCGTCGGTCTCAGACGATCGAGGCGTCGTCCGCCGGGTCGAGGTCATCCGGCGTGACGTCGCTGTAGCGGGGCCCGTCGAGGGTCCAGAGGGCCTCGATCTTGCCGCCCGTGTTCTCGAGGACCTTGGGCTTGACCGTGCGCCAGGCGATCGCGAGGATCGCCGCGAGAACGGGGATGCCGAACACGACCACGAGGAAGCTCGTCTTGTGCAGGAGGTAGGGAGAGGACTGCCAGCCCGAGATGGCCAGCCCGATCAGGACCAGGACGAGGAACACCAGGCCGATGTAGCTCGTGTACGGGGAGCCCGGGGCCTGGAAGGGGCTGGCCGGGACCACCCCGCGGTCGCTGAGCTGCCGGAGCCGGAGCTGGCAGGCGAAGATCGTCCCCCAGGTCCACAGGATCATCACCGAGGTGGCCTCGACGGCGATCTCGAACGCGTCCGGGGTGAGGGCGTTGAGCAGCGAGCCCAGGACGAAGACCACCGAGGTCATCACGATGCCGGCCCACGGGACGCCCGACTTGCTCATCTTGAGGGTGAACTGCGGCGCCTGCTTGGACATGCCCAGGCTGCGTAGCACCCGACCCGTGGAGTAGAGACCCGAGTTGAGGCTCGACATGGCGGCCACGATCAGGATCGCCTGGATCACGGCGCTCATCCAGGTGAGGCCGAGCTTCTCGAAGACCGTGACGAACGGGCTGGTGCCCCCCTTGTACTCACTCGTCGGCAGCATGCAGACCAGCAGCAGGATGGAGCCGATGTAGAAGACGGCGATCCGGAAGATCACCGCGTTGACCGCCTTCGGCACCTCCTTCTCCGCGTTGGCCATCTCACCGGCGGCCACGCCGACCATCTCGATGGCCGCGTAGGCGAACACGACCCCCGACATCACCAGGATCGGGCCGTACCAGTTGAAGTCGCCGGTGTGCGGCCAGAAGCCGCCCGGGTTGTTCCAGAGGTTCTGCAGACCGGCCTTGTGGCCGCCGATGTCGAAGCCGCCGATGACCACGACCAGACCGACGATCAGGAAGACGACGATCGCGCCCACCTTGAGGATCGCGGCCCAGAACTCGAACTCACCGAATGCCCGGGCCGAGAGCAGGTTGATGGACAGCACGACGACCAGGGCGATCAGCACCGTGGCCCAGGTCGGCATGTTCGGCAACCAGTACTGGATGTACAACCCGACGGCGGACAGCTCCGCGATGCCGGTCAGGGCCCAGTTGGCCCAGTAGACCCAACCGGTGACGAACGCCCACTTCTCACCGAAGAACTCACGCATGTAGGAGACGAAGGCGCCCGAGGTCGCGCGGTGCAGCACGAGCTCGCCCAGGGCGCGCATCAGGAAGTAGGCGATGACGCCCACCACGGCGTAGCTGACGACCAGTGCTGGTCCGGTGCTGTGCAGCCGGGAGGCCGAGCCGAGGAACAGGCCGGTGCCGATGGCGCCACCGATGGCGATCATCTGCACGTGGCGAGAGTTCAGGGTCTGCTTGTAGCCGACCTGTTCGGCGTTGAGTGAGTCGTTCGGGACTTCTGTTTGGGTCATGAGCCGTCTTTCCTCGAGTCGTCGTGGCGAGTTCGTCCAAGGGGTCGCCGCAGCGCGAACGTGTGTGTGACCCTAGCCACACGCAGAAGTCAGGGGTGTTCCGGGGGCTTACCGTCTCGTTACACGGGCTTTACCCGGTGTTAGGGTTTAGTTAGTCGGGCTAGACAACTTCCGCTGCTGGCTCACCGCGAGAACAGGGAAGTCGTGACGATGGCCGAACGTGCCGGATCGAACATCCTCAGCCAGCCCCGCGCCGTCTGGGCCGTGGCCTTCGCCTGCGTCATCGCGTTCATGGGCATCGGTCTGGTCGACCCGATCCTGCCCGCGATCAGCGCCGAGCTCGGGGCCAGCCAGGCCCAGACGATGCTGCTGTTCACCAGCTACCTCGCCATCACCGGCCTCGCCATGTTCTTCACCAGCTACGTCTCCAGCCGGTTCGGGGCCAAGCGCACGCTGGTGGTGGGCCTGGCCCTGATCGTGGTCTTCGCGACGCTGGCCGGGTCCTCGGGCAGCGTCGGTGAGATCGTCGGCTTCCGCGCGGGCTGGGGGCTGGGCAACGCCTTGTTCATCTCCACCGCGCTCGCGACCATCGTCGGCGCGGCCTCGGGCGGGGTGAACAGCGCGATCATCCTCTACGAGGCGGCGCTCGGGCTGGGCATCGCCACCGGACCTCTGCTCGGCGGGGCCCTGGGGGCGGTCTCGTGGCGCGGGCCGTTCTTCGGCACCGCGGTGCTGATGACCATCGGCCTGGTCGCCATCGCCGTGCTGTTGCCGAAGGCGCCGCCGGCAGCGGAGCGGGTCACGCTGTCGGCGACCTTCGCCGCCCTGCGGCACCCGGCCCTACTGACCCTCGGTGTCGCTGCGCTCTTCTACAACTACGGCTTCTTCAGCCTGCTCGCCTACACCCCGTTCCCGCTCGAGGCGGCGGCCCAGCGGGCCGGGATGGCCGCGTTCGGTGCCCACCAGCTGGGCCTCATCTTCTGCGGCTGGGGCCTCTGCCTGGCGCTCACCTCCGTCTTCGCGGCGCCGTTCCTGACCCGTCGCATCGGCCGGCAGCGGGTGCTCTACGCGATGCTGACGCTGCTGGCCGCCGACCTCGCGGTGATGGCCTGGCGCGTCGACGACCTGACCACGCTGGTGGTCGCCACCATCGTCGCGGGCCTGTTCCTGGGGGTCATGAACACCGTGCTGACCGAGTCGGTAATGGAGGCGACGGAGCTGCCCCGCAGCGTCGCCTCGTCCACCTACTCCGGCATCCGCTTCGTCGGTGGGGCGGTGGCGCCGGCCGTGGCCGGGGTCATCGCGGCCCGCGCGGGGGCCGCGTCGCCGTACGTGGTGGGGTCGGCGGCGCTGCTGGTCTCGATCCTGGTCCTGGCGGTCGGCCGCCGTCACCTGCGGAGCCTGGGGGGCAGCGACCACGGTGCGGCCCTTCGACAGGCTCAGGGAGCGGATGTGCCGGCGCTGGGAAGCGTGGACGAGGCGTCGGCCCTCACCGGGGCCGACGCCTGAGGCTGCGGCCGCCGGCGGCCGAGTGAGCGACCGGTAGGTTTGCCGCATGGGATGGGCACGCACCGAGAAGAACGCACTGGTCGACACCCTGCGCCGGACCGACCCCGGTGCGGACACCCTGTGCACCGGCTGGTCGACGCGGCGGCTGCTGGCGCACCTGGTGGTCCGCGAGCAGGACGTGCTCGCGAGCCTGGGTGACGCCGTCGGCCGCGCCGAGCCCGGGGAGGAGAAGTACCTCGGTCGACTCGTCGACGGGGCGCAGACCCCCGAGGGCTACGCCGCCCTGGTCGACCGGTTCGTGGCCGGCCCGCCGCGCTGGTCCCCGATGAGCTGGGCGACGGAGCAGATCAACCTGCTCGAGTACGTCGTCCACCACGAGGACGTCCGCCGGGGTGGGACGTCCCCGGCCGAGCCGCGGACGCTACCACCGGCGCAGGACAAGGCGGTCTGGAAGCAGCTGCCGCTGGTCTCCCGGCTGGGGTTCCGCCGCTCGCCCGTCCCCGTGGTGCTGACCCGCCCGGACGGCGCCACGGCCCGCGTGGGCGCTCGCAGGCAGGACGCCGGCGGCGAGGTCGTGCTCACCGGAGAGCCCGTCGAGCTCGCGCTCTACGTCATGGGCCGCCGCGCGGCCGCGCACGTCCAGGTCTCGGGGCCGCCGGCCGCCGTGGACGCGTTCCAGTCCTGGGTCGCCTCGACCTGAGGCTGACGGTCGTACGGCTGCCCCGGACGGTGGGAGGCTGCTCAGGCCAGGGGGACGGTCCAGAACAGCTCGAGCCCGCCGCCCTCCCGGTCGTCGAACGACACCGCACCCCCCCGGTCCTCGGCGCGGCGCTGCAGGTCGGCGAGGCCCTCCTGCGGGCGGTCGGCCAGCGGGACCGAGCCGTCGTCGGAGAGGATCAGCGTCACCGCGAAGCCGTCGCAGGTGACCTCGACCTTGGTGCGCGTGGCCCGTGCGTGCTGGGCGATCTCGCCCAGCGCCGCGCGCAGCGCCTCCTCGGTGGCCCTGGTCAGTCCGTCGTCGGTGAGGCTCTCGACCGAGCCGGTGAGCTCGAGCACCGGGGTGAAGCCGAGGCTGGCTGTCTGCTCGACCACCACCGCGAGGATCCGGCTGGGGAACGCCGCCGCCGGCGTGTGGTCCTGCTGGATGTCGAAGATCGCCGTCCGCAGGCTGCGGATGGTCTCGTCGAGGTTCTGGATGGCGGTGCCCAGCTGGTCGCGGACGGCGGGATCCTCAGACAGGCTCGCGGCGCCCTGGATGGTCAGCCCCGCGGCGAAGAGTCGCTGCACCACGTTGTCGTGCAGGTTGTGCGCGACCCGGGCCCGCTCCTCCAGGATGGCGATCCGGTTCTGGTCCGCGCGCGCATCGACCATCTCCAGGGCCACCGTGGCCTGGGCGGCGAAAGCCTCGGCCACCTCCACGTCCGCCTCGGAGAAGGCGGTGTCCGCGGTCCGGCCGACGGTGATGGCGCCGCGTACCGTGTCCCGGCCCATCAGCGGGAAGACCATGGCGTGGTTGATCGCCATCGGCAGCGGCAGGTGGGTGCTGTGGGTCAACCGCTCGTGGATGTCCTGCACGACCAGCGGTCGGCCCAGCTGCATCGCCTCCCAGGCGATGCTGCCCTGGGCGTCGAAGCGCGCGCCGCGCAGCTTGTCGACCCCCTCCCCGCTGGTGGCGACGATCTCGAGGGTGCGCGGGGTCCGAGGGACCGGCAGACAGACGATGACGCCGTCGGCCCGGGCGACCCGCTGGGCCGAGTGGGCGAGATCGGAGAGCATCGAGGTGCTGTCCTCGTCCTCCTCCATCAGTCGCTGGCTGACCTCGGAGGACACCTGCAGCCACTCGTGTCGCTGCAGGGCTTCGGTGTGCAACCGCGCGTTGGCGATGGCGATGCCGGCCGTGGTCGCGAGCGAACGCAGCAGGTTCTCGTCCTCGACCGTGAACGCGTCGCGATGGATCGGGTTGGCGAGGTAGAGGTTGCCGAAGACGGTGCCGCTGCTGCGCACGGGAAGGCCCAGGAAGGCGGTGAGCGGCGGGTGCCCCTCGGGCAGTCCGGCGCTGCGCGGGTCGTCCGCCGCCGACGGCACCCGGATCGGCGCCGCGACCTCGGTCACCGCCTGCAGCAGCCCGCTGCCCTTGGGCAGGTCACCGATGGCCGCCACGGTGTAGGCGTCCATGCCTTCGTGGACGAACTGCTCGATGCCTCCGTCAGCTCCCAGCACGCCGATGGCGGCGTAACGGGCATCTCCGAGGGATCGTGCGGCCTCGACCACCCGGCGCAGCACCATGGAGAGCGAGAGCTCCGAGACGATCGATCGGTTGTATTCGACGAGACGCTCCAGGCGAACGGCCTCCCGACCGTCGGCCGTGCTCTCGTCGTGCGTCATGTGGCGCTTTCCCCTCGGCGTGCGGACCAGATATCGGCGGCACCGAGGCCGACGGGCAGCGACCGCAGCACCACCTCAGTTAAGCCAAACCTTACGGTAACTCGATATTTCGCGGCAAAACCTCGCCGGCCAATGGTGGGGTGTTTGAGAGCGGACGTGCCAACAAATGCGTTTCGCGATGAGCTGCCTGTCTCGTCAAATGGTCTACGGCCGCTCGGGCGGCTCGGACGCGTGCGCCCGGAGCTCGGCGAGGGCGCCGCGCAACGGCACCGGCCGGCAGCCCGCGGCCAGCGCGCGTGACCTGATCATCGGCTCTGCCCGCCAGAGGGCCCAGCCCCGGCGGAGCAGCAGCAGCAGGGGTTTGCGGTGCTCGACGACGTCGCGCAGGAAGCGCCGGACCAGGTTGGCGGCCCGTGGCCGGTCCAGGTAGAGCGCCGTCACCGGGACCCCGGCCGCCGTGGCCGGGCCGACGAGCTCGGGGGCGAACACGCCCTCGGCGACGAAGACCCGGTGCTCGCCCAGCGCGACCCGGTGCTGGCCGGTGCGACGGCTCTGGGAGATGTCGTAGACCGGGACCTCCGCACTGCCCGTCCGGCAGAGGGCGACGGCCGCGGCCAGAGCCGCTTCGAGGTCCCAGGAACCCGGATGGTCCCAGTCGACCGTGCCCTGGGCTTCCTCGCGCGACGGCAGCCGCGGCAGATCGGCGTGGTCGTGGTCGCGGTAGAAGTCGTCGAGATTCAGCCGGGGGCAGCCCGCCACCGCCGCCAGCCGGGACTTGCCGCTGCCCGAGGCCCCCGCGAGCAGCACCATCCGGCGCGCCTGGCTCACCTCAGTACGAGCCCCCGCCGGCGAGCGACAGCGCTCCGGTGGGGTGCCAGACCGTCTTGATCTCGGTGAACGCCCGCAGCCGGGCCAGCCCCGGGTCGGCCGCGAGGTCGAGAGGTCCGACGGGGGCGTAGACCCGCTTCAGGGTCTCGGACGCGGCCTGCTCGAGCTCGGTCCGCAGCTCGGGTGCGGCTCCGCTGAGGTCCAGCGCGGCCACGTCGCCGTGCGCGGCCAGGTGCGGCGCCATCTCGGCCGGCCGCCCGGTGAGCAGGTTCACCACGCCGGACGCGACGTCGGAGGTCGCCAGCACCTCGGCGAAGGTGATGGCGGTGCAGGCGTCGACCTCGGGAACGAGCACCACGCAGGCGTTCCCGGTCGCCATCAGCGGCGCGACGACCGAGACCAGCCCGAGCAGCGGCGCCCCGGCCGGGGCCAGCGCGGCCACCACGCCCATCGGCTCCGGAGCGGAGTAGGAGAAGTAGGGGCCGGAGACCGCGTTCGCGCTGCCCAGCACCGAGCTGAGCTTGTCGGTCCAGCCGGCATAGTGGACCAGCCGGTCGACCGCGGCGTCGACCTCGGCGCCGGCGGTGCTCGCGTCCGCTCCGGTACCCAGCCCGAGCAGCTCGACGAACTGGGCCCGGCGGCCCTCCAGCATCTCCGCCACCCGGTAGATGACCTGGCCCCGCAGGTACGGCGTGGCGCCGGACCAGGCGCGGCTCCCGGACCGGGCGGCCGTGACCGCGTCGCGGACGTCCTTGCGCGAGCCCTGGGCGGCGTTGGCCCAGAACGCGCCGTCGGCGGTGTGCACCGGATAGGTCCGGCCCGACTCCGATCGCGGGAACGCCCCGCCGATGTAGAGCTTGTACGTCTTGGTCACCGTGGGACGGCTCATCGGGTCTCCTCGTGCCGCGTGTCCGCCCGAAGGTACGCCGCCATCCCCGACGGCCCGCCCTCGCGGCCGTAGCCGGACTCGCCGTAGCCGCCGAAGCTCGCCGTCGGGTCGAAGCGGTTGAAGCTGTTGTCCCAGACGGTCCCGGCCCGGAGCGCGGCGGCCATGGCCATCGCCCGCGAGCCCTTCTCCGTCCAGACCCCGGCCGACAGACCGTACGGGGTGTTGTTGGCCTTCGCGACCGCCTCGTCCGGCGTCCGGAAGGTCATGGTGGTCAGCACCGGTCCGAAGATCTCCTCCCGGGCCACCCGCATCGAGGCGGTCGCCGCGGTGAAGAGGGTGGGCGCGACGAAGTAGCCGCGTTCCGGCAACGAGCCGGGCGCGGTCCAGCTCTGGGCGCCCTCCGCCTCGCCGGCCGCGAGCAGCCGGTGGATTCGTTCTAGCTGGGCGAGTGAGTTGACCGCGCCGACGTCGGTGTTCTTGTCCATCGGGTCCCCGACCCGCAGCGTCGCCACCCGACGCTTCAGCCGCTCCAGGAACTCCTCGGCGATCGGCTCCTGGAGCAGCAGCCGGGACCCGGCGCAGCAGACCTGGCCCTGGTTGAAGAAGATGCCGTCCACCACGCCCTCGACCGCCTGGTCGAGGGCCGCGTCGTCGAACACGATGTTGGCGCCCTTGCCGCCCAGCTCGAGCGTCACGCGGCGGCCGGTCCCGGCCAGCGAGCGCGCGATGCCCCGGCCCACCGACGTCGAGCCGGTGAAGGCCACCTTGTCCAGGCCGGGGTGGGCGAGCAGGGCGGCGCCGACGTCGCCGGCCCCGGGGACGATGTTGACCACCCCGGGCGGCAGGCCCGCGTCGGCGATGATCTCGGCCAGCACCAGGATCGACAGCGAGGTGGTCTCGGCCGGCTTGATCACCACGGTGTTGCCGGCGGCGAGGGCGGGCGCGATCTTCCAGGCGGCCATCAGCAGCGGGAAGTTCCACGGGATGACCTGTCCGGCGACGCCCAGCGGCTGGGGCGCCGGCCCGAGGCCCAGGTGCTGCAGCTTGTCGGCCCAGCCGGCGTGGGAGAAGAAGTGCTGGGCGGCGGCGGGGACGTCGAAGTCCCGGCTCTCCCGGATCGGCTTGCCGTTGTCGAGGGTCTCCACCACGGCCAGCTCGCGGGCCCGCTCGGCGATCCCGCGGGCGATCCGGAACAGGTACGTGCCGCGTTCGGCCCCGCGCATCCGTCCCCAGACCTCGGTCTGGGCCCGGCGAGCCGCCGCCACGGCGCGGTCGATCCCGGCTGCGTCCACCGTGGAGACCATCGCGAGCAGCTCTCCCGTGCCGGGCTCGACGCTCTCCAGGTCGGGGCCGCCGCCCTCGACGAAGGTGCCGTCCACGTAGGGGAGGTAGCGGTCCTTGAGGCTGCCGATGGCCCGCGACTCGGGCGCCGGCGCGTAGTCCCACGCGGCGGGGTCGGCAAGGTTCGTGCTCATGGTGCGTCCGCTCCCGGTCAGTCGAGGGTCACGTGGTCGGTGCCGGTGTAGTGCCCCTCGGCCTGGGCCCGGCGCTGCCGCACCAGGTCGTTGAGGACCGAGGAGGCACCGAAGCGGAACCAGTGCGGGTCCAGCCACTCGGGACCGGCGACCTCGCGGACCGCGACCAGGTGGCGCAGCGCGTCCTTGGCGGTGCGGATGCCGCCCGCCGGCTTCACGCCGCGCTGCTCGCCCGTCTGGTCGAGCCAGTCACGGACGGCCTGCAGCAGCACCTGGGTCACCGGCAGCGTGGCCGCGGGGGACACCTTCCCGGTGGAGGTCTTGACGAAGTCGCCGCCGGCCAACAGGGCCAGCCAGGCGGCGCGGCGCACGTGGTCATAGGTGCCGAGCTCGCCGGTCTCGAGGATGACCTTCAGCCGCGCACCAGGTCCGCAGGCCTGCTTGACCGCCTGGATCTGCTCGAAGACCACGCCGTAGCGGCCGGACAGGAAGGCACCGCGGTCGATCACCATGTCGACCTCGTCGGCACCGGAGTCGACGGCCAGCGCGGTGTCGGCCAGCTTCACCGCGAGCGTGGAGCGGCCCGAGGGGAAGGCGGTGGCGACGGCGGCCACCCGGACGCCGCTGCCCGACAGCTCCTCGACGGCCACCCGGGCGAGGTCGGGGTAGACGCAGACCGCGGCGGGGCGGGGGGTGTCCGGGTGGTCGGGGTCGGGCAGCAACGCCTTGCGCGCCAGGTTGCGCACCTTGCCCGGCGTGTCCGCGCCCTCGAGCGTGGTCAGGTCGACCATCGAGAGGGCCAGGTCGATCAGCCCGCGCTTGGTCTCCCGCTTCAGCGAGCGGGTGGCCAGCTGGGCGGACCGGCGCTCCAGCCCCACCGGGTCGACGCCGGGCAGCCCGGCCAGGAAGCGGCGGAGGGCCGACTCGTCCACGGTCGCGTCCAGCAGGTGGGCCGGCAGCCGGACCGCTGCCGGGATCGCGACGGGGGTCTTCGTCGTCGCTGCGGTCATGGCGATGATCCTATCCGTGCCCCGTGGGTGACGGTCTGGTGACGACGGCCCGCCGGCTTGGCCGGCTGGCTACCCTGTGCTCCTCGGGCCCGGACCTCCAGGAGCCCGACCATGCCCACCCCCTTGTCACCGCGGGTTTCGCGAGCGCTCCGGCTGCTCCTCGTGCTGGCCTTCCCCGGGGCCACGGTGTCGGCTCTCGCCATCCCGTCGGCACCGGCGGCGGCTGCAGCCACCGTCGCCTGCGGGGACCTGTCCCAGCCGGTCCTGCAGCGGGTCGACCCGGCCACCGGTGGCGGCCTGCTGACGGTGTGGCCGGCCGAAGCCGCCGGGGCCGTCCGGTACGGCTTCACCACCGACGCGGGCACGAGCTTCTTCGCCTCCGGTTCCGACGGCGACGGCCTGGTGCCGGTCCACCGGCTGCGCTCGGGGTCGACGGGGGACTACGTCTACTCAGCGGACCTGGCCGAGATCGACCGGCTGGCCGCAGCCGGCTACCGCGACCAGACCACCAGCTTCTACGTCTCGCTCGCGCCGGCGTCGTGCCTGGTCGGGGTCCA
Organism: uncultured Friedmanniella sp.; assembly: GCF_964244285.1. Taxonomy (NCBI): domain Bacteria; kingdom Bacillati; phylum Actinomycetota; class Actinomycetes; order Propionibacteriales; family Nocardioidaceae; genus Friedmanniella; species uncultured Friedmanniella sp. The sequence goes on from NZ_CAXTHT010000002.1 coordinate 273,443, forward strand.
GCGTTACGTCAGGGCCGGGCAGCACCGGCTGGCCGTCGGAGCCGCCGGGGACACCCTCGCGGCCGCGGGCTGGCGGGCCGAGGGCACCCAGTTCTACGCGGCGTCCGCCCCGTACCGACTGCCGTCGACGGTGCTCAGCACCCAGCCGATCGCCACCACCCAGGGCAGCACGTTCTCGTTCGCGGTGGTACCGGACACCCAGCTCGAGGTGCTGCGCGCCTCGGACACCCGGCTGGCCGACCGCTCGCGCTGGATCCTCCGGCAGCCGAAGATGAGCTTCGCGCTGCAGACCGGGGACCTCGTCAACTGGGACACCCCCGACCACGTGCAGTGGCGGCGGGCGGACCGCGGGCTGGCCCCGCTGCAGCAGGCCCGGCTGCCGTACACGGTCTTGGTGGGCAACCACGACACCTTGGCCACCGGTCCGGGCGGCAGCGCCCGCGACCCCCGCCGCACGCACACGCTGATCCGTGCGACGTCGACCCTGAACTCCACCTTCGACGCCCAGGACTTCCGTGGGGTCGGCGGGGAGTTCGAGGTGGGCAAGGTCGACAACCTCTACACGCTGTACACCGCCGGCGGCCGCCGCTGGATGGTGCTCAGCCTGGAGTTCTGCCCGCGGCCCGCGGTCGTCAGCTGGGCCGCGCGGGTCGCCGCCGCTCATCCCCGGTACAACGTCATCGTCTCGACCCACTCCTACCTGACCGCCCACGGCAACATCAGCACCAGCAACGGCGGCTACGGCGACACGAGCGGGGCGTACCTGTGGAAGCACCTGGTCAGCCGCTACCCCAACGTCTCGATGGTGTTCTCCGGCCACACGGGCAAGGCGCGGAAGGCGCGCGTCGACCACGGGATGCACGGCAACACCGTCTACTCCTTCCTCACCACCTTCCACGACGAGCGCAGCAACCCCACCCGGCTGATGACCGTCGACACGAAGAAGAAGACGATCAGTACCCGGATCTACGCGCCGAACACCAAGACGACCTGGAAGGCGTACACGCAGACCCTGAAGGGCGCGACCTTCGTCGGCTGACGCCCAGACCCTTCAGCCTCGCGGCCTCAGGTGATAGAACAGGCCTGCCGCCGGGTCGTCGATGAGGCCGACCCGGGGGTTGCCGGGTGCGCGCCGGACGTCGCGGGTCAGCGGGTGAGGCGATCCAGGGTGCGGCCCAGGGCGGCGACCGCCTCGTCCAGCTCGTCCTCGGTGATCGAGAGCGCCGGGCGGAAGCGGACCGAGCGGACCCCGCACGGCAGCACGATCACGTGCTCCACGTCGTGCAGGTCGGCGACCACCGCACCACGCAGCTCCGGAGTGGCCAGGTCGCAGGCCGCGAAGAGGCCCCGCCCCCGCACGTTGTCGAGCTCGGGGTGGGTGTCGGCGACTGTCCGGAGGCCGGCCAGCAGGTGTTCGCCCTTGGGGCCGGCGGCCTCGATCAGGCCCTCGGCCTCGATGATCTCCAGCAGCCGGCGGGAGCGCACCATGTCCGTCAGTCCGCCGCCCCAGGTGGAGTTGATCCGACCGGAGACCCGGAAGACGTGGTCGGGTACCTCGTCCAGCCGACCGCCGCCCATCACCCCGCCGACCTGAGCCTTCTTGGAGAACGCGACCAGGTCGGGCTGCACCCCGAGCTGCTGGTAGGCCCACGGGGTTCCGGTGGTGCCGACGCCGGTCTGCACCTCGTCCATGATCACCAGCGCGTCGTGCTCGTGCACCAGCTGCTGCATCCGCTGCAGGAACTCCGGCCGCAGGTGGTTGTCACCGCCCTCGCCCTGGATCGGCTCGGCGATGAAGGCCGCGATGTCGTGCGGGTGATCGGCGAAGGCCTGCCGGGCCTGCTTCAGCGCGTGCTCCTCGGCCGCCTCGACCTCGGCCAGATGGTCGGCCAGCGGGAAGCGGAGGGCCGGAACGTCGATCCGCGGCCAGTCGAACTTCGGGAAGCGGGCCGTCTTGCCCGGTTCGGTGTTGGTCAGCGAGAGGGTGTAGCCGGAGCGGCCGTGGAACGCCCTGGTCAGGTGCAGGATCCTGGTGCCGAGCTCGGGGCTGCGTCCGGCGGCCTCGTTGTGCCGGCTCTTCCAGTCGAAGGCCGCCTTGAGGGCGTTCTCGACCGCCAGCGCGCCGCCCTCGACGAAGAACAGGTACGGAAGCGCGGGGTCGCCGAGCACTCGGTCGAAGGTCGCCACGAACTCCGCGTACGCGGCCGAGTACATGTCCGGGTTGGCCGGCTTGTTGGCGGCGATCTCGCCCAGCTCGGCGACGAACGTCGGGTCGTCGGCCAACCCGGGCGGGTTGATGCCCAGGGGTGCGGAGGCGAAGAACGTGTACAGGTCGAGGTAGGTCGTGCCGTCCCGGGCGTCGACCAGCCGCGAGCCGCGGCTGCGGCGCAGGTCGAGCACCAGCTTCATGCCGTCGGTGAGGACGTGGCGCCCTAGCACCTCGTGGACCTCGGCGGGGGAGACGTGCGTACGCTCGGCCATGCGGACCTCCAGACGACATGTTCTCTGGGCCTTCGGGACCAGATGTACAGATATTAGCGTCTCATCCGACTGTCACCGCAAATGCTCTCACGTCGTGTCCGTTGCCCCGCCTTCCTCATCGACAGGGGTGAGGGCGAAGTCGAGGTCCAGCTCCTCGAGCGCCTGGTCGTCACCGGTGAGTCGGCGCCGGACGGCCTGGTGGAAATCCCACTCCCGATGGGGGGCGAGGTCGAGGAGCTCGATCATCAGGAGCCACCAGGTCAGGAGATCCCCGCCCGGCTGGTGGTGAGCCCGCGCCCGGATGAACTCCGCGACGCCCCGGAACAGGTCGGACCCGGGTCCGGCCGGGTCGGTGAGGCGGCGGCCCGCCTCGATGGACGGCTTGTCCTCGTCGTCCCAACCGTCGAGGTGCCGCAGTACGAGAGGGTGCAGGTCCGGGTCGCCGAGCGCCCCGGCGGCCAGCATCTCCATCCGCCAGACGTCACCCGTCGGACGGGTCAGGGCGGCGCGGACGCGTGGCAGCGCGCGCTGGTCGCCCCGAAAAGCCAGGCCCAGCAACGCCTCGCACCGGGTGTCGCGGTCCAGGTCGTCGAGCCTCAGCGCGAGGACCTCCCGCAGCTCGGGGGTGTCGACCTCCCGGCACTGCGTGCCCAGCACGAAGCAGGCGTGGTCGCGCACCCGCGCATCGGCGTCGGTGGTGAGTCGGATCGCTGTCTCGAGGACCACGCCCGCAGGCGGCTCACCCGGGGTGAAGAAGGGCAGGTTCGAGACCAGCGCGAGCCGTACCGCCGGTGACGGGTGGTCCGCCAGCGCCAGCAAGGCCGGCCACTGGTGCTCCTCGACTTGCTCGAGGGCCGCGTAGAAGAGCTCGGTCTCGTCCTCGCCGGTGAGGATCGACCGCAGCACGGTCGCCAGTGCGGTCTCGGACGAGGTCACGAGTCGGGCACCGGTCCCTCCGTCTTTCCGCCGCGAACGTCAGGGAACTTCACAGGTCATTGGTGGTGCTGAGCCCGCTCGTGCTCTCCGAGAGCCAGCAGTTCTGCGCGTACAGCCGCCCTGGCCCGGGCGCACGCTGGCCCGCCAGCCCGCGCTCCACGTCCGCCTGGTCCTCGCCCGGACGGAAGCTACTCGAGACGGGTGACCCCGAACGCGAGTGTGCACTAATCGCGTCGAACGACCACCTGCCGGACCCTTTTCCGCACACTCGGCCCGGGTGGCGGGTCACTCGACCACCATCTCGCCCATCTCGTCCCAGCTGTCACCCTCGACCTGGCGGCTGACGATCTTCGGCGTGTGCAGCAGGGTGGGCGGCAGGTCCCGGACGGCGGCGGCGAAATGCTCGCTGGACACGTGCGGGCCGGCCCCGTCGTCGGAGAAGGCCTCGACCAGGACGAACTCGTTGGGGTTGTCCAGGCTGCGCGACCACTCGAACCAGAGGTTGCCCGGCTCGCGGCGGGTGGCGGTGGTGAAGCTGGTTACCAGCTCGGGCCAGCGCTGGACCCATTCGGGCTTCACCTCGAACTTGACGACGATCAGGTACATCTCGAACCTCCGGGTCCGCGGGCAGTCAGGTGCGGTCAGCCCCATCCCACCACGCGAGGACGCGGGTCCCGAGGAAGGTCAGCCAGGGCGACGGCTCGCCCACCGGCACATCGACCTCCAACCAGACCTCGCCGAGGTAGCGGCGCTGCTGCCGCCAGGTCCCCAGGGGCTGACGGGCGGCCCGGACGATCTCGATCGCGTCGGCCAGCCGCGGGTCCGGCGAGGTGCCGTCGAGCAGGGCGGCGGCGCGGAAGTAGTCGGCGGCGTTGAGGGCCGTGTAGACCCAGCGCAGCGGGTAGGCGTGGTACTCGACCCACGGACCGACGAGCTCACCCGTGCCGAGCCGGCGGGTCAGCCGGCGCTGCAGCAGGTACTCCTCACCGCTCCGGCGGACGGCCCGCAGCTCGGCGGAGCCGCCGGTGAGGCTCTCGTAGCCGAGCAGGCCCTTGAGGCTGTTGAGCGTGGAGTGGAACGAGGACCGGGTCGAGCCTTCGACCCATTCGCAGTTCCAGCCGCCATCGGGCAGCTGGTGCTCGCCGAACCAGGCGGCCAACGGGGTCACGTCCGCGCCGAGCCAGGCACCGTTGGCCAGGGTGAAGCCGTTGATGCAGCAGTCGACCTCACCGTCCCAGTAGGGCAGGTCGTCGTACTCCCAGCGGCTGCTCTCGGCCAGCCGTTCGGCCGTGTCGGTGAGGACGACCGGGTCGAGGCCCCAGTCGCGCAGCGTGTTCAGCGTCCAGGTGGTGGCGGTGTAGGGCTGGCCCTGCTCGTCCTCGGCGGGGGCGTACCCTCGCGGGAAGTAGGCACCGCCGGCCCACTGGCCGTCCGGGTCCTGATGGGAGAGCAGCTCGGCTCCGTAGCCCTCGGTGGCCACCCGCGCCCGCGTCGCCTGCCAGACCGCGGGCGGCGCCCCGGCCAGGTCGCGTTCCACCTGCCAGCGCAGGGCCGGGTCGGTGTCGAGCATCCACGCCAGCAGAGCCGGTTCGACCGTCATGGCGACACGCTAGCGGTCACGACAGAGGCAGCAGACCGGCCATCTCCTCGCGCAGCTGGGCCACCGACGCCCGGGCCTTGGCTCGGGCGCCGGCCACGTCGGGAGCAGGATCGAGGTGGACCTCGAGGTAGCACTTGAGCTTGGGCTCGGTGCCCGAGGGTCGCACCACGACCTTGGTCATCTCGCCGGTGATCATGACGGCGTCGGTGGGAGGAAGATGATCATGACCCGGACCAAGATCGACAACGTCGACCGCTGAACCCAGCAACCGTTCCGGCGGGGCGGCCCGGAGCCGAGCCATCGCGTCGATGATCAGGGACAGCTCGGCCACCCGGAAGGACAGCTGGCTCGTTTCGTGCACACCGTGGGTCCGGGCGATGTCGTCGAGCCGGTCGGCCAGCGTCCGGCCCTCGGCCGCGAGCCCGGCCGCCAGCTGTAGCACCCGCAGCAGGGCGGACATCCCGTCCTTGTCGGGGACGGCCTCGGGGTCGACGCAGTAGCCGATGGCCTCCTCGTAGCCGAAGGCCAGGCCCGGGACGCGGCCGATCCACTTGAAGCCGGTGAGAGTCGTCGTGAACGGCTGCCCGTACGCGGCGGCGATCCGCGACAGCAGCGAGCTGGAGACGACCGAGGCGGCGTAGGTGCCCTGGACGCCGCGACGCAGCGCGTCCTCGCCCAGCAGCGTGCCCAGCTCGTCGCCGGTGAGCATCCGCCAGCCGCCGTCGACGACGACCGCGGCGGCACAGCGGTCGGCGTCGGGGTCGTTGGCCACGACCAGGTCCGCTCCGCTCCCGCGGGCCTGAGCGAGCGCCAGGTCGATCGCTCCTGGCTCCTCGGGGTTCGGGAACGGCACCGTGGGGAAGTCCGGGTCGGGTTCGGCCTGGGCGGCGACGACCGCCGCGGCGGGGAAGCCGGCAGCCGCCACGGCCCGGGACACCAGCGAGCCGCCCACCCCGTGCATCGGGGTGTAGACCCAGCGGAGCGCCCGGGGCGCGTCCGTCGGCACCAGGGTGGCCAGCCGCTCGAGGTAGGCGTCCTCCAGCTCCTCGCCCAGCACCCGGTAGTCGTCGCTACGGGGGACGTCGGCGAGCGCGTGCCGGGTGACCTGCTCGATCCGCGCCGCGATGTCGGCGTCGGCCGGCGGGACGATCTGCGAGCCGTCGCCGAGGTAGACCTTGTAGCCGTTGTCCTGTGGCGGGTTGTGCGAGGCGGTGACCATGACGGCCGCGGCGCAGCGGAAGTGCCGGATGCCGAAGGCGACGACCGGGGTGGGGGTGGGCCGCGGCGTCAGCAGCGTCTCGAAGCCGGCGGCGGCCATGATCTCGGCGGTGTCCCGCGCGAACTGCGCCGACCCGTGCCGGGCGTCGTAGCCCACCAGCACCGGCTGTCCCGCCCCGCCGGTGTCCAGCAGGTAGGTGGCCAGGCCGGCGGCGGCCTGGCCGACGACCACCCGGTTCATCCGGTTCGGCCCCGGCCCCAGCGCGCCGCGCAGGCCGGCGGTACCGAAGGCCAGCCGCCCGGTGAACGCGTCGACGAGTTCGTCCCGGGCGTCCTGCTCGCCGCCGGCCGTCCGGCTCAGCAGCTCCCCGGTCCGCGCGCGCGTCGTGGGGTCGGGGTCCTGGGCCGTCCAGGCCGAGATCGCCCGCTGCAGGTCGGGCGGCAGGGGTCTGCTCACCTCAGAGCACGCCGGCCAGGCCGGCCAGCAGGGTGCGCAGTCGGGGTGCCGCCTCCCGGCCCGCCTCCAGCACCTCCTCGTGGTGCAGCGGCGTGGGGGAGATGCCCGCCGCCAGGTTGGTCACCAGCGAGATGCCGAGGACGTCGAGCCCGGCCTCGCGGGCGGCGATGGTGTCCAGGGCCGTCGACATGCCGACCAGGTCACCGCCGAGGACGCCGGCCATCCGCACCTCGGCCGGGGTCTCGAAGTTGGGGCCGTGGAACTGGACGTAGACCCCGTCGGGCAGGTCCGGGTCGACGGAGCGAGCGAGCTCGCGCAGTCGGGGGGCGTAGGCGTCGGTCATGTCCACGAAACGCGCTCCAACCAGCGGCGACGCGGCGGTGAGGTTGATGTGGTCGCGGATCAGGACGGCGGTGCCGGGCGCCCAGTCGGGGTTCAGCCCGCCGCAGCCGTTGGTGAGGACGAGCGTGCGGACCCCCGCGGCGGCGGCGGTCCGGACGCCGTGCACCACCTGGGCGACCCCACGGCCCTCGTAGTAGTGGGTACGGCCGGTGAACAGGGCGGCCAGCTTGCCGGCCGCCGTCCGCACGATCTGCAGCTCGCCCCCGTGCCCCACCACGGTCGGTGCCGCGAAGCCGGGCAGCTCGGCCAGGGAGCATCGGCCCAGCACCTCGCCGAGGTCGTCAGCGGCGGCCGACCAGCCCGAGCCGAGGACGAACGCCAGGTCCAGGGTGTCCACAGCGAAGCGACGGCGGAGCTCGGCGGCGGCCTCGGCGGCCAGGGCGTACGGGTCATCGGACATGGCTGGCAGCATAGGGCGACGCGCGCGGTCGAGGAGCCGGCCGGGCCCGGGCTCAGGACGTCGCCGCTACCAGCCGCTGGTGCAGGGCCGGGAGCGCAGCTCGGCCAGGTAGTCGCTCGGCGCGTCCGCGGCCTCGGCCGCGTCGGCCAGGATGCCGAGGGTGCGGGCGCTGGGGGTGCCACCCTCGAAGTCGTGCAGCACGTAGACCCACGCCGTCTGCTCACCCTCCAGCGTGGCGACCCGGACCCGCACCTTCTCGTACAGCCCGGAGTCGGCGCTCTCCCACTGGTCCAGCGCGGCTTCGTCGGAGGTGGTGACGTCGTACAGACCGACGAACACGTGCCCGTCCGCGTCCTCGACGACCGTCGGCAGCGCCCCGTCCCAGCCCTCGCCGCCGAAGGTCAGCCGCCAGCCCTGCAGCCAGCCGGTGCCCCGGAGCGGCGAGTGCGGGCAGCGGTCAGCCATCTGTGCGGGGTCGAGGTTGCTCCCGTAGGCGGCGTACTGCACGCAGGGAGGCTATCGGTCACGCGTGGAAGAATGCAGCGGTGACTCGCGTAGTGATCGTCGGCGGTGGGCCCGGGGGGTACGAGGCGGCGCTCGTCGGCAGCCAGCTGGGCGGCCAGGTGACCCTGATCGACACCGACGGACTCGGCGGCTCGGCCGTGCTGACCGACTGCGTCCCCTCCAAGACCCTGATCGCGACCGCCGAGGTGATGACCGAGGTCCGGGAGTCGCTCGAGCTCGGCGTCCGGTTCGGCACCCGGGGCCTCGAGGGTCGGGAGGCTGCCAACGTCGACGCCACCGTCAGTGTGGACCTCGCTGCGGTCAACGCCCGGGTCCTCGGCCTGGCCCGCCGGCAGTCCGAGGACATCTGCGAGCGGATCCAGCGCGAGAACGTCGAGCTGGTCATCGGCCGTGGACGGTTGGAGAGCCCCGACCGGGTGGTCGCGGAGACCGCCGACGGCCCGCGGGCGCTCGAGGCCGACATGGTGCTGATCGCGACCGGCGCCGCGCCGCGCCAGCTGGCGACCGCCAGGCCGGACGGTGAGCGGATCCTCACCTGGACCCAGCTCTACGACCTCAAGGAGCTGCCGGAGCGGCTGATCGTCGTCGGCTCGGGCGTCACCGGGGCCGAGTTCGCCAGCGCCTACGACGCCCTCGGCTGCGACGTGGTGCTCATCTCCTCCCGCGACCGGGTGCTGCCGGGCGAGGACGCCGACGCCGCGCAGGTGCTCGAGGACGTCTTCACCCGACGCGGGATGACGGTGATGTCGCGGTCGCGTGCGGCCTCGGTGACCCGGCACGGCGACTCGGTCGAGGTGACTTTGGCCGACGGGCGGCTGGTCACCGGCTCGCACTGCCTGATGGCGGTCGGCTCGGTGCCCAACACCGCCGACATGGGGCTGGCCGAGGCGGGCGTCGCCGTCGACGAGGGTGGCTTCATCACCGTCGACCGCGTCTCCCGCACCTCGGCCCGCGGCGTCTACGCGGCCGGCGACTGCACCGGCGTGCTTCCGCTGGCCTCCGTGGCGGCCATGCAGGGCCGGATCGCGATGTGGCACATGCTGGGCGACGCGGTGGGACCGCTGGACCTGATGACGGTGTCCTCGAACGTCTTCACCTCCCCCGAGATCGCCACTGTCGGCGTCACGCAGAACCAGGTGGACTCCGGAGAGGTGATCGCCCGCTCGGTCACCCTCCCGCTGCGGGGCAACCCCCGGGCCAAGATGCAGGGCAGCCGGGACGGTTTCGTGAAGCTGTTCTGCCGGAGCGTGACCGGGATCGTGATCGGCGGCGTCGTGGTCGCCCCGCGGGCCAGTGAGCTGATCTACCCGGTGGCCATGGCGGTGTCGGAACGGCTCACGGTCGACCAGGTCTCGCAGTCCTTCACCGTCTACCCCTCGATGACCGGCTCGATCGCCGAGGCGGCCCGGCGGCTGCACGGCTCCCGCTCAATCATCAGCTGACCTGCCCCCCGGACCATGACGTTGCTGCGCTGTGCCGTGAGTACACGGCACAGCGCAGCACTGTCTCCTGGCCCGGGTACTTTCGGTGCTGTGAACGCGCTGGACGAGGTGGTGGGTCTGTTGCGCGGACGTCCCTGGGTGGCGCTGACCGGGGCGGGTCTCAGCACCGACTCGGGCATTCCCGACTACCGCGGGCCGACCTCGGTCCGGGCCACGCCGATGCAGTACGGCGAGTTCGTCGGCTCGGTCACCTCGCGCCAGCGCTACTGGGCGCGGTCCTACCTCGGCTGGCGCCGGATCGGCCAGGCGTACCCCAACCCCGGTCACCACGCCCTCGTGGACCTCGAGCAGCTCGGTCTCGAGGGGGTGCTGACCCAGAACGTGGACGGCCTGCACGCCGCGGCCGGCAGCCGTGAGGTGATCGACCTGCACGGCCGGATCTCCGACGTGGTCTGCCTGGGCTGCCGCGAGGTGAGCCCGCGGCTGAGCCTGCAGCGGCGGCTCGCGGTTCTGAACCCGGGGCTGACTCAGGCTGCGCCGCCGGAGCATGCTCTGCCTTCGCGGGGGGGACGACCCCCCCGGACCCCCCCGCTGCATGCAGAGATGCGCCCCGACGGCGACGCAGTCGTCGAGGACTGGCACGACTTCGTCCTCGCCGACTGCGGGTCCTGTGGCGGGGTCCTGAAGCCGGACGTCGTCTTCTTCGGCGAGTCCGTGCCCCGACCGCGGGTCGCGGAGGCGTACGCCCTGGTGGACCGGTCCCAGGTGCTGGTGGTGCTGGGCTCGTCGCTGACCGTGATGTCCGGCCTGCGCTTCGTCCGGCACCAGACCAAGCGCGGGCTGCCCACGGTCATCGTCAACCGGGGTCCGACCAGGGGTGACGAGCTGGCGGCGCTCAAGCTCGAGCAGGGGACCTCCGAGACCCTCGCCGCCCTCTGCGGGCGGCTCGAGAAGTTGGAGCCGGACGCCTCTTGACGTGCGTTGGCTAATACTCTTAGTCTAAAGCTAAGTAACTTAGCCAACTGGAGGATTCGATGACCGAGTACCTGACGCTCGACGAGGGCACCATCGCCTACGACGTGGTGGGCGACGGCCCGCTCGTCGTCCTGGCCCACGGCATGGGGGACAGCCGCCACTCCTACCGGTTCGTCGCGCCCGCTCTGGCCGCGGCGGGCTACCGGGTGGCCAGCGTCGACCTGCGTGGCTGCGGTGAGTCCAGCGTGGGCTGGACGGGATACAGCCGGACCGACATCGCCGGCGACCTGGTGGCCCTGGTCCGCCACCTCGGCGGTCCGGCCGTGCTCGTCGGCCACTCGATCAGCGGCGGGGCCGTGACCATCGCGGCCGCGACCGCGCCCGACCTGGTCACCGGCGTGGTCGAGCTGGGATCGTTCACCCGCAAGCAGTCGGTCGACCTCGGGGGGCTGCTGCGGCTGCGGCGGTACCGCGTCGGGATGACCCGACTGGCGTTGGTCGGCGTCCTGGGCCGGGTCTCGAGCTGGTCGGCGTACCTCGACCTGGCCATCCCGGCCAAGCCGGCGGACTGGGACGCCGAGCTGGCCCGGATCGTGGCCTCGCTCGGTGAGCCGGGCCGGATGAGCGCCCTCCAGCGGATGGGTCGGTCGGCCCCCGGCGACGCCGGGGCCCAGCTGCCGCACGTCGGCTGCCCGGTCCTGGTCGTCGTCGGCAGTGCCGACCCCGACTGGGCCGATCCGGTCGCCGAGGGCCGCAGCATCGTCGCCGACCTGGCCACGGGCCTCGGCGAGCTGGCCGTCATCGACGGAGCCGGCCACTACCTGCACACCGAGACGCCCGACCAGGTGGTCGCGCTGGCGCTGCCGTTCCTCGCCCGGACGGCGACGCGTGCCTAGGGCGGGCCTCAGCCCGCAGGTGGTGACCGAGGTGGGCGCCGGCCTCGCCGACGAGCTGGGCTACCCCCAGCTCAGCATGGGGGTGGTGGCGGACCGGCTGGGGGTCAAGACGCCTTCGCTCTACAAGCACGTCGACGGGCTGGCCGACCTAGCCCACCGGATCGCCGTGCTGGCCACGACCGAGCTCGGCGACGCCGTCCGCGACGCCACCCAGGGCCGGGCCGGCACCGACGCCCTGCAGGCCGCCGCCGAGGCCATGCGTCGGTGGGTCCTGGACCACCCCGGCCGCTACGCCGCGACGCTCGGGGCTCGACCGACCGGCCCGGACGACCCTCTGGTCGCCGCGACCGACCGGTCGCTCGGCACGTTCGCCGCCGTGCTGCGCGGCTACCAGCTGCCTCCAGGTGACCAGGTCCACGCCCTGCGGATGCTGCGGAGTGCGCTGCACGGGTTCGTCACCCTGGAGGCGGCCGGCGGGTTCCAGTACGACACCGACGTCACGGCCAGCTTCGCCTGGCTGGTCAGCACCATCGACCAGGGTCTGCGCACCACGGCGACGCGTCCGGGTTCCTGACCGACTTGTCAGTACGTGGTTGTCCTCTGGGACAACTGGCGTCTGACAAGTCGGGTCGTGACGGCGCCCCGCGGGGCTTAGTTGTCGAAGAAGTCCCCGATGCCGCCGAACATGTCGCCGATGCCGCCCCCGATGTCGCCGAGGCCGTCGCCGATCCCGCCCATCATGTCGCCGACGCCTTCACCCAGACCGCCGAGACCTTCGCCGATGCCGCCGAAGATGGGGCCCATGCCCCCGAAGAGGAAGCTGCCGATCAGCATGCCGGAGAGCATGTCGCTGCCGCTCCAGCGGCTGTAGTAGCCCTGGGCCCATGGGGCGTAGGCCGGGCCGCCCTCCCAGTAGGGGACGCGCTGGGCGCCGACCTGAACGGTGCGGATGTAGGGGTCGGCACCGGCGAGGACGCGTTCGGCGTCGGCTGGGCAGGCGGGGACGGAACGGAGGGCACCCCCCGGCGGAGCCCACTCGACGTCGGAGGAGCTCGGCCCGTGGGCCGGGTTGAAGAAGCAGGGCGGACGCTTGGCCGGGAGCGGCCGGTTGCCGACCCGGGCCTTGACGCAGGCGATCGCGTAGCGACCGTCCTCGAGAATCGAGGTAACGTGCTTGATCTCCGCGGGCTGGCGGACGGCGTCCAACGAGGTCTTGGCGTCCTCGTACGCGTCCAGGGCGCGTTGGTAGTCCTGCTGCATCGGCTCGTCCAACGGGTGGCCGGCGACGTCGACGTCCAGCCGTTGCAGCTCCTCGCCGAACTTGGTGACGTCCTCGTCGGCCGCCCGACGTGAGGTGCTCAGCTGCGACTCGAGCTCGGCACGCTCCTGGGCCTGCTGCTCGGCGATCGCCCGTCGCCGGTAGAGAGCAGCCCCACCCCCGACCAGAAGCACGATCACCAGCAAGACGACGAATTCAGCCATGACTTGCAGTGTCCCCCCGTGGCGAGCCCGATCGTGGCGTGCGCGACTCTTCTTACCGACTTTTCACGCCTCGCCCAGGCCGGCCGAAGGCCCCCCGGTCAGCCCTCGACGATGTCGCACAGGGTCGAGCCGCTGGTCACGGTCGCGCCGACCTCGGCGGTCAGGTGGGTCACGGTGCCGGCCCGGTGAGCGGTCAACGGCTGCTCCATCTTCATCGCCTCAAGGACGACCACGAGATCGCCGGCCGCAACGACGTCGCCCTCGGCGACCGCAACCTTGACGATGGTGCCCTGCATCGGCGAGGTCAGCGCGTCCCCGGAGGGAGCCGCGGCGGCCGCCGCGCCGCCGCCTCGACGGGCCGGCTTCCTGGCGGCCCGGGCCGGCCCCGCTGCGGCGCTGGACGCGCCCAGTCCGGCGGGCAGCGAGACCTGCAGCCGGTGGCCGTTCACCTCGACGACGACGCTGGCGCGCTCCTCCGGCTCGGCCACCTCGGCCGGGCCCTCGTAGGGGGCGATGGTGCCGGCGAACTCGGTCTCGATCCACCGGGTGTGCACGGCGAAGGCGCCGTCGGCGGCGGTGAAGGCCGGGTCGTCGAGCACGGCCAGGTGGAACGGCACCACGGTCGGCATCCCGTCGACCACCAGCTCGGCCAGGGCGCGCCGCGACCGGGCCAGCGCCTGCTCGCGGTCGGCTCCGGTGACGATGATCTTGGCCACCAGGGAGTCGAACGCGCCGGGCACGGTCATCCCCGCGAGGTATCCCTCGTCGACCCGGACGCCCGGCCCGGTCGGGGGCCGCCAGGCGGTCAGGGTGCCCGGTGCCGGCATGAAGTTCCGGCCGGCGTCCTCGGCGTTGATGCGGAACTCGATCGAGTGCCGGCCGGCCACCGGGTCGCCGTAGCCGAGCTCCTCGCCGTCGGCGATCCGGAACATCTCGCGGACCAGGTCGAGCCCGGTCACCTCCTCCGACACCGGGTGCTCGACCTGCAGCCGGGTGTTGACCTCGAGGAAGGAGATGGTGCCGTCCTGGCCCACCAGGAACTCACATGTCCCGGCGCCGACGTAGCCGGCCTCGGACAGGATCGCCTTGGAGGCGGTGTAGAGCCGCTCGACCTGGTCGTCGGTGAGGAACGGGGCCGGAGCCTCCTCGACCAGCTTCTGGTGCCGTCGCTGCAGCGAGCAGTCGCGGGTGGAGACGACCACCACGTTGCCGTGGCGGTCAGCCAGGCACTGGGTCTCGACGTGCCGGGGCTTGTCCAGGTAGCGCTCGACGAAGCACTCGCCGCGGCCGAAGGCCGTGACGGCCTCGCGGACCGCGGACTCGTACAGCTCGGGGATCTCGGCCAGCTCGCGAGCCACCTTGAGGCCACGTCCGCCGCCGCCGAACGCGGCCTTGATGGCGATGGGCAGGCCGAACTCCTCGGCGAAGGCCACCACCTCCGACGCGTCGGCGACCGGGTCAGAGGTGCCCGGGACCAGCGGAGCCCCTACCCGCTCGGCGATGTGACGGGCCTGGACCTTGTCGCCCAGCGCCTCGATGGCGGTCGGCGGCGGGCCGATCCAGACCAGACCGGCGTCGGTCACCGCCGTCGCGAAGGCGGCGTTCTCGGCCAGGAACCCATAGCCGGGGTGGACGGCGTCGGCCCCGGTCCGGGCGGCGACGTCCAGGATCTTGGCCACGTCGAGGTAGGTCTCGGCCGGGGTCGCCCCACCGAGGGCGTACGCCTCGTCGGCCAGCGTGGCGAAGAGGCTGTCCCGGTCGGCGTCGGCGTAGACCGCCACGCTGCCCAGGCCCGCGTCCTGGGCGGCCCGGATCACCCGGACAGCGATCTCCCCCCGGTTCGCGACCAGCACCTTGCGAATCCCCACGTGTCCTCCTCGACCTCTGCGTACGCGCACACCCGGCGCAGCACCCGCTGACTCTAGTGGTCACCTCGGAAGCGCACCCGGTCACCCGGCCGCAGCTGCGCGGCGCGGTCGCAGGACCGCTCGTCCACCACGGCGACGACGGGATAGCCGCCGGTCACGGGGTGGTCGGCCAGGAAGACCAGCGGCTGGCCGGACGCCGGCACCTGCACCGCGCCCCGGACCAGGCCTTCCGAGGGCAGCTCGTCGGTGACCCGTCGGGTGAGCGCTGGCCCCTCGAGCCGGACGGCGACCCGGTCGAGCTCGGGCCGTACGGTCCAGGTGCGGGCCAGCAGCAGTCCCCAGGCCGCGTCGTCGAACCAGTCGAGGCGCGGACCGGGCCGCAGCCGGAGGGCCTGGTCGCTGGGCCGGGGCGGTGCGAGGTCGGTGTCGGGCAACGGCCGGCTGGACGCGCCCGTCCGCAGCTCGTCGCCCGCCTGCAGCGGGTCCGGTCCCAGCCCGGAGAGCACGTCGCGGGCGCTGCTGCCCAGGGTGGCGGGCGCGGCGATCCCGCCCCGGACGGCGAGGTAGCTCCGCAGTCCCGAGGAGGGGGTGTCGATGCTCAGCCGGCTGCCCGGGCGCAGCGTCAGCGTGCAGTGGGAGCAGGTGGGCCGGCCGTCGACCCGGACCGTCGTGAGCGCGCCGGTGACCGCGACCACGACGAGGGTGCTCGCCCGGACGGCGAGCCCACCGAGGACGACCTCGACCGTCACCGCCTCCTCGGGGTTGCCGACGAGCCGGTTCGCGAGCCGGTGGGAGCCGACGTCCGCGGCGCCGGAGGGCGGGACGCCGAGGTGGGCGTGGCCGGGCCGGCCGAGGTCCTGCAGCAGGGCCAGCGGTCCGGTCGCCTCGACGGTGAGCGTCACCTCAGAGTGCTTCGAACCGGAGGCGGAGGCCGGGCTGCAGCAGCGCCGGCGGGTCCCGGTCGAGGTCCCAGAGGGCGAGCTCGGTCCGACCGATGAGCTGCCAACCGCCCGGCCCGGACCGGGGGTAGATCGCAGACCAGTCGTCGGCGAGGGCGACCGCCCCGGCCGGAACCCGCGTCCGGGGCGTCTGCCGGCGGGGGACCCGGAGCCGGTCGTCCTCGCCCCGCAGGTAGCCGAAGCCGGGGGCGAACCCGCAGAAGCCGACCGTCCACAGCTGGCCCGTGTGCGCCTGCACCACCTCGTCGGGGCTGAGGCCGGTGAGCTCGGCGACCTCGGCCAGGTCGTCGCCGTCGTACCGGACGGGGACGGCGACCGGCGGCCGGTCGTCGGCCTCCGGCGGGGACCCGGGCAGGGTCAGCAGCTGCTCGCGCTGCCCCCCGGTCAGCGGCGCGGCCAGCCGCAGCAGCAGCGTCCGCGCCCCGGGGACGACCTCGACGACCGGTTCGAGCTGCTCGCGGACCGGGCCGACCAGGCTGAGGGCCTCGGCGAGGTCGTCGCACTCCAGCAGCACGGCGGACTCGCCGTAGTCGAGCAGTCGCCGGGTCATCGGTCCTCGCCGGTGGGGGAGCCGGCCACGAAGGGCGCGACGGCGATCCCGGCTGTCGTGAGGGCGTCGCGGACCGCCATGGCCATGGCCACGGCTCCGGGGGAGTCGCCGTGGGTGCACATCGACTCGGCCCGGCCGGCCTGCGCCGCGGCCACGGCGCGCTCCGCGGCCTCGTCGTGGTCGGTCACCATCGCGTCCGGCCGGCGGCGGTCCACCAGCCGACCTTCCGCGGTGTAGTTGCGGTCGATGAAGTACTCGGTCACCGCGCGCAGCCCGGAGTCGGCGGCGATCCGCAGCAGCGCCGAGCCGGGGAGCCCGAGGACCGGCAGGCCGGGGTCGTAGGCCAGGACGGCGGCCACGACCGCGGCCGCCTGGCCCTCGTGCTCGACCGCGGTGGTGTAGAGCGCGCCGTGTGGCTTGACGTAGCGGACCCGGCTGCCCGCGGCCCGGGCCAGGCCGTCGAGGGCGCCGATCTGGTAGAGCACGCCGGCGGCCAGGTCGTCCGGGTCGATGTCGAGGAAGCGGCGGCCGAAGCCGACCAGGTCGGGGTAGCTCACCTGGGCGCCGATCACCACCCCGTGGGTGGCGGCGTCGACGCAGGTCCGGCGCAGCGTCAGCGGGTCCCCGGCGTGGAAGCCGCACGCGACGTTGGCGCTGGTGATCAGGGGGAGCAGGGCCGCGTCGTCGCCCAGCGTCCAGCGGCCGAACGACTCGCCGAGGTCGGCGTTCAGGTCGATCTGTCGGCTGGCCGCAGCGACCGGGACGGGAGCCATGGGCCCATTCTTCACGCCGCTAGGTTGGGGTCGTGGCTGAGGTGGATCCGGTGACCCCGGACGAGAAGGACTGGACCTGGACGCTCACCCGCCGGTGCGAGGAGTGCGGGCTCGCGGCGGGCGAGACCGACCCGTTGACCGTGGGCCGGCGGGCCTGGGTGGCGGCGGAGGAATGGGTGCAGATCCTGCGCGAGCACCCGGCGGTCGAGGCCCGGCCCGCACCGGGCGTCTGGTCGCCGCTGGAGTATGCGAGCCACGTCCGTGACGTGTACCGGGTGATGGACGGGCGGCTGCAGCTGATGCTCACCGAGGACGACCCGGTCTTCGCGAACTGGGACCAGGACGAGACCGCCGTGCTGCAGCGCTACGCCGAGGCGGACCCCGACGTCGTCGGCGCCGAGCTGGAGGCGGCCGCGGCCACGATGCTCGGCCGCATCCAGTTGCTCACGGCCACCGACTTCCCGCGCACCGGACGCCGGTCGAACGGCTCGGACTTCACCGTGGCCACCCTGCTGCAGTACTTCCTGCACGACGTCGTCCACCACCTCTGGGACGTCACCGAGCAGCAGGACGGCGCGGCCTCGCTCGACTGGGCCTGACGGCCCCCACCGCAGCATCACCTGACCGAGGGAGAGACATGGGACTGCTCGACGACGGCGCCTGGCAGGGCAAGATCTGGACCGGCCGCTGGATCGACGGCGGCGGCGGGACCTACCCCGCCGTCGAGCCGGCGACGGGGGAGACCCTCGGCCAGGTGGGCCGGGCGACCCCGGTGGACGTGAGCGAGGCGGCCGCCCGGGCCGTCGAGGCGCAGCGGGCCTGGGCGGCGGCCCCGTACGAGGACCGGGCGCGGGTGCTGCGTCGTGCCGGGGAGCTGATCGAGGCGAACGCCGACGAGCTGACGGACTGGCTGGCGCGGGAGTCGGGGGCGATCCCACCCTTCGGCGGCTTCCAGGTGCACACCTCGGCCGCCGAGTGCTACGAGGCCTCGGCGCTGCCCAGCCACCCGTACGGCGAGCTGTTGCGCACCGGGGCGCCGCGGCTGTCCTTCGCCCGCCGGCTGCCGGTGGGGGTGGTCGGGGTCATCGCGCCCTTCAACGTGCCGACGATCCTGGCCATCCGTGCCGTCGCGCCGGCTCTCGCCCTGGGCAACGCCGTCCTGCTCAAGCCTGACCCCCGGACCGCGGTCTGCGGCGGCGCGTTCTTCGCCCGGGTGTTCGAGGAGGCCGGCCTGCCGGCCGGGCTGCTGCAGGTGCTGCCCGGCGGCGCCGACGTCGGCGAGGCGCTGGTCACCGAGCCGGCCGTCCGCGTGATCGCCTTCACCGGGTCGACCAGGGCGGGTCGGGCGGTGGGCGCCCTGGCCGGTCAGCACCTGAAGCGCGCGCACCTCGAGCTGGGTGGCAACTCGGCCCTGGTCGTGCTGCCTGACGTCGACGTGACGGCCGCTGCGTCGGTGGGCGCCTGGGGCACCTTCTCCCACTCGGGGCAGATCTGCATGGCCACGTCCCGGCACCTGGTGCACGCCTCGATCGCCGAGGAGTACACCGCGGTCCTCGCCGAGAAGGTCGCCGGGCTGCCGGTCGGCGACCCGTACCGGGAGCAGGTGGCGCTCGGACCCCTCATCGACCCCGGCCAGCGGGACCGGGTGCACGGTCTGGTCACCGCCAGCGTCGCGGCCGGGGCGACCGTGCGCACCGGGGCCACCTTCGAGGGGTTGTTCTACCGGCCGACGGTCCTCGGCGACGTGCCGGTCGACGCGCCGGCGTACGCGGAGGAGATCTTCGGGCCGGTAGCCCCGGTGACCGCGTTCTCCTCGCTGGAGGAGGTGGTGGGTCTGGCCTCGGGTACTGAGTACGGCCTCTCGCTGGGCATCCTGACCCGGGACGTCTACGCCGGTCTCGAGCTGGCCGGGCGGATCCCCGCCGGGCTGGTGCACATCAACGACCAGACCGTGAACGACGAGGCCGTGGCCCCGTTCGGCGGCGTCGGCTCCTCAGGCACCGGGTCGCGGCACGGCGGGGCGCAGGCGAACATCGAGGCCTTCACCGAGACCCAGTGGGTGACCCTGCGCGGTCAGCTCCCGACGTACCCGTTCTGATCGTGTCGTGGTGCTGAGCAGCGCGCGGGTGGTGGTCAGCGGACGCCGACGCAGTCGCCGCGGCTGACCACCCTGGCGGTGGTGGAGCTGCCCCGGAAGGCGAACCGGTAGCAGCCGTCCTGCGTGGCTCGGACCGAGGCCCTGACGGCGCCGCGGCTGCCGCTGGCGACGTCCTTGACGGTCCGGTACGAGCCGTCGGCGGTCCGGAACTGGAGCTCGACCGGCCGCCTCGCGTAGCCGGCGTAGCCCAGCGTCGACCAGTCCGCGCGGGTCAGACGGCCTCGCACGGTGAGGGTCCGCCCGGCCCGGACCGGTTCGGGGCTGGCAGAGCTGCTCAGCCGGGCCGCGCGGACGACCCGGAGCCGTGGTCCGCCGTCGGTGGTGGTGCTGTCCGAGGTCACCGAGACCGTCGACGTCCAGGCGCCGGCCTCGGCGTTGACGACCGCCCCCGGGTCGACCCGGATGCCCACGTCGTAGGTCGTGACGCCGTCGATGGTCTCCTGCTCGTCCAGCCGGAAGCCGCTCGCGGCGCCGGTCGCCGTCACGACCTCGGTGTCCACCTGCTCGACCGTGCAGCCGTTCTTCCGGACGCTGGCGGTGAAGACGAAGCCCGTCGGGCTCGCGGTGCCGACGACGAGCGTCGGCGGCGCGACCGTCGAGCTGACCAGCACCGGGGCCGTGCAGCCGTCAGCCCCGGCCGCGGCGGGCACGGGCGGCCGCAGCGGCACGGCCAGCAGGCCGAGGCAAGCCAGGGCGGCCAGTGAGCGACGCATCGGGGGGTGCGTCGTTCAGCGGACGTCGACGCAGTCCGCCTTGCTGGTCACCTTGCGGGTGGTGCTGCTGCCGGTGAAGACGAACCGGTAGCAGCCGTCGACGTCGGCGGTGACCGTCTTCTGCACCGCGCCCTTGCCGTGGCTGGTCACGGTGCTGACGAGGCCGTACGTCCCGCCGGTCGGCCGGAACTCCAGCTGCACCTTGCGCTTGGTGTAGCCGGCGTACTTGCGGGTCTCCCAGTTGGCCCGGGTGAGCTTGCCGGTGACCACGAGCCGGTGTCCGGCGGTCACGGGCTCCGGCTTGGCGTTCGTCGTGAGCTTGGCCGCTCGGACCACCCGGAACGCGTCCTTCGACGTGATCGCCCCGCCGCTCCAGCGGGTCACGGAGGTGGCGGTCCAGAGGCCGGCTTCGCTGTTCTTCAGCGCCGACGCCTTGAGCTCGATGGTGTAGGCGTAGGTGGTGACGCCGTCGCTGACACTGACGACCTGCATCGTGAGGTTCTTGGCGGTGTTCTTCGGCGAGCGCACGGTCACCTTGACGCTGCTGAGGCTGCAGCCGTTCTTGGCCACGTCGGTGTAGATGTCGAAGCTCTTGACCTTGGAGGTGCCGACGATCACGTTGGTCGGCGACACCTCGGTGCCCAGCACCTCCGGTGCCGTACAAGTGGCGGCGGAGGCAGGGCCGGCGACGGCCACGAGCGGGGCGGCGACAAGGGCCGTTGCCGCGACCAGGGCGGCGAGATGGGTGCGCATGAGCGGACACGCTAGCCACGAATCAGTGTGGCCGCCAAGAAAACCGCTGGTCAGAGAGGGAAGCGAGCGCTGCGATGACGTCATGGCGGATGGATCCCGGTGCACCGCCCCTCGGACGCCGAGCTGGTCGGGTACCTGACCCTCGACGAGCGCGGCGCAACCCCGGTCACCCTGGTCGGCTACCCGCTGGCCGGCCCGTTGGAGCACGCCGACGCCGAAGAGCTGCTGCGTGCCCGAGGTCTGGCCGTGCTGGCCGAGCCCTGGTGGCTCGACACCGAGAGCGGAGGTTTCCGGGTGCAGATCATGTCGGCGTGGGCGGACTCGGTGACGGTGGCGCGGGCCGACCACGGCCTGGTGTCGCCCGACGCCGAGCACCGCGAGCTGCCCGTGCCGGCGGCGGGTCTGCGGCCCTACGTCCGCTGAGCCGGGCTCGGCCGGCGCCCGGCCTCGCCAGCGTGAACGATCGTGACGGGTAGTCGCGTCAAGATCGTTCACGCTGAGGTGAGAGGGCCGCTTCTCAGCCGACGACGTCGAGAGCTGGATCGGTCAGCAGGGCCATCACGTCACCGAGGCTGACGCCCATCTCCTTGAGCGGCCTGATCCCGTCGAGGGGCAGCAGGGGGTCGACTCGCACGCTCGCGACCTCGCCATCGGGCTGCTGGTAGTCGAGGACGAAAGACCCGTCATCGTGGCGGCCGAGGTTCACCTGGTGACCGGACAGGTCGGTCGCGTGGCAGAAGCGCTTCCAGTCCGGGCCGCTGCAGAAGCCGGCAGGGTCGCGGGCTTCCGCCGGTGTGCCCGGAACCATGCGCGTCACGGCCACTTCCACCATTCCCTCGCCGGGGTCGCCGGAAACGGTCCAGGGCAGCTGCTGCCCCACCTGCAGGGTCGCCCGGCTCTCGCCGGTGACGAGGTCGTGGTCGTACGGGACGAGGTGGTCCCCCTTCGGGTCGAGGTGCAGCCGGACCAGGTTGTAGGTGTGCCTGGTGGTGGCCGAGAACGGAGTGTCCGAGCTCTGGTCCAGGGAGTGCCCATGGCGGTCGAGGTAGCCCTTCGCCTTCGTATACCGCAGGGTCGGGACGGTGTCGGACTGACCCAGCGGCAGCCGCCCGTGCGCCGGCTGCAGCGTGACCGACTGGTTCGGCGCGGGAGGAGGGCTGGGCCAGGCGCACGCCGCAGCCGGGTCGCAGGCCGGGTTGGCTCCCGGGGGCCCCGCTGCGTCGGCGGTCGGACTCTCGGCAGGAACAGCGACCTGCGGTGGACCTCCCGGCAGGGCAAGGGTGAACATGACGGCGATGGCGGCAGCCAGTGCGGTGAGGGCGCTGGAGGCGGCCACGACGCCTCGGCGACGCCGTTGACGGCCTCGACTCAGATCACCTCCGGAATCCGGAGGCGTCGGCTCGCCGCGGAAGCACTCGTCGAAGTCGGCCGAGCCAAGTCGCTCGGGTTCGGTCGCGGTCATGGCGTCACACTCTCTCGGTGGTGGTCAGGAGGTCGGCCAGGCGCTCGACCGCCCGCGAGCAGTGGCTCTTCACGCTGCCGGTCGAGATGCCCAGGTCGGCGGCCACCTCGGCGACCGACAGGCCCCAGTAGTGGCGCAGCACGACGACCTGCCGCTGCCGGGCCGGCAGCCGCCCCAGCGCTTCGAGCAGGGTGCGGCGTTCGATGCCGTCCTCGGCCGGGGTGCTCGTCGACAGGTCGACGAGGCCGGCACCGACCACGACCTCGCGTCGCCACGGTCGACGCCACTCATCGACCGTGGTCCGCGCGAGGATCCGCCGGACGTAAGCGTCCGGGCCGCGCTGCCGCTGCACCCGAGGCCAGGCGACGTAGAGCTTGGCCAGCGCGATCTGGGTGACGTCCTCGGCCTGGTCCCACGACCCGCACAGCAGGTACGCCGTTCGGACCAGGCGACGGCGGGAAGCCACCACGTACGCGGTGAAGGCCTCGTCCCGCTCGCTCATGCCCTTGCTACGGGCGCCGCGGCCGATCGGTTGTCACACGTCCGGGAGTGGCTCAGATGGGCAGTCGGCGGAAGAGCGGACGGGGCACGTGCCGCAGGCCCGACATCACCGCCCGCATCGCGTTCGGCACCCAGATCAACTCCTTGCCGCCGGCGACCGCGCCGACGACCGCGTCGGCCACGTCGTCCGGTGAGACCGCGAGGGGGGCCGCGTCCAGGCCTTCGGTCATCTTCGAGTGGACGAAGCCGGGCCGGACCACCAGCACCCTGATCCCGTGCTCGCGCAGCGCCTCGCCGAGGCCGAGGAAGAAGCCGTCGAAGCCGGCCTTGGTCGAGCCGTAGACGAAGTTCGAGCGGCGGACGCGCTCGCCGGCGACGCTGGAGAGGGCGACGATCCGCCCGTGCGCCTGGGCGCGCATCCGGTTGGCGAGCAGCACGCCGAGGTGGACCGGGGCGGCGAAGTTGACCTCGGCCAGCTCGAGTGCGAGCTCGGGATCGACCCAGTCGGTCTCCGGGTCACCCAGCAGGCCGAACGCCAGGACGGCCAGGTCGACGTCTCCGTCGGTGAAGGCGGCCTCGACGGTGCCGGCGTGGGAGCCGGCGTCGCGGGCGTCCAGGTCGATCTCGGTCACCGCGCAGCCCAGGCCGGTCAGCTCGGCAGCGGCGGCGCTGCGGCGCTCGCTCGGCCGGGCGGCCAGCAGCACCCGCAGCCCGCTCCGGGCGTAGCGGCGGGCGATGGCCAGGGCGATGTCGGACGTCCCGCCCAGCAGGAGCAGGGACTGGGGGGCGCCTACGGCGTTGATCACAGGGTGGTCCTTACCAGAGGGGCAGCAGGGCTAGAGGTGCAGGCGGCGGGCGAGGTCGGAGTTGAACAGCCCGGCCGGGTCGACCTCGTGCCGGACGCTGAGGAAGTCGTCCAGGCGCGGGTACATCGCCCGGAACGCGTCAGCGCTGAGCCGGGAGTCCTTGGCCAGGTAGACCCGGCCGCCGGCGCCGATGACCTCCTGGTCCAGGGCGTCGCACAGGGTGTCCAGACCGCGCTCGATGGGCAGGTCGACGGTCAGGGTCCAGCCGGGCATCGGGAAGGAGAGCGGCGAGGGGTTGCCGGGCCCGAAGCGCTTGAGCACGTTCAGGCAGGAGAGGTGGCCCGAGGTCACGATCATCTCGAAGCCGCGACGGAACGTCTCGCCCTCGCTGAACGGCACCACGAACTGGTACTGCAGGAAGCCGTGCGGGCCGTAGACCCGGTTCCACTCGGCGACGATGTCGAGGGGGTGGAAGAACGAGGTGATGTTCTGCAGCTCCCCCACCCGGTGGGCCGGCGCCTTGCGGTACCAGAACTCGCTGAACGCCTTCGCGGTGACGACGTTGACCATCCGGTTCGGGAAGACCTCGGGGATCGTCCCGAACGAGGGGGCCACGAACTTGAGCGGGTCGCGGCGCAGCTTGGGCGTCAGGTCGGCCAGCGTCGCCTTGTCGCCGCGCGTCAGCACCGCGCGGCCCATGTGCCTGCCCCGGGTGACGGCGTCGAACCAGGCGACGGAGTAGGTGTAGTCGTCGTCGCCCTGGCTCATCGTCGCCATCAGGTCGTCGATGTCGGAGCACCGGTCGGTGTCCACGGCGAAGTAGGCGGTCTCGGTCCGCTGCACGGCCACGGTGGCCCCGAGGATGGCACCGGTCAGCCCCATGCCGCCGATCGTGGCCCAGAACAGCCGGCCGCCCTCGTTGGCCCCGGGCTCGCCTCCTGGGGTGAGTGTGCGCACCTCACCGTCGGCGGTGAGCAGGTCGACGGAGACGACGTGGTTGCCGAAGCTGCCCTGGGTGTGGTGGTTCTTGCCGTGCACGTCGGCGGCGATGGCCCCGCCGACGGTGACCTGACGGGTGCCGGGCAGGACGGGGACCCACAACCCGAACGGCAGCAGGGTCCGCATCAGCGCGTCCAGGCTGACCCCGGCCTGGACGGTGACCGTGGCGGGCTCGGCCGCTGCGTCCACGGAGAGGATCCGGTTGAGCTTGGTCAGGTCCAGGGTCATGCCGCCGGCGTTCTGCGCGGCGTCGCCATAGCTGCGGCCGAGCCCGCGCGGCGTGACCCCGCGAGCGCCGTCGGAGCTGCGGAGCGCCGACACGGCGTCGGCGATCGAGTCGACCGAGGCCAGGTGGGACATCGAGGACGCCGTCCGGCCCCAGCCGTGCAGCTCGACCAGCCGCTGGGGGATCATCGGCTGCGCCTCGGGCATCGACGGGAGGATGGCCGGCACGCCGTCGTCGACGCCCTCCGCCGGGAAGTCGCTCACTTGGACACGCCCAGAACGATGGTCACGAGCCACACCAGTCCGATCACTTGGAGCACGTGGTCGTGCAGCACGACCTCTTCGGGTTCACCGGCGTTGCCGGTGTCGACCTCCAACGCGTACTGCAGCAGCCCGAGGGTGAACGGCGCGATGGAGATGGCCGTCCAGGGTAGCCCGCCGACGCCCGCGCCCCGGTTCTCGAACGCCCACAGGCTGTAGGAGATGAGCACCATCACCGCGGCCAGCATCCAGGCGAAGCGCAGGTAGGACTCGGAGTAGCGCAGGAGGCTGCGGCGGGTGCCGGCGTCGGCGCCGACCGACTTCAGCTCGGAGTACCGCTTGCCCGCCACCATGAAGAAGGAGCCGAACGCGGCCACCAGCAGGAACCACTGGCTCAGCGGGATCTGGGTCGCGACGCCGCCGGCGATGGCGCGGAGCAGGAAGCCGCTGGCCACCATGGCGAGGTCGACCACCGGCAGGTGCTTGAGGAACGCCGAGTAGAGCACCTGCAGCACCAGATAGACCGTCAGCGTCAGCCCGAGCGAGCCCGAGACCCAGAAGCCGAGGCCGAAGCCGAGGACGCCGGTCAGCGCGGCCAGCAGCAGGGCCGCCGCCGGGCTGATCTCGCCGGCCGCGATGGGCCGGAACCGCTTCCGCGGGTGCAGCCGGTCCTCCTCGACGTCACGGACGTCGTTGATGAGGTAGACCGTGGCGCTGACCAGGCAGAACGCGACGAACGCGAGCACCCCGTGCCAGATCACGCCGCGCTCGGTGAGCCGGCCCGCGGCCAGCGGGGCGGTGAAGACCAGCACGTTCTTCACCCACTGGCGGGGCCGCACGGCGCGGACGGCCGCCGGGACCCGGCTGGGTCGGAGCGCGACTTCGCGCGTGTCGGTGGTCACGAGGCTCAAGGCTATCCGGGTCCGCGCCGTTCCCCGTTCTGACGGTCCGCCTGACTACGGTGGAGCCCGTGCGGCGTCCAGGGCTCGGCAGGTTGGCCGCGGCCCTGCTGGTCCTCGTCCTGGCCGGCTGCTCGGCCCCGGCGGCGGCGCCGACCGTGACGCCACCGGCCGTCGGCTCCGCGGCCGTCCGGCTGCCCGGCGACGGCGTGCTGCTCCGCGACTTCGGGTACCAGTTCGGGCCGCTGGACTCGTTCTCGCTGCCGCGGACGTCGGTGGTTTCGGCCGCCGTCGACCAGGCGGACAACGTCACCCTGGTGCTCTCGGCACCCGCGCCCGCGGACGTGGTGGGCTACCTCCGCCGGGCCCTGCCGGACGCCGGCTTCACCATCACCGCCGGGGGCTCGGCAGCGTCTGGCACCACGCTGACCTTCACCGGGAACGGCTGGGCCGGCAGTGTCACCGGTTCGACGACCGAGACGGGTGTCCTGCTGCGTCCGCGTTGAGGGGCGGAACGCGCGACTCGACCTCGGTCACGACCGCCGCCAGCCCGCGCAGGTCGCGCTCACTCATCCCCGCGTAGGCCGGCAGGTAGACCACGCTGGCCATCGCCGTCCAGGTGCGCCGGCAGTGCTCGTCCAGCGCGACCAGGGTGGACGAGCCGCGGGTGAGGTCGAAGCCGGCCGCGCGGCCGGCGGTCACCAGGGTGTCGGGGTCACGGGAGACCACGGGGAACAGCCAGTAGGTGTGGCCGGCCGCCTGGCCGCCGAGCTGGACCACGTCCGGGCCGAGCGCGCCCGCCAGCACGTGACCGGCCCGCCGGCGTGCCGCGACCCGGGCGGGGTCGTAGCCCCGGATCCGGCGGACCATCATCGCCAGCAGCGCGCAGCTCGGCCGGCGGCGGATCGACTCGAGCAGGTCCTCGTCGGGGTAGCCGCGGCTGAGAGTCCGGACCACGCCGTCGTAGTCCCCGGTCAGCCGGTCGGCGAGGCGGGCGAAGGTGCCGAAGGCGAACGGGTGGCCGATGACGAGCATCAGGGCCCCCTTGGCCAGCTTCGCGGCGTAGGCCGTCGAGGTCTGGACGGGCCAGTCGTGCCGCTGCCGGCTCCGCATCCGCTCGCGGAGCCGTCGGTCCCGGACCAGCAGCACGCCGCCGCCGAGGCAGCTGGCGGTCTTGATCGTGCCGAAGCTGAACAGGGCGACGTCGGCGAGGGGCCCGAGGTCGCGGTCGAGCCCGTCGAAGCACTCGGCGCGGTCCTCGACCAGCAGCAGGCCGGCGCCACGGGCCACCGCCGCGACCTCGGTGAGGTCGGGCCGGGCGCCGAACAGCTGGGCGACGACCAGGGCCCGCGTCCGCGGCGTGCAGGCCGCCCGCACCTCGGCCGGGTCCAGCGTCACGGTGGCCGGGTCGACGTCCACGGCCACCGGCACGTAGCCGTGGGCCCGGACGAGCGTCGCCAGGTGCGGGATGGTCAGGGCCGACAGCAGCACCTCCGAGCCGGCCGGCCAGTCGACCGTGGCCAGCAGCAGGTCGAAACCGCTGCGCGCGGACAGACAGGCGACGACGCTGTCGGCCGGCGTCCAGAGCTGGTCGAGGGCCGCCAGGCTGTCCTCGCGGGACGGCGGCAGCGCGCAGCGGAACAGCCCGTACGCGAGGTCGCCGAGCCCGAGGTCCAGCCTCTTGCGGGCGAAGCGCAGCACTGCGCTCATGGTTCTCCGAGCCGTGGTGGGGGACGGGTTCCTCAGTGTGGGCGATCACGGCGCAGCGCGCAGCAGTTCCGCGCAGCGCGCCCGCAAGCCCCGCGCCGACCGAAGTGTTCGGATGCGGCTGAGAGGATGGGGCCCATGGCCGTCATCCAGCACCTGGACCGTTACCGGGTGATCGGTGAGACCTTGGCGCGCCACGGGCTCGGTGTCCTGCTCGGCGCGTCCGGGATCGAGCGCTACATCCCGTTCCACCGCCAGCTGGCCCGCTACACCCACCGCTCGGAGAGCTACTCGACCGCCCAGCACGTCCGCTTGGCGCTGGAGGAGCTGGGGCCGACCTTCGTCAAGCTGGGTCAGCTGCTCTCCACCCGGCCCGAGCTGCTGCCGCCGGCCTACATCAGCGAGCTGGCCCTGCTGCAGGACTCGCTGTCGCCGGTGCCCGAACGCGTCATCCGCGAGGTGCTGGAGAGCGAGCTCGGCGGCACGCTGGAGGCGTTGTTCGAGGCCTTCGACCTGACCCCGCTGGCCAGCGCCTCGATCGGCCAGGCGCACGCCGCGACCCTGCTGGACGGCACCGATGTGGTGGTGAAGGTCCGCCGACCCGGCGCGCTCGAGCAGATCGAGGTGGACCTCGAGATCCTCAAGAACCTGGCCCAGCAGGCCGACCGGCGGTGGCTCGAGGCCGCCGACTACGACCTGCCGGGGCTGGCCGAGGAGTTCGCCCGCACGCTGCGCAACGAGCTGGACTACCTGGCCGAGGGTCGCAACGCCGAGCGGTTCGCCGAGAACTTCGCCGACGACTCGGGCGTCCGGATCCCGCGGGTCTTCTGGGAGACGACGACCTCGCGGGTGCTGACCATCGAGCGGCTGAGCGGCTACAAGGTCAACGACCTCGAGGCCCTGGACGCGGCGGGCATCGACCGACCAGCACTGGCGGCGCACGCCACCCAGGTGGTCGCGCAGATGATCTTCGACGACGGGTTCTTCCACGCCGACCCGCACCCGGGCAACATGTTCATCGAGCCGGACGGCCGGATCGGCCTGATCGACTTCGGCATGGTCGGGGTGGTCGACGCCGAGCTGCGGGAACGGCTCGGCCTGCTGCTGGTGGCGCTGGCCCGCAAGGACCCGCACCGGATCGCCGCCGCCCTGGCCAAGCTGTCGACCAGCAACAAGCCGGTGAACCTGAAAGAGCTGAGCTCCGACCTGGTGCCGGTGGTCGCGCTCTACGACGGGCTGCCGCTGGCCGAGATCTCGGTCGGGAAGATGATCCGCGAGCTGCTGTCGGTGCTGCGCCGCCGCCACCTGCAGCTGCCGCGCGAGTTCTCCCTGGTGCTCAAGATGGTGATCATGACCGAGGGGATGGGGGTCTCCCTTGACCCCGACTTCCAGCTGGAGGAGGTGCTCGGTCCGTACGCGCAGCGGCTGGTGGTCAACCGCTACTCCCTCGCCTCACTCCGCCGGCACCTGACCGACGCCGGCGTCGACGCCTTCGAGATCGCCACCCAGCTGCCGATCCAGCTGCGCCGGCTGCAGGTGATGCTGGACGAGGGCGGTCCTGAGGTGCACCTGCGCACCGCGGAGCTGGACCCGCTGGTGGACCGGCTGGACGTCATCTCCAAGCGCGTGGTCTTCGGTGTGGTGGGCGCCGCCGTCGTCCGCGGGGTGGTCGACCTGGCCGCCGCCGACCCCGACCGCCGGCGAGCCTGGCAGCTGCCCCTGGCCGGGGCCGGGGTAGGCACGGCGGGGACCATCGCGGTGTTCCTGGGCTGGTCGACGCTGCGCCGCAAGCAGCCGCTGCAGGCTCCGCGGATCCGTAGTCGCCGCGGCTGACCGAATGCCGGAGGATCGGGTAGTGAAGTGCCGCGTACTCGCGGCAGATCACTACTCGATGTGGCGGGCTGGCGGGCTCAGACCAGGGCGCCGGCGAGCAGCTGGAGCGTCCTCTCGCGGGCGGGGGAGTGATCGGCGGGGTCGGACGCCGACGAGCCGGCGACGGGGTTCACCATCACCTCGTCGACGCCGAAGTGGTCGGCGAGCTCGGTGATCTCGGCCAGGGCGGACTTTGGGGTGCCGACCACCCAGCGGCTGCGCATCTGGGCGGCCAGGCCCGCGTGCGCCTCGGCGAGGACGGTGCGCTCGGCCTCCTCGACGCTCAGCTGGGCCTGCAGGTCGCCGCCGGTGCGCAGCGCGACCATGGCCAGCAGCTGGGGCCGGACGAGGCGTTCGGCTTCCTGCTGGGTCTCGGCCACGACGGCGTTGACGGTCAGGAAGGTCTTCGGCTCACTCAGCTGGTCCGACGGGCGGAAGCCCGAGCGGTAGAGGTCGAGCACGTCGCGGGTGCCCTCGCCGGCGAAGTGGTGGGCGAAGACGTACGGCAGGCCCTTGGCGGCGGCGAGCCGGGCGGAGTAGTCCGACGAGCCGAGCAGCCAGACCTCGGGGACGCCGGCGGCCTTCGGGGTGGCGCGCAGGGGATAGGTGCGGCCCTGGACCTGGAGGCCGACGCCCTCGGGCTCGAGCATGGCCAAGACGTTGTCCACCACCTCGTCGAAGCGGTTGGCGTCGGCGGTCTCCGGCCCGTTGTGCCGGAGCGCGTAGCTGGTGACCGGGTCGCTGCCGGGCGCGCGGCCGATGCCGAGGTCGATCCGGTCGGGGTAGGCGGCCTCGAGCAGCGCGAACTGCTCGGCGATGACCAGGGGTGCGTGGTTGGGAAGCATGACTCCCCCGGATCCGACGCGGATCCGCGACGTCGCGCCGGCCAGCAGGGCGATCAGCACGGGCGGGTTGGTGGAGGCGACCGCCGCCATGTTGTGGTGCTCGGCCACCCAGTAGCGGTGCATGCCGCTCGCCTCGGCCGCCTGGGCCAGGCGGACCGTTGCCCGGAGCGCCTCGCCGGTGGTCTGGCCCGACCGGACCGGGATCAGGTCCAGGACGGAGAGCCGCAGCGGGCGCTCGGGGGTCGTGCGGCTGTCCGGTCGGTTCTGCAGCGTGGTCACGTCCAGGACAACCGGTCGGTCGGGAGGGCTATTCCTCCCGACCGACCGGCTGCTGGTCGTCGTCGGTGACCGGCGAGCGGTGGCCCGTGGGTCAGCGGGGCAGGCCGTCGCCGCGGTAGCGGTCGTCGGCGTCGCGGACATCGTCGGTCACCGAGCCGACCTCGGCCGGGATGACCGGTTCCGTCGCCAGCGGGTCGACCACCGCGCCCGGCGTCTCGGTCGCGTCGAATGCCGTGTCGACCGGCTGGGCCTCCAGCGGCATGCTGACGGGGTTGCTGGCGAGTCCGGTCGCTTCCTCGTCGACGGAGGGCTCGATCGAGGGGATGTCGAGTGCCACAGTCTCGTCGTCCTTCCTGGCCGCGGCCGCGGCGGCGACGGCGGCGATCCCGGCGGCGGCAGCTGCGGCGGCACCGACGCCGGCGGCGACGGCCTTCCCGCTGACCCCGGCGTGCCCATCGTCGCCGCGGGAGGCGTCCGCGTGCTCGACACCCGGGGTACCGACGTGCTGGTCGGCCGCGACGGTGCCGCGCCAGGCTCCCGTGGGGTACCCCTCGGCCTCGATGAAGGCCTTGAACCGCTCGAGGTCGCCCTCGGCCTGGTTCTCGACGACGTTGAGCTTGTCGCCGACCTTCTCCACCAGGCCCTCGGGCTCGTACTCCAGGAACAGGTTGACCCGGGTGCGGCCACCGAGGTCCTCGAAGGTGACCGACCCGGCGTTCGTGGCGCCCTCGGTGGCCGCCCAGGCGACCTTGCGGTCGGGGACCTGCTCCAGGACCTTGGCCTCCCACTGGCGCTTGATGCCGGCGATCTCGGCCACCCAGAGCATCCGGTCGTCGCCGAGCTGGGTGATGCTGGTGACGCCGTTCATGAACTGGGGGAAGTCCGCGAACTGGGTCCACTGGTTGTAGACCGTGCTCACCGGCAGGTTGACCTCGATGGACGTGTCGACGGTGGTCGTCATGAGTGTCCTTCCTTCGTTGGTGGATATCTCGCCTGTGCCTTACCCGCGGACGTCGACCTGACGCGGCTCGCTCTCCCGGGCCGGGGCAGGATGGAGGTGACCGCCGAGGAGAGGAGAGTCGTGCCCAAGACCACGAAGTCCGGCAAGGTGATCGCCGACGAGCTGCCGAGCACGCTGCAGCGCTCCGACGAGAAGGCCCAGGCCACCTACGCCAAGACCCACGACTCCGCCCTGGGGAGCTACGACGGCGACGAGCGCGCCGCGAACCAGGTTGCCTTCGCCGCCCTGAAGCACACCCACGAGAAGGTCGGCGACCACTGGGAGCCGAAGGACAGCTACGGACCTTCTGACGCCCAGGCGGCAGGGAACCGTGACACCAACCGTGAGACGGCGGGCGGGGTGGACGCCAACGCCTCCAAGAAGCACCTCTACGAGCTGGCCACCCGGCTGGAGATCAGCGGCCGGTCGCGGATGACCAAGGACGAGCTCGTGAACGCCCTGCAGAAGGCCAATGACCGGGCCTCGGCCCGGGCGCGCCAGAAGTCGCAGGGCTGATGGCGCCGTCCCACGGCCGCCGGTTCGACCTCGTCCTGGTCGGGGCGACCGGCTTCGTCGGCCGGCTGACCGCCCAGCACCTGGCCCGCTACGCGCCTCGCGATCTGCGCGTGGCCCTGGCCGGTCGTTCTCGGGAGCGACTGACCGCCCTGCAGTCCGAGCTCGGCGGCACGGCCGGGTCCTGGCCGTTGCTGGTCGTGGACGTGACCGACGAGGCTGCGGCCGCCGACCTCGCCGCCAGCACCCGGGTGGTGGTCACCACCGTCGGGCCGTACCTGCGCTACGGGATGGCGCTGGTGAGCGCGTGTGCGGACGCCGGCACCGCGTACGCCGACCTGACCGGGGAGACGCTCTTCGTCCGCCGGACGGTCGATGCCCTGCACGAGCGGGCGGTGGCGAGCGGGGCCCGGATCGTGCACGCGTGCGGGTTCGACTCCGTCCCGTCCGACCTCGGCGTGGGGCTGACCGCGATCCGGGCTGAGGCGGACAGCGCGGGCACGCTGACCGACACGGTGCTGCACGTCCGTTCGGCACGGGGCGGGATCAGCGGCGGCACGATCGACTCGCTGCGACAGCAGCTGGTGGAGACCAGCGGAGATTCGCAGGCGCGGGCGCTGGTGGGACGGGCGGACGCCCTGGTCGACCGCCCGTCCGGCACCCGGACCCGGGCTCCGGGACGGGTCCGCCCGGTGGAGCGGGACTCCTCGGGCGGATGGCAGGCGCCGTTCGTGATGGGGGTGTTCAACCGTCAGATCGTGCTGCGCAGCGACGCACTCGCCGGCCGGCGCTACGGCATCGGCTTCCGCTATCGCGAGGTCGTCGACACCGGGTCCGGGCCGCGCGGCGTCCTGGGCGCAACGGCGCTGTCGCTCGGGACCGTGGCGTTCGTCGCCGCCATGGGCTTCGGGCCGGCGCGGGCGCTGCTGGACCGCGTGCTGCCCGACCCCGGATCCGGGCCGAGTGAGACCGCGCTGGCGCGTGGCCGGTTCCGCGTCGAGGTGGTGGCGGGGACCTCCAGCGGAGCTCGCTACCAGACGGTGGTCGGCGCGGACCTCGACCCGGGCTACTACGGCACGGCGGTGATGCTGGGCGAGTCCGGGCTCAGCCTCGCCTTGGACGACCTGCCCACCCGCGGCGGCGTGCTCACCCCGATGACGGCCATGGGGGACGCCCTCGCCGCGCGGCTGCGGGCGCATGAGTTCACCGTCTCGACGGACCGTATCTGAGCTTCGAGCGCTATCGGGTAGACATCCGCCGGGTACTCGCGGCGCAGGGCTACCCCAAGAGGTGCCGAGTCGCCCGGTAGGCGATAGTCATTGGCCTCGCGGCCACGTCGGCGAGGATGATCGACCCGTGTCCACGCCCGACGCCAGCACGCCCGACTCCTATCCGAGTACGCCGCGCACCACCGCGACGCGCAGCCGCGAGCGGATGACCTACGACCGCGAGCTGGTGCACGCCGTGCTCGACGAGGGGCTGCTCTGCCACGTCGGCTTCGTCGTGGACGACGCCCCGGTGGTGCTGCCGCAGCTGCACGTCCGGGTCGGCGAGGTGCTGTACCTGCACGGGTCCACCGGTGCGCGGGCGCTGCGGACGGCGGCCAGGGACGGCCTGCCCGTCTGCGTGACCGTGACGCTCGTCGACGGCGTGGTGCTGGCGCGCTCGGCCTTCCACCACTCGATCAACTACCGCTCGGTCGTCGTGCAGGGCCGCGCCGAGCTGGTCAGCGACCCTGCCGAGAAGTCTGCGGCCCTGACCGCCCTGGTCGACGGCGTGGTCGCGGGCCGCTCGGCCGGCGTCCGCGGACCCTCGGTCAAGGAGCTCGCCGCCACCGCGGTGCTGCGGCTGCCACTGGTCGAGGTCTCGGCGAAGGTGCGTCGCGGCGACCCGAAGGACGACGAGGAGGACCTCGACGCGCCGTACTGGGCCGGGGTCGTCCCGCTCACGGTTCAGCCCGGTCCGCCTCAGCCCTCGGCGGACCTGACGCCTGGGCTGGCCGTCCCCGACCACGTCGCCACCTGGCGACCCGGCGCCTGACCTGTCGTGGCCCGACCGAGCCGGTCAGCCCGCGGGGCTCACTCGGTCAGGGGCGCTCCGGCGGGCAGCCGGCGCTTCGCGCGGTGGTGGACCAGAGCGACCGAGGCGACGGCCACCAGGTAGTAGAGGGGGAAGAACGCCCGGTCGGCGGAGTGCTGAGGGTTGACCATCTGGCTGGCGACGGTGCAGAACACCACGACCGGGAGGGTGGCGACGGCGATCGCCGCCGGCCACCCCGGATGACGACGACTGGTCAGAGCGGCCACCAGGATCGCCGCCCCGCCCACGAACGGCAGCGTCACGGCCAGGGCGGCGAAGGCGACGTTGCCCGACGTGGCCATGGTGCCGACGCTCCAGCCCAGGAACGGCTTGGTGGCCCACAGGCCGGCGGCCACCGCGGTGACGAAGCCCGCCCCGAAGCCGACCATCCGACGGGACCTGCGGCGGTCAGGCCGGAGCGTCGCCAGCGCGGCCAGCAGCCCGAGACCGGCGAAGAGCGCCAGGACCAGCAGCCGGGGGACGGGGTAGCCATCGGCGCTGGGCGACCAGTGCATCCAGGCGGTGGAGGCGACCGCCAGCAGCACCAGGACCCGCGCCGGACCCCCGTGTCCCAGCACGACGAGCAGGGCGGCGGACATGAACGCGAGGTAGAGCCCGACGCCGATGGTCAGGAACGGACCGGAGTTGAAGTAGTGGCCGTGGACGTCGATCTCCGCGGTCGGCACCCGGTGACGCGCCCCGAGCACCTCACCGACCAGCAGGGTCAGCGCGAGTCCGGCCGCCACGGTGAGGGTGACGACCGCAATCTGGGTGCGCAGCCGGTCGGGCAGCCAGCGGAGCATCGACTCGAGCCGCTCCTCCGCGCCGTGACCGACCAGGTCGAGCGCGACGGAGGCGGTGAGGGACGACCGGCCCGCGGCGTCGGCCTGGTCCAGCAGCACCGCGACCATCTCGTCCTCGTGCCGGCGACGCCAGGCGGCGGGGTAGCAGCGGAGCAGCCGACGGCAGCGGCGCTCGAGCCCGGTGGAGGTCGTCATGCCCGCTCCGTTCCGGTGCTGAAGCCGGTTGCGCCGAACTGGCCGCGACCGCCGTCCGCAGCCCGTCGACGCAGCCCCGCCGCCGCATCCCTGGTCAGGTGCTCGAGCCGCTCGACCTCGTCCGACAGGGTGTGCGCGCCGACGTCGGTCAGCTCGTAGTAGCGGCGGTGCCGTCCGGCCACCACCTCGGTGGCCGACTCGCGGACCAGCCCCTCCCGCGCCAACCGGTCCAGCGCGCCGTACAGGCTGCCGGGTTTCAGCCGTACCCGCCCGCCGGACAGCTCGGCGACCGCCTCGATCAACGCGTAGCCGTGCCGTGGCCCCGACGTCAACGCCGTCAGCACCAGCAGCGTCGGCTGCCGCAGCTCCTCCGTAGTCATGTCGTCATTATACTCAGTTCACATGAGTATGGCTAGGGACGCGGCGTCAGGACTTCGAGATTCGCCCCGACCCAGGCGGCGTCGGCGCGGTAGCCCTGGGCGTGGTCGGCGACCTGGTCCGGGCCCCCTCCGCGGCGCGGCGATCGGTGAAGGCGGCCAGGTCCACCAGCCGGTCGACGACGGCCGTCAGCACGTCGCGGGGAACGAGCTCGACCCGGTCGCCCGCCGCACCGTAGGCCAGGCAGAGCTGCCGCAGCCGTTCCCGACGCGCGGCCAGGGTGGGCGCGCCGGCTCCCGTGTCCTCGGCCGGGGTGAGCGGGACCAGACGGTAGGCCAGGTAGGCCAGGTCCCAGACCCGCGGGCCGGGGGAGGCGGTGTCGACGTCGATGAAGCCGCTCAGCCGGTGGTCGTCGTCGAAGACCATGTTGTAGGGGGCGACGTCGTTCAGGCAGACCACCTCGACCGGAGACCGTGCCGGGAGCTGCCAGACCGCCTCGGACAGGTCGAAGCGCGCGGTCGCGTGGTGGAGCAGGGCCAGCCGGCCGGCCGCCTCGGTCAGGACCTCCGCCGACCACACCCACGGCGGCATCGGGTAGGCCGGCACCGTGCCCGGCAGGTAGGTCAGCACCTCGCGACCCCGGTCGTCGAGGCCGAGGGGGCGGGGGAGCCAGCCGATGCCGGCGGTGGCCAGATGGTCCAGCAGCCGGTGGATGGTGGAGGTCCAGGGACCCGCGGTGCGGTGGACGGTCTGGCCGCGGCGGACGACCTCGCTCATGTTCCCGCCGCTCAGGGGGACCTCCTGCTCGTCCCGGCCGTCGTCTCCCAGCTCCTGCACGCCGACCATCCTCGCGCAGCCCGAACCTCAGCCGCGCGCCCAGAGGGTCGGCCAGGCGATGCCGAGCTGCGCCACCAGCCCGCGGAGCAGCGGCAGGCTCACCCCGACGACGTTGTGGTGGTCGCCCTCGATCCCGGTGACGAAGGCGCCCCCGAGGCCGTCCACCGTGAAGGCTCCCGCCACCTGCAGGGGTTCGTCGGTGGCCACGTAGGCCTCGATCTCGTCGTCGGTCAGGTCGGCGAAGTGCACGGTGGTCGAGGCCACGGCTGCCGCCACCTGCTGCGGCCCGGCCCCGCTCAGCCGCAGCAGGTGGTGCCCCGTGTGCAGCACCCCGGACCGGCCCCGCATCGCCCGCCACCGTTCGACCGCCCGGTCCGGCGTCCCCGGCTTGCCCAGCGGCGCGCCGTCCAGCTCCAGCAGGGAGTCGCAGCCGAGGACCAGCGTCGTGGTGGCCGGGCGCTCCAGCGTCGCCGCCACGGCCTCGGCCTTGAGCCGGGCCAGCTCCCCGGTCAGCGCGGCCACGGTGGGCGCCTCGATGCCGCTCTCGTCGACGCCCGAGACGACGACATCAGGAATGAGCCCCGCAGCGCGGAGCGTGGCCAGCCGGGCCGGTGAGGCCGAGGCCAGCACCAGGCGGACGTCGGACGCGACAGGCGGGGACACGGGGGCCACGCTAGCCGTGGCCGGACGCGACCTAACGTGGCGCCATGGACTACGTGAACCTCGGCTCGACCGGTCTCCAGGTCTCCCGCGTCTGCCTCGGTTGCATGAGCTTCGGCGAACCGGACCGCGGCAACCACAGCTGGACGCTGCCGGAGGACCAGAGCCGGCCGCTGATCAGGCAGGCCGTCGAGGCCGGCATCAACTTCTTCGACACCGCCAACGTCTACTCCGCCGGCAGCAGCGAGGAGATCGTCGGCCGCGCGCTGGCCGAGTACGCCGACCGCGACGACCTGGTGATCGCCACCAAGGTGCACGGCCGGATGGCGGAGGGCCCGAACGGCGGTGGGCTCTCGCGCAAGGCGATCATGACGGCGATCGACGCCAGCCTGCGCCGGCTGGACACCGACTACGTCGACCTCTACCAGATCCACCGCTGGGACCCGGCCACGCCGATCCTGGAGACGATGGAGGCGCTGCACGACGTCGTCAAGGCCGGCAAGGCGCGCTACCTCGGCGCCTCCTCGATGTGGGCCTGGCAGTTCTCGAAGGCTCAGTACCTGGCCCGGCAGGCGGGGCTGACCCCCTTCGTGTCGATGCAGAACCACTACAACCTGCTCAACCGGGAGGAGGAGCGCGAGATGCTGCCGCTCTGCGCCGACCAGAGCGTCGGGGTCATCCCGTGGAGCCCGCTGGCCCGAGGCAAGCTGACCCGGGACTGGGACGCGACGACCACCCGGAGCGAGACCGACGAGTTCGGTAAGCGGCTCTACCACGACGACGACAAGCTGATCGCCGACGCGGTGGCCGCCCTGGCCGCCGAGCGGGACGTCCCGCGGGCCCAGGTGGCCCTGGCCTGGGTCGCCGCCAACCCGGTCGTCGCCGCCCCGATCGTCGGCGCGACCAAACCGCAGCACATCAGCGACGCGGTCGCGGCGGTCGACCGGATCCTCACCCCGGACGAGATCGCCCGGCTCGAGGCCGACTACGCCCCGCACGCCTCCGCCGGCTTCTGAGCTCGAGCCCCGAGAAGCTGGGTCAGTGGGGGCGGCCCGAGGCAACCCAGGCGCCGGGGCCCGGACGGAGAGGCGCGCCGATCCCGCGGGCCCGGTCGGCCCAGCGAGACGTCGGCGGTGCGGCGAGTGGTTCGGCCGGAGCCGCGAGAGTGGACAGCGCGACCAGCAGCGCGACGAGCTCCTCGTCGCTGGCCGTCCCTCCGTTGATGGTGAGGGTCGGCTCGCTCACAGCGGGATGTTCCCGTGCTTCTTGGGCGGCAGGGTGGCGCGCTTGGTGCGCAGCAGCCGCAGGACGCGGGTGATCTCCACCCGGGTCTCGTGGGGTGAGATCACCGCGTCGACGTAGCCCCGTTCGGCGGCGATGTAGGGGTTGGCGAGCTCGTCGTCGTACTCGCTGATCAGCTCGGCCCGCCGGGCGTCGGCGTCGGGATGGTCGGCCAGCTCGCGGCGGTACAGGATGTTCACCGCACCTTGGGCTCCCATTACCGCGATCTGGGCCGTCGGCCAGGCCAGGTTGAAGTCCGCGCCCAGGTGCTTGGACCCCATCACGTCGTACGCCCCGCCGTAGGCCTTGCGGGTGATCACCGTGACCAGGGGCACGGTGGCCTCGGCGTAGGCGTAGATCAGCTTCGCCCCCCGACGGATGATCCCGTTCCACTCCTGGTCGGTGCCGGGCAGGAAGCCGGGCACGTCCACGAAGGTGATCACCGGGACGTTGAAGGCGTCGCAGGTGCGGACGAAGCGCGCGGCCTTCTCGGAGGCGTCGATGTCCAGGCAGCCGGCGAAGTGCAGCGGCTGGTTGGCCACCACCCCGACCGAGCGGCCGTCGATCCGGCCGAAGCCGATCACGATGTTGGGCGCGAACAACGCCTGCACCTCGAGGAAGTCCCCGTCGTCCAGGACGCGGCCGATCACCTCGTGCATGTCGTAGGGCTGGTTGGGCGAGTCCGGGATCAGCGTGTCCAGAGCATGATCATCGTCGGTGACCTCCAGCGTCGCCCCGGCCTCGAAGACCGGCGGCTCCTCGAGGTTGTTCTGCGGCAGGAAGCTGATCAGGGACTTCACGTACTCGATCGCGTCGGCCTCGTCGGCGGCCAGGTAGTGGGCGTTGCCCGACTTGGTGTTGTGGGTGCGGCCGCCGCCCAGCTCCTCCATCGTGACGTCCTCGCCAGTGACGGTCTTGATCACGTCCGGGCCGGTGATGAACATCTGCGAGGTCTGGTCGACCATCACCACGAAGTCCGTCAGGGCAGGAGAGTAGACGTGTCCACCCGCTGCGGCGCCCATGATCAACGAGATCTGCGGGATCACCCCGCTGGCGTGGGTGTTGCGGCGGAAGATCTCGCCGTACAGGCCCAGCGAGACGACGCCCTCCTGGATCCGGGCGCCGCCGCCCTCGTTCAGCCCGATCAGCGGGCAGCCCGTCTTCAGGGCGAAGTCCATGATCTTGACGATCTTCTCCCCGTACACCTGGCCGAGGCTGCCGCCGAAGATCGTGACGTCCTGGCTGAACACGCACACCGGACGGTCGTCGATGGTGCCGAAGCCGGTCACCACGCCGTCGCCGTAGGGCCGCCGCCGCTCCATCCCGAAGGCCGTCGAACGGTGCCGGGCGAACTCGTCCAGCTCGGTGAAGGAATCCTTGTCCAGCAGGAGCTCGACGCGCTCGCGGGCGGTCAGCTTGCCCTTGGCGTGCTGCTTCTCCACCGCCGCCGCGGTGCCGGCGTGGACCGCCTGCTCGATCCGCTCATCGAGGTCCGCGAGCTTCCCGGCGGTCGTGTGGATGTCGGGAGGGTTCATGACCGAGACCTTAGCCAGTAGGGTCGCCGGGTGCTGAGCGGTGACCACCTGGACGTGGACGTGCTGCGCCGCGAGCTCGTCCGCCCCGGGGGGCTGTGGCAGGCGGTCGAGGTGGTCGACCGGACCGGTTCCACCAACGCCGACCTCGCCGAGAGAGCGCGGCGGGGCGCGCCGGCGGGCTCGGTGCTCCTCACCGACTTCCAGGACGCGGGACGGGGACGGCAGGGTCGCACCTGGGTGGCTCCGCGCGGCTCCGGCGTCGCGATGTCAGTCCTGCTGCGACCCTCGGGCGTCGACCACTCCCGCTGGACCTGGCTGCCGCTGCTGGCCGGACTGGCCGTGGTCGAGGGGGTCCGCCGGGCCGCCGACGTCCCCGCCGTGCTCAAGTGGCCGAACGACGTCCTGGTGGGGGAACGGAAGCTCTGCGGGATCCTCGCCGAGCGGGTCGAGACGCCGTCCGGTCCGGCCTGCGTGGTCGGGATGGGCCTGAACGTCTGGCTGAGCGCCGAGGAGCTGCCGGTACCCACGGCCACCTCGCTCGCCTTGCTCGCCGCCGAACGCGGACCCGGTCACCGCCCGCCCTCCCGCAACGCCCTGATCGCCACCATGCTGGCGGCGCTGGAGCTGCTGGTCGACCGTTGGGAGGACCTGGAGGACGACTCGCTGTTCGCCGCGTCCTACCTGCGTCGCTGTGCCACCGTCGGCCGGCGGGTCCGGGTGCTGCTGGCGGGGGGCGTCGAGGTGGAGGGCCACGCCGACGCGATCGACGACAGCGGTCGGCTGCTGGTGCGGACGCCGGCCGGTCTGCAGGCCTTCAGCGCCGGTGACGTCGTCCACCTCCGTAACGGTTAGCACCACGATCCTTTGAGGAGAGTGAGCGTTTCCCAGATACCGGGGTAACCTCCCAGCACCGGGGGGTGCTTGCTCAGGCTGTTCACCCCCGGTGACCTCGCTGACCGTGAACCGAAGGACGAACCGCCGTGCGCCGACTCCCCCGCCTGATGCCCCTCCTGCTCAGTGCGGTGGTGGCGCTGGCCGTCCCGCTCCCGCTGGCTCCGACGGCGGTGGCGGCCAAGGTGGTGCCGCAGGCCACGACCCCGACCTTCTCGATCAAGCCCGGGTTGACCTTCAACAACCCGACGGGGAACAAGGCGGCCCGGCTGCGGATCGTCACCCAGGTCGAGAAGGCGATCGACCACGCTCCCAAGGGCTCCACGATCCGGATCGCCAACTACCTCTTCGACCTGCGCGACCCGGCCACGAAGCTCATCAAGGCCTACCGGCGCGGCGTGCACGTCCAGCTCCTCATCGACGACAACCCGATGTCCAAGCAGACCATCCGGGTACGCAAGGAGCTCGGCACCAACAAGAAGAAGCTGAGCTACGTCACCCGGTGCTCGCACGGCTGCATGTCGAGCCAGCCCGGCGTCATGCACGCGAAGTTCTACCTGTTCTCCCAGAGCGGCGTCACCAAGAACGTCGCGATGATCAGCTCGGCGAACCTGTACCACGGCAACTCCGGCATCAGCTGGAACAACCAGCACACCATCGTCGGCGACATGGTCATCTACAACGCCCTCAACACCTACTTCCAGCAGATGATCAGGGACAAGGACCAGCCGAACTACTTCCGCTCGGTCAAGAGCGGGAACACCACCCTCTGGTTCTACCCGCAGGTCGCCACCGCCGGCTCGAGCAAGGTCGTCCCGCTCGCCGCACTCCGGGCCGTCTCGTGCAAGGGTGCCGCCAAGGGCTACGGCGACAAGGACGGTCGCACCGTGGTCCGGGTGGAGCAGTGGGGGTGGAGTGTGAAGCGGCTCGACATCGCCAAGCAGCTGGTGAAGCTGCAGGGCCAGGGCTGCAACGTGCAGGTGATCCTCAACAACTTCAAGACCGGCACCTCGATCCGACGGGCGCTGCTGCAGTCCACCAAGCACGGCAAGGTCAAGGTCTACAACGCCGGCATCGACACCAACGGCAACGGCAAGCACGACAAGTACATGCACCACAAGGCGATCCTGATCA
This sequence comes from uncultured Friedmanniella sp., assembly GCF_964244285.1. NCBI lineage: Bacteria > Bacillati > Actinomycetota > Actinomycetes > Propionibacteriales > Nocardioidaceae > Friedmanniella > uncultured Friedmanniella sp. The sequence continues at coordinate 315,193 of NZ_CAXTHT010000002.1, forward strand.
ACGGCGTGTGGGCGGGGAACAAGAAGTCCAAGGTGGTCTACACCGGTTCGGCCAACTTCACCGGGCTCGCCACGGCGACCAACAACGAGCTGATCATGCGGGTCAAGAGCGTCTCGGTCTACAACGCCTACGCCGTCAACTTCACCTACATCCGCGACAAGTGGACCCACCGTGACCGCACCATGCCCTACCTCAACCGGGCGGCGGACGCCAAGCTCGAGGCCGAGCTGAACTCCGAGACCGACAGCGACTAGGGCCGACCAGCGGGCCCGGCCGGTTCGATGAGGCTGCGGCCGCTCGGCTCGGCCCCGGCCGTGCTGTGGCCGCGTGTGCCACGCTGAAGGGATGGGTCTGCCAGCCAAGCTCCTCGGAGCCGACGAGCAGGTGGTGCTGCACACCCGGACGCACGCGAAGGCGCTCGTGCTGCCGGGGGCGGCCTTCGTGCTCGTCGGAGCCGGCGTGGGGGCCGGAGCGGCACTGATCCCCAGCAGCGCCCGCCCCGTGGGGCAGCTGGCCATCGTGGCGGTCGGGGTCCTGCTGGCCATCTGGTGGTGCCTCGTCCCGTTCCTGCGCTGGCGGACGACGACCTACACCCTCACCACGCGGCGCCTGGTGACCCGCTCCGGCATTCTCAACAAGCGCAGCCACGGCCTGCCGCTCAGCCGTGTCAACGACGTCTCCTCCGAGCGCGGCCTGACCGACCGGATGCTCGGCTGCGGCACGTTGGTCGTCCAGACCGCGGCCGAGGGCGGCAGCATCGTGCTGGTCGACGTCCCGGAGGTCGAGCTGGTGCACCACACGATGACCGAGCTGCTGCTGGGGGTTCCCGAGGCGTCCTGGCCCGAGCGCTCCTGGCCCGAGGATCCACGGCCCTACGAGGGCTGGCGGCAGGACGGCCGTGGCTGACGACGCCCTGCTCCCGACCCCGGTGGAGCTGCCGCTGCCAACCGGCCCCGCGGCGCTGGACCTGCGCACCCAGCTGGTCCGGTTCGTGCTGACCGGGGGTCTGTCGGCCCTGGTCGACTTCGGCCTGCTGGTGCTGCTGATGGCCGCCGGCTTGACCCACACTCCGGCCAAGGCGGTCTCCTTCGTGGCCGGCACCACGACCGCGTACCTGATCAACCGTCGCTGGACCTTCCGGGCCGAGCCGTCGCGGCGCCGCTTCGTCGCGGTGGTGGTGCTCTACGCACTCACGTTCGGCCTGCAGGTCGGACTGTTCAGCGTGCTGTTCGACCGGCTGACCGGCGCCGGGCTGAGCCGGCTCGCCGTCCAGGTCGTCGCCTTCGTGATCGCCCAGGGGGCCGCCACCACGGTCAACTTCGTCGTCCAGCGTGGCGTCATCTTTCGGCTCCGCTGAACGCGGGGCGCCCACGTCGGAGGCGTTGGTTAGGCTTCCCCACCGTGACGTCCTCCGCAGCCTCGCCCCCGCGGCCCTTCGTCGTCGGCATCATCGGTGGCGGCCAGCTGGCGCGGATGCTGTACGAGGTCTCCATCGGTCTCGGCGTCGAGGTGCACCTGTTGGCTGAGGGCCCCGACGTCTCGGCCGCCGGGGTCGTGCACGAGGTGACGGTGGGGGACTACACCGATCCGGCCACCGTGCGCGCCTTCGCCGCCGACTGCGACGTGGTCACCTTCGACCACGAGCACGTCCCCGGTGATCTGCTCAGGGAGCTGGAAGCCGCCGGCGTCGTCGTCCGGCCCGGCTCCGCCGCGCTGCGGCACGCCCAGGACAAGGCCGTGATGCGCGAGCGGCTGAACGCCAAGGGCGTCGCCTGCCCGGCCTACCGGGTCGTGGCCGACGTGGCCGCGCTGGTGGCCTTCGGCGACGAGCAGGGCTGGCCGGTGATCGCCAAGACCTCCCGCGGCGGCTACGACGGGCACGGCGTCTGGAAGGTGGCCTCGGCCGCCGACGCAGCCGAGCCGTTCACCGACCTGGCTCCGGGAGTGCAGATCGTGGCGGAGGAGTTCGTGGACTTCCAGCGCGAGCTGAGCGCCATCGTGGCCCGCTCGCCCTCGGGGCAGGCCGTGGCCTACCCGGTCTCGGAGTCGGTGCAGCGCGACGGCGTCTGCGTCGAGACCGTCACCCCCGCGCCGGGTCTGGACCCCGAGCAGGCGGTCGCCGCCGAGCTGTTGGCCCTGACCATCGCCCACGAGCTGGAGGTGGTCGGCCTGCTGGCGGTCGAGCTGATGCAGCGCCGCGACGGGTCGGTCGTGGTCAACGAGCTGGCCATGCGTCCGCACAACACCGGGCACTGGACCCTGGGCGGCGCCCACACCTCCCAGTTCGACAACCACCTGCGGGCGGTCCTCGACCTGCCGCTCGGGGACCCGGCCGCCCGCGCGCCGTGGACGGTGATGGCCAACGTCCTCGGCGGCACGGTCGAGGACCTGCCCTCGGCCCTGCTGCACTGCTACGCCCGCGACCGCCGGCTACGGGTGCAGCTCTACGGCAAGTCCGTCCGGCCCGGCCGCAAGGTCGGCCACGTCACCGCGTACGGGGACGACCTGGCCACGACCCTGAAGCGTGCCCGGCACGCCGCCGCCTACCTGATGGGAGATGCCGATGCCTGACCCTTCGACAGGCTCAGGGAGCGGGACAGGCGCAGGGAGCGCGCTGGTCGGGATCGTGATGGGGTCGGACTCCGACTGGCCCGTGATGCGGGCGGCCGCCGAGGCGTGCGTCGAGTTCGGGGTGCCGTACGAGGCCGACGTCGTCTCGGCCCACCGGATGCCCGACGCGATGCTGGCGTACGGGCGGTCGGCCCACCAGCGGGGGCTGCGGGTGATCGTCGCGGGAGCCGGCGGGGCGGCGCACCTGCCCGGGATGCTGGCCGCGGTCACCCCGCTGCCCGTGGTGGGTGTGCCGGTGCCGCTCAAGCACCTGGACGGGCTGGACTCGCTGCTGTCCATCGTGCAGATGCCGGCCGGCGTCCCGGTGGGATGCGTCTCCGTCGGCGGGGCCCGGAACGCCGGGCTGCTCGCCGTCCGCATCCTCGCCGCGGCCGACCCCGCCCTGGCCCAGGCCATGGTCGAGTTCCAGGACCGGCTTCGCGCCGCCGCCGAGGCGAAGGGCCAGGTCGTGCGCGACGCCGCGACCGCGGGCTGAGGTGCCGGTGGCGAGAGCGCCCGCCGAGCTCGCGGCCGGGGTCGGCCTGCTCGGACGTGGCCTCGGCCTGATCGCCCGGCGGCCGCGGCTGTTCGCGCTCGGGGCGTTGCCGCCGTTGGTCACCTCGATCCTGTTCACGCTCGTGCTGGTCGTGCTGGCGACCCACGTGGACACCTGGGTGCCCGGTCTGACCGGGTTCGCCGCGGGCTGGTCACCCTCGCTCCGCGCGCTGGTCGACGTCCTGGTGGCCGTGGCCCTGGTCGCGGCGGCCGTGCTGCTGATGGTGATCGGCTTCACCACCGTGACGCTGACCGTCGGCGCTCCGCTCTACGACCTGATCTCGGAGTTCGTGGACGCCGAGCTGCCCGACCCGCCGCCCGAGGCGCCGGAACGGCTGCTGCGCTCGGTCGGCCGGGCGGTCCGGCAGTCGCTGGCCCTGATCGCGGTCTCGGCGCTGGCCGCGGTGCTGCTCTTCGCCGCCGGCTTCCTGCCGGTCGTCGGGCAGACGGTGGTGCCGGTGGTCTCGGCCCTGGTCGGCGGCTGGCTGCTGGGCATCGAGCTGGTCGGCTCGGCCCTGGAACGCCGCGGCGTGCGCACCCTGCGCGGCCGCCGCGAGCTGATGCGCCAACGCCGGCTCCGCGTGCTGGGGCTCTGCGTGCCGACGTTCCTGCTGCTCTCGGTGCCCTTCCTCGGGGTGGTCGTCTTCCCGGTCGCCACCGCCGCCGGCACCCTGCTGGCCCGTCAGCTCCGCGACGAGTCGACGGCCGTCCCGGCTGGACGTCCCTGACGACGCCAGCTCAGCGGGCAGGCGGTGGCGCCGTGCTCGCCCGGACCCGCAGGGACGGGGTGGAGTCCAGGTGCGCGCTCGGCGGGGCTCCGTCGAGCAGGGCGAAGAGGCGGCGGCCGACGTGGGCGCCGAAGCCCATCACGTTGTGGCTCATCGCCGACAGCCGCGGGTGGGTGATCTCGCACAGCGGCGAGTCGTCCCAGGCCAGCACGCTGACCTCGTCGGGGACCCGGACCCCCAGCTCGGCCAGCGAGGACAGGGCCGAGACCGCCATCAGGTCGTTGTCGAAGAGGATCGCGGTCGGCCGGTCCGGCCCCTCGACCAGGGCCCGGGTCGCGAGACGCCCGCCCTCGGCGGAGAAGTCCGCGTCCACGATCCGTCCCGACACCCCGTGCTTGGCGGTGGCGGCCTCGAAGGCGGCGTTGCGGAGCTGCACGTGGCGCAGGTCGCCGAGGCCGGTGACCCGGGCCAACCGGGTGTGCCCGAGCCCGGCCAGGTAGCCGACGGCCTCGTCCATCGCGGCGGAGTCGTCGGTCCAGACGGTGGTGAAGCCGGCCGTGACCTCGGGGTCGCCGACGAAGACGGCGGGCAGCTCCAGTGTGCGCAGCAGCGGCGCCCGGGGGTCGTCCACCCGCAGGTCCACCACCACGGCAGCGTCCACCCGCCCCTCCGAGCTCCACTTCCGGTACGTCGCGAGCTCGCTGTCCATGTCCGGGCAGATCTGCAGCAGCAGGGCGTACGCCCGGGTGCTCAGCTCGGCCTCCATCCCCGCCACGAACTCCATGTAGAAGGGCTCGCTGGCCAGCGTCCGGGGGTCGCGACCGAGGATCAGCCCGAAGGTGTCGGTCCGCGAGCCGGACAGCAGCCGGGCCGTGCGGTTGGGCGCCCAGCCCAGCTGGTCGGCCACGTCGAGGATGCGGGCCCGGGTCGCGTCGGACACCCCGGGCCGCCCGTTGAGGGCGTAGGACACCGCTCCCTTGGACACCCCGGAGAACCGGGCGATGTCGTTGATGGTCACGCGGGCCACCGACCACCACCCCTCTCCCTGCTCGGCTCTCCTGCGTAATGTACCGACTGAACCGGTTTTGGTACCGTCGAACCGCTCTTCCGCACCGGCGGATGAGACCCCAGAACGAGGAGGACCATGTCCCAGCACGACCTGTCCGTGCAGCTCTACACCGTGCGAAACGCCCTGGCCGAGGACTTCGACGGCACCCTGGCGAAGATCGCCGGCTTCGGCTACACCCAGGTCGAGCCGTTCGGCTTCGTGAAGTCCGTGGACGGCCTGCGCCGCCTCGGCGAGCACGGTCTGACGGCTCCGACGACGCACATGGGTCTGGTGGTCGACGCGGACCTCGACGCCATCTTTGAGGCGGCGGTCGAGCTGGGGATCGGCACCGTCATCGAGCCGGCCGTCCGGGCCCCGCAGTGGCAGGACGAGGACGGGATCCGCGGCACGGCTGACGCCCTCAACGCCGCCGCCGTCAAGGCCGCCGAGCACGGGCTCAAGGTCGGGTACCACAACCACTGGTGGGAGATCGAGCGCGACTTCGACGGCCGCCACGGCCTGGAGGTCCTCGCGGACCACCTGGCGCCCGAGGTCGTCCTCGAGGTCGACACCTACTGGGCCCACGTCGGCGGCGCCGACGTCCCCGCCCTGCTGCAGCGGCTCGGCGAGCGGGTCGTGGCCCTGCACGTCAAGGACGGCGACGGCAGCACGGACAACAAGAAGCAGGTGGCCGTCGGGGACGGTTCGCTGCCCGTCTGGAGCTTCATCGACGCGGCGCCGGACGCGCTGCGGGTGGTGGAGCTCGACGACAGCGAGGGTGACATGCTCGACGCCGTCCGTGACAGCCGCACGTACCTCACCGCCGGAAAGGCCGCCTGACATGACCACCACACCCACCACCCGTAGCGGACCCGTCGGCATCGGCATCATCGGTGCCGGCGTCATCTCCGGGACCTACATCGAGAACCTGACCAGCTTCGCCGACACCACCGTGGTGGCGATCGCCGATCTCATCACCGAGAAGGCCCACGCGCGCGCCGAGGAGTTCGGCATCCCCGTTGCCGGCGACAACTCGGTGGTGCTGGACAACCCCGACGTCGAGCTCGTCGTCAACCTCACCACCCCGGACGCTCACGCCGAGGTCGCCGCCCAGGTCGCCGCGGCCGGCAAGCACCTGTGGAACGAGAAGCCGCTGGCGCTGGACCGTGAGGCGGGGCGCGCGACAATCCAAGCGGCCGAGGCCGCCGGCCTGCGGGTCGGCTGCGCGCCCGACACCTTCCTCGGCGCCGGCCTGCAGAAGAGCCGCGAGCTGCTCGAGTCCGGCATCATCGGCACCCCGCTGACGGCGCTCGTGCTGCTGCAGAGCCCCGGGCCGGAGTCCTGGCACCCGAACCCGGCCTTCCTGTTCCAGTACGGCGCGGGCCCCCTCTTCGACATCGGCCCGTACTACATCACCGCGCTGACGCAGTTCTTCGGCCCGGCCCGCCAGGTCGCGGCCACCGCCTCGAAGGCGCGGGAGACCCGCACCATCGGCTCGGGCCCGAAGGCCGGCGAGGTCTTCGACGTGACCGTCCCCAGCCAGTACTCCGCACTGGTGCAGTACGAGTCGGGACAGTCGGCCACGATGATCTACTCCTTCGACTCCGCCCAGACGCGGACGCTGCTGGAGATCACCGGCACCGAGGGCACCATGCTGGTGCCGGATCCGAACATGTTCCACGGCGAGATCGCGGTCCGGAAGCTCGGCGAGGACGACTTCACCGTGGTCGCCGAGACCACCGCGCTGTCCTCCCGCGGGACCGGGGCGTTGGACATCGCCCGGGCCATCCGCGAGGGTCGGCCGCACCGCGCCCAGGGCGTCCAGGCGTTCCACGTCCTCGACACCATGGTCGCCATCGCCGAGTCGGGCGAGCGCGGGGAGTTCGTAAGCGTCGACAGCACCTTCGAGAAGCCGGCCCTGCTGCCCGAGGGCTGGGACCCGATGGCCGCCACGGTCTGAGGCTCGCGGACGCTGCGTGGCGCGATCCTGACGGTCTGACCCCTCACGATCGCGCCACCTGTCGTCTCAGCGCCCGACCAGGTCGTTCACGGAGCGCAGTACGGGCTTGGTGGTCAGCGCCGCCTCGTCCAGGTCGGTGCCGGTGACGGCGAAGGTGTGGCTCTGCCCGGCCAGCAGCGTCACCAGGCCGGAGTCGACCCGGGCCGCGGCGTCGAGCCGGTCCGGGAACACCATCAGGTCCTTGGCCAGCGCGGCTGCCGTGACGGTCACCGCGTAGCCGCCCGGGGCGAGGGCCACCTCCACCTCGTACGTGTCATCGGCCCCGGCGAGCACCAGCTCGGTGTCCTCGACGAAGTAGCCGAACGCCTGCGTCATGCCGGCGGCGGTCGCCACCAGCACCTCGCGCGGTGGGTCGGCCGGGCTGAGCAGGTCAGCGTCGAGCACCACGGTGACCGCGGACCGTCCGTCGAGGTGGAAGGGCAGGGTCTGCTCGGCCAGCACCTCCGAGCCGATTCTGGTGCTCTGCCGGGTGAGGACCAGCTCACCGGCCCACGGCTCGTCGCTGTCGTTGTGGGCCACGAGCGCCAGCGAGCTGGTACCGGACTCGTCCTGGCGAGGCTGGAAGGTGGCCAGCCGTGGGGCGTGGACCCGGCGCAGCGCGTGCCAGAGCGGCTTACGGATGCCGGCGCTGTCCACCGCCGCCCACGACACCACCGGCCAGTTGTCGTTGAGCTGCCAGACCACGGCGCCCCGGTTGCGGGGGTACCAGCTGCGGAGGTGCTCGATCCCGTACGCGATCGCCCGGGCCTGGTTGAGCGAGGTGAGCCAGTGCCAGTCGTCCATGGCCGCGACCGGCTCGGTCGACCACGCCGGGAGGTGGTCGCCCAGCCCGCGCTCGAGCTTGAGGTTGCCCTCGTGGGCCTTCTGGTGCACCAGCATCTGCGCCCCGTACGGGTCGAGGGGCTCGTCGTGCACCACAGCCGTCAGCGTGGACCAGGCCGCCGGACCCTGGAAGCCGAACTCAGAGACGAAACGGGCCGGGTAATCGCGGTAGTGGCTGTAGTCGAGGGAGTTCCAGACGTCCCAGATGTGGGTGGTGCCGCTGCGGTGGTCGTTCGGGTGGGAGTACCTGGCGAACGAGTACGGGCTGCCCGGCGTGTACGGCGTGCGCGGGTCGAGCTCGGCCACGATGGCCGGCAGCGCTTGCGTGTAGTAGCCGTCGCCCCAGCTGCGGCCGGCCAACGGAACCTGCCAACCCCACTCGACGAAGCCCCAGATGTTCTCGTTGTTGCCGTTCCAGAGGGCCAGGCTGGCGTGTGCCGACAGCCGGGTCACGGCCTCCCGGGCCTCGGCCTCGACCTCGCTGCGCAGCGGCTCGTCCTCGCTGTAGGCCGCGCAGGCGAACAGGAAGTCCTGCCACACCAGCAGGCCCAGCTCGTCGCAGACGCGGTAGAAGTCCTCGCTCTCATACATCCCGCCGCCCCAGACGCGGAGCAGGTTCATCCCGGCCTCGAGCGCGTCGGTGACCGAGGTCCGGTAGGTCTCGGGGGTCAGCCGGGTGACCAGGGCGTCGTCGGGGATCCAGTTGGCGCCGCGGACGTACACCGCCCGGTCGTTGACGCTCAGCCTGAACTCGTGGCCGTGCTCGTCCGGAGCGGTGCTGAGGCTGACGTTGCGGAAGCCGACCCGACCGGTCCAGGTGGCCACGGGGTCGGGGGGCGCGCCGAGCGTGACGAGGACGTCGTAGAGCGACGGGTCGCCGTAGCCGACCGGCCACCACGGGCTCACGTGCGGCACCCGGCTGGTGAGTACGACCGAGGTCTGGCCGGGGTTCGCTGCCGCGGAGACGGCCTCGGACCCCACCGCGACCTCGACCTCGAGGTCGGTCCGGACACCGGTTGGGCCGGGGGCCTCCAGCCACGCGAGCTCGACGTGGGTCTCGAGCACGCCGTCGGTCCCGTCCAGCCGGGCCAGCGGTCGCACGGAGACCAGCCGGACCTCACTCCAGCTCTCGATGCCGATGCTCTTCCAGATGCCGGCCCCGGCGAGGTCGGGACCCCAGTCCCAGCCGTACTGGCTGGCCATCTTGCGCAGGGCGTTGAAGGGGTGCCCGTACGCGCGGGGCCGGTCCCCGAGCTCGGCCGCGAGTCGCTCCGCGCCGGCCACCGGTGACTCGAAACGCACCTCCAGGCGGTTCTCGCCCTCGACCAGCTGCGTGGTGACGTCGAAGCGGTGCTGGCGGTGCTCGTTGGCCGTCCGGCCGATCTCGGTGCCGTTGAGGACCAGGGTGGCGAGGGTGTCCAGGCCGTCGGCCACCAGCTCGTGCCGGACCTCCGGCCCGCCGGGCCAGGTGAAGCTCGCCCGGTAGGCCCAGTCGGTGCGGCCGATCCAGGCCAGGGCCGACTCGTGGTCGCCGTCGAAGGGGTCGGGGATGAGACCGGCGGCCAGCAGGTCGACGTGCACCTCACCCGGCACGGTCGCCGGGTGCCCGCCGGCGACGGCCGCCCACGTTTCGGGCACCGGCGTCAGCGCAGTCAGCGTCCAGGCCGTTCCGGCGGCCGAGTCCAGGGAGGTGCGGCGCAGCGCGCGGGTGGTCGCAGTCGCGTTCGAGGTCACGGCCCGACCGTACTTTACCGGTTCAGTAATCCTCAAGCAGCGATCTCGAGCAGCTTGTTACTCGTCAGTAGGTTCCGGGTCTACGCTGGCCGTCATGAGTGACTTCGACGTCTACCGGCTCACCGAGGAGCACGAGGCCTTCCGGGCCGCGGTGCGCGAGGTCTGCACCGAGAAGGTCGCTCCCCACGCGGCCGAGGCCGACGAGCTGGCCGAGTTCCCGAAGGCCTCCTTCGAGGCGCTGCGGGCAGCGGAGTTCCACGCGCCGCACGTCCCGGAGACCTACGGCGGCGTGGGGGCGGACGCGCTGGCCACGGTGATCGTGATCGAAGAGGTGGCCCGCGCCTGCGCGTCCAGCTCGCTCATCCCGGCGGTCACCAAGCTCGCCACCCTGCCCTGGATCCTCGCCGCCGACGAGGCGCTCAAGCGGCGCTACCTGCCGGCGATCGCCCGCGGCGACGCGATGGCCTCCTACTGCCTCTCCGAGCCCGACGCCGGTTCCGACGCCGTCAGCATGTCCACCCGGGCGGTCCGCGACGGCGACGGCTGGGTGCTGAACGGCACCAAGCGCTGGATCACCAACGCCGGCGTCTCCGACCTCTACACCGTCTTCGCCGTCACCGACCCGGCCGCCCGGTCCAGGGGCATCAGCGCCTTCGTGGTCGAGCGCGCCGACGAGGGCGTCTCCTTCGGCTCGCCGGAGAAGAAGCTGGGAATCAAGGGCTCGCCCACCTGCGAGGTCTACCTCGACGACGTCCGGATTCCCGGCGACCGCATCATCGGGGCCGAGGGAACGGGCTTCGCCACCGCCATGCGGACGCTCGACCACACCCGGGTGACCATCGCGGCCCAGGCCGTGGGCATCGCCCAGGGGGCGCTCGACTACGCCCTCGGGTACGTCAAGGAGCGTCAGCAGTTCGGCCGGGCCCTCGCGGAGTTCCAGGGCCTCCAGTTCATGCTCGCGGACATGGGCATGAAGCTGGAGGCCGCCCGCCAGCTCACCTACACCGCGGCCGCCAAGTCCGAGCGCGGCGACGCCGACCTGACCTACTTCGGGGCGGCGGCCAAGTGCTTCGCCTCCGACACCGCGATGGCGATCACCACCGACGCCGTCCAGCTGCTGGGCGGCTACGGCTACACCCGCGACTACCCGGTGGAGCGGATGATGCGGGACGCGAAGATCACCCAGATCTACGAGGGCACCAACCAGGTGCAGCGGATCGTGATGGCGCGCCAGCTGCTCGCCGGGCTGCCCGGGTAGCACAGCGGGTCGACGCGGAGACATCAGGCCAGAGGTGGGCGGGGCGACCGACGAGGTCGGTGCGAGCTCACCGCCCACCGCTGGCAGCACGTGGTGGCGCGGTTAAATTCTTACCCGGATCGCTTAGAAGATGGTGTGTCGTTACGTAGTTGGGACCTCAGCCGGCGTACTTCTTCAGGTCGGAGGTGTCGCCGCGGGCGAGGTCGCCGAACAGGTCCGCCGCCTTGGTCTGGTCCCAGAGGACGGCGGAACCGACCGGGGTCGAGGCGCCCGGGTCGGACACCGGCACCGTCAGCGTGAGGCCGTCCCCGCCGGCGATCTTGCGCATCGCCAGCGCGAGGGAGGCGACCTGGGTGAACGAGGTGTCCTCGCCCAGCACCACCGACTCGGCGGCCGCGTGGTTGAGCCGCCAGTACCGGACCGGGTTCGCCACGGTGGCCGGCGACGCCGCTTTGGCGGCCACCGCCGCCAGCATGGCCCGCTGCCGCTGCACCCGTCCGAGGTCACCGAGCGGGTCGGCCTTGCGCATCCGGACGTAACCGAGCGCGTTGGTGCCGTCCAGGACCTGACAGCCCTTCGGCAGGTCGAGGTGGCTGTCCTGGTCGCGGATCGCTTTCGGCAGGCACATCCTGATGCCGCCCAAGGCGTCGATGACGTCGGCGAACCCGCCGAGCCCGATCTCGAGGTAGCCGTCGATCCGCAGGCCGGTGTTCTGCTCGATCGTCTGCTCCAGCAGCTTCGGGCCGTCGTAGGCGAACGCCGCGTTGATCTTGTCCTTGCCATGCCCGGGCACGTCCACGTAGGAGTCGCGGGGGAGTGAGACCAGGGCCGGCTTGCCGCCGGGCGGGACCGAGACCAGCATGATCGTGTCGGTCCGCTGACCGGCGACCGAGCCGGTGCCGAGCTTCTTGCGCTGGGCCTTGGTCAGCCCTTCCCGGGAGTCGGAGCCGACGAGCAGGAACGTGGTGCCGGGCTGGTCCGCCGGCCGCTGGCCCGACGGCGCGTCGTCGACGTGGCTGACCTGCTGCCATGCGTAGGCCGGCACCCCGAACAACCAGGCCAGCGCGAGCACCAGCAGCAGCGCCAGGGCCCGCAGGGTGTTCCGGACGGGCCGGCGCCGTCGAGCCGGCCTCGTTGCCGGTGTCTCCGGGGGACCGTCCGGCGGGGGCGGCGGTCCGGGTGGCCGGCCCGGCTGAGGCCCTCGACCGGCCTGGCCGTAGCCGGGCACCGACGGGTAGCTGGGTGTGGCCGGGTATCCGGGGGGCAGCGGCGGTCGCTCGGGCACGACGGCCGGGGGAGCGGACAGCACCCGGGTCGGCTCCGGCTCGGCGTGCTTCGACCCCCGGTCGTAGAGCCAGTCGAGGTCGTCCTCGCGGCTGTGCGGCATGGCCCGAGGGTACTCGTCGGAGAGTGTCCCGCCCACGAGGAAATGGCGCGGCCACGGCGTGGCAGGGCCGGTCGCGAACCGGATCACGACGATACTGGCTGCGAATTCTGGGGGCGGGCGCCGCCGGAACCGACCTGCCCGCAAGACCGAAAGGCCCCACGTGTCGACTAGCACGGCGGACGACCCGCGCCGCCTCTCGGCTTCGCTGAGCACCGCCCAGGAGCGCAGCGAGCGGGTGAAGCTGCGTCGCGGTCTGACCTTCCTCGGGATGACTCTCGTGCTGCCCGGCTCCGCCCAGATCGCGGCAGGCAGCCGCCGGGTCGGCCGCGTGGCCGTACGGATCTGGGTGGCGCTCTGGGTGGTGCTGGCCCTCGTCGGCGTGCTCGCCCTGGTCTGGCGCAGCGGCGTCGTCGGCCTGCTGACCTTCGGTCCCACCCTGCGCGTGGTCCAGGTCCTGCTGATCGCGATGGGTATCGGCTGGGGCCTGCTGTTCCTGGACGCGTGGCGGATCTCCCGGCCGCCCGAGCTGGCCCGACGGCACCGGCTCGGGTTCGCCGCCCTCAACGTCGGTCTGGTCTTCGCGGTGGTCGGCGGGCTGTTCGCCTCGGCGGCGGTGGTCTCCTCCCAACGCGACTTCATGGCCACCGTCTTCGCCGGCGGCGGCGACCACGAGGCCAAGGCCGGTCGCTACAACGTGCTGCTGCTGGGCGGGGACGCCGGGGCCGACCGGGTCGGGCTGCGACCGGACAGCATGACGGTGGCCAGCGTCGACGCCCAGACGGGTCGGACGGTGCTGATCAGCCTGCCGCGCAACCTCGAGGACGTGCCGTTCCCGGAGTCCTCGCCGATGCACGCGAAGTTCCCGCACGGCTACTCCTGCCCCGACCACTCCTGCATGCTCAACGCGATCTACACCTACGCGAGCGAGCACAAGGACCTCTATCCGGGCGTCCGCAACCCGGGCGCGCAGGCCACCATGGAGGCGATCGAGGGCGCGACCGGACTGCACCTCAACTACTGGGCGCTGATCGACCTCAAGGGCTTCGAGGACCTGGTCGACGCCGTCGGTGGCATCACGATGGACGTCTACCGGCGGGTCCCCATCGGCGGCGGCCACGTCAAGATCTACGGCTACGTCGAGGCGGGCAAGAACCGGCACCTGAACGGCCGCGAGGCGTTGTGGTTCGCGCGCTCGCGCTCGGACTCCAGCGACTACGACCGGATGGTTCGGCAGAAGTGCGTGATGAACGCGATGCTCGACCAGCTCGACCCGACCACCGTGCTGACCAAGTTCAACAAGATCGCCGCCGCCGGCAAGGAAGTCGTCGCCACCAACGTGCCCACCTCCCAGGTCAACGCGATGATGGAGCTGGCGCTCAAGGCCAAGAAGCTGCCCACCTCGAGCCTGGCCGTCGTGCCCCCGCTGATCCAGCCCGGGGCGCCGAAGTTCTCGGTGATCCGCTCGGCCGTGGCCGCCAAGATCGCCGCGTCGGAAGCCAAGGACAACCCGAGCCCGGCGGCGACCCCGACCGCGTCGAGCTCAGCCAAGAAGAAGAAGCAGAGCGGCAGCACGAACTCCAAGGCCGACACCGACGACCTGACGGCGGTCTGTGCGGCCTGACGCCTCAGGCGCTGACAGGATGACCCGGTGAGCAGCGCGGACTGGCCCGGCGTGAGCGTGGTCATGCCCGTGCTCAACGAGGAGCGGCACCTGGCCGCCGCGGTGGGCCGGGTGCTGGACCAGGAGTACCCCGGCGAGCTCGAGGTGGTGCTGGCGATCGGGCCGAGTCGGGACGAGACGGCCGAGATCGCCGCCGGGATCGCCGCCGGTGACGCCCGGATCCGGGTGGTGCCCAACCCGGCGGGGCGGACGCCGCACGCCCTCAACGCCGGCGTGGCGGCCGCGCGGCACGACATCATCGTCCGGGTCGACGGTCATGGCGAGCTCACCGACGGCTACATCCGCCGCGCGGTCGAGCTGCTCGAGGAGACGGGCGCGGCGAACGTGGGCGGCGTGATGGACGCCCAGGGGACGACCCCGTTCGAGCAGGCTGTCGCCTCGGCGTACACCAGCCGGGTGGGTCTGGGTGGGTCGAGGTTCCACCTGACCTCCTCCCCGGCCGGTGAGGCGGAGACTGTGTTCCTCGGCGTGTTCCGGCGCGAGGCGCTGCAGGCCGTCGGCGGCTTCGACGAGACCATGCACCGGGCGCAGGACTGGGAGCTCAACCACCGGCTACGGGGCAGCGGGCGCCGGATCTGGTTCTCCCCGGAGCTGCGCGTCACCTACCGGCCGCGCTCGTCGCTGCGCGCCCTGGCCCAGCAGATGTACGACACCGGCAAGTGGCGTCGCGAGGTCATCCGCCGCCACCCCGACACCGCCAACCCCCGCTACCTCGCCCCGCCCGTCGCGGTGCTGGGGCTGGCGGTCGGGACGGCGGCGGGAGCCGTCGGAGCGCTCACCGGACGCCGGCTGCTCCGGCTGGGCTTCGCTGCACCGCTGGGCTACCTGAGCCTGGTCACGGTCGGCTCGCTGACGACCGGACCGATGCCGGCCCGGGCCCGGGCCTGGCTCCCGGTGGTGCTCGCGGTCACGCATGTCTGCTGGGGCGCCGGTTTCCTGGTGGGTCTGGAGCAGGACCGTCGGCGGGCCGGCTGAGACCAGCCGGTGACCGCCGACGAGCGGACCGACCGGTCGATCGGGCTCGGCCGGTCCCCGGTCGTCGAGGGCGACCTCTGACCCGGGGCGGGGCCCCGCTAGATTCGACCCAGACAACTTGACCTTTTGTCTGTACAAATGATTGACACCGATCGGGCGGAGCCCCTACGGTTTCAGAGAGCAGTAGCGGGAGGTGTCCCGCTGCTGAGGAGGAGTGACATGAGCAGCGACACGGGCGTCGTCGGCGGCCAGGGGACTGCTGCGCCGCTGGAGGTGCTGACCTTCGGTCGCGCCGGCGTGGACATCTACCCCCTGCAGGTCGGCGTCGGGCTCGAGGACGTCGAGACCTTCGGCAAGTACCTCGGCGGCACCACGGCCAACGTCGCCGTCGCCGCCGCCCGGCTGGGCCGGCGGACCGCGATCATCACCGGCGTCGGCGACGACCCGTTCGGGCGCTACGTGCGCCGGGAGCTGCGGGATCTCGGGGTGGACGACCGGCACGTGGTCACCAACAGCGAGTACGCGACGCCGGTCACCTTCTGCGAGATCTTCCCTCCGGACGACTTCCCGCTGTACTTCTACCGGAAGCCGACCGCCCCGGACCTCCAGGTACGGCCGGAAGACATCGACCTCGATGCCGTCCGTGCCACGGCGCTGATGTGGCTCTCGGTCACCGGGCTGAGCGAAGAGCCCAGCCGTGAGTCGCACCACGCCGTGCTCGAGGCCCGGGCTCGTCGGACCCACACCGTCCTCGATCTCGACTACCGGCCGATGTTCTGGGCGACCCCGGCCCACGCGACGGAGCAGATCCAGCGCGTCCTGCCGCAGGTGAGCGTGGCCGTGGGCAACCGCGAGGAGTGCGAGGTGGCCGTTGGTGAGACCGAGCCCGAGCGGGCCGCGGACGCCCTGCTGGCCGCCGGGGTCGAGCTCGCCGTGGTCAAGCAGGGTCCGAGAGGTGTGCTGGCCAAGACCCGCTCGGGAGAGCGCGTGGAGAGCCCGCCGATCCCGATCCGCCCGTTGAACGGCCTGGGCGCCGGCGACTCGTTCGGCGGCTCGCTCTGCCACGGGCTGCTCGCGGGCTGGCCGCTGGAGACCATCCTGCAGAACGCCAACGCTGCTGGGGCCATCGTGGCCTCGCGGCTGGAGTGCTCGACCGCGATGCCCACCCAGGCCGAGATCGAGACGCTGATCGCCGGCGGGGACCCGAACGAGGCACTGGCCGACCGGCTGGCTGTCCACTTCTCTCCGGCGCCGTCCCGGTGACCGCGACCATCGGCCTGGGCGTCCGGGCCACCGCGGCCGGCTTCGTCGGCTCCGTGGCCGACATCAACGAGGTGCGCGCCCGCGAGCCGCAGCGGGTCAGGCAGCTGTTGCTGGCCCGCCGCCGCCGCGAGCTGCTCGGGCCCGACGGCCGGCTGATGATCATCGCGTGCGACCACCCCGCGCGGGGAGCCCTGTCGGCCGGCGGTCGTCCCGGAGCCATGAACAGCCGGGTCGAGCTGCTCGAGCGGCTGGCCACGGCACTGGCGCGCCCGGGCGTGGACGGCCTGCTGGCCACCGCCGACATCGCCGAGGACCTGCTGCTGATGGGCGCCCTGGAGGGGCACCTGGTCTTCTCCTCGATGAACCGCGGCGGGTTACAGGGCGCAGCCTTCGAGATGGACGACCGGCGGACCGGCTACGACGTCCAGGGCACGGTCGAGGCCCGCTTCGACGGCGCCAAGATGCTCACCCGGATCGACCTGGACGACCCGGGCACCGTCGCCACGCTGGAGCAGTGCGGCCAGGCCGTGACCGAGCTCAACCGGGCCGAGCTGATCGCCCTGGTCGAGCCGTTCATGTCGCGGCGGGTCGACGGGCGGGTGGTCAACGACCTCAGCCCGGACGCGGTGATCAAGTCCGTGCACATCGCCCAGGGACTGGGAGCCTCGAGCGCGTACACCTGGATGAAGCTGCCGGTCGTCGACGAGATGGAGCGGGTGATGGAGTCGACCACCCTGCCCACCCTGCTGCTGGGCGGGGACCCCGACGGCTCGCCTGAGGAGACCTACGCCTCCTGGCAGGCGGCGCTGGCCCTGCCCTCGGTCCGGGGGCTGGTGGTGGGGCGGACGTTGCTCTACCCGGCCGACGACGACGTGGCGAAGGCGGTCGACACCGCCGTCTCGCTCGTGCGATGAGTGGCGCGGTGAGCGGCTACTACGTCCCCGCGGGCACGGGTTCGGCGGGGGAGTACGACCTCGAGGTCACGCCCGAGTCGGCGTCCTGGGGCTACTCCAGCCTGCGCGTGCTGTCGTTGGAGCCGGCCGGGACCCACACGTTCGACACCGCCGGGGACGAGGTGCTGGTCCTCCCGCTCAGCGGGTCGCTCGCGGTCGAGGCTGACGGGACGCACCTCGAGCTCGACGGGCGCACGTCGGTCTTCTCCGGCCCCACCGACTTCGCGTACCTGCCTCCCGCCACCGTCGCCACGCTGCACTCGGCGGCCGGCGGCCGGTTCGCGCTCTGCGGCGCTCGGACCGACCGGAGGCTGCCGGTGCGCTACGGACCGGTGGCCGGGGTGCCGGTCGAGCTGCGCGGAGCGGGCCAGTCGAGCCGTCAGGTGCGCAACTTCGCCACGCCTGCGGCTCTGGAGGCCGGTGCGATCATCACGTGTGAGGTGATCACCCCGGGTGGCAACTGGTCGTCCTACCCGGCCCACAAGCACGACGAGGCAGGAGAGACCGAGTCCGAGCTGGAGGAGATCTACTACTTCGAGATCGCCGCCGGCCCGCACGGCGAGCCGGGGCTCGGCTTCATGCGCACCTCGTCCTCGCCGGGCCACGAGATCGACCTCTGCGAGGAGGTGCACGACCGCGACACCGTCCTCGTCCCCTACGGGTGGCACGGCCCCTGCGTCGCCGCCCCGGGCCACGACATGTACTACCTGAACGTGATGGCCGGCCCGCCGCATCCCGGGTCCGACCAGGCCGGGCGGGCCTGGCTGATCTCCGACCACCCCGACCAGACCTGGGTCCGCGACTCCTGGACCGAACAGGCCGTCGACCCTCGTCTCAGCAATCCCGCCTCCCGCAGGCCGACGACGGCACCGGACGTGTCCTGATCTCGTCGATGATCAACCGAGACCTCAACCCAGCAAGGAAGCAGGAGCAGTAGTGGCAGCCAAGATCATCATCGGCACGGCGCCGGACTCGTGGGGCGTCTGGTTCCCCAGCGACCCCGAGCAGGTGCCGGCCAGCACCTTCCTCCGGGAGGTCGTCGAAGCCGGGTACGAGGCGATCGAGCTCGGCCCGTACGGCTACCTGCCCAGCTCGCCGACCGAGCTGCAGGAAGCGCTCGACGAGCACGGCCTGATCGTGCTCGCCGGGACGGTCTTCTCCCACCTCCACCAGCCCGGCGCCTGGGACTACACCTGGAAGCAGGTCGCCGACGTGGCCGCGCTCACGCAGGCCGTCGGTGGCGAGCACATCGTGGTGATCCCCGAGCCGTGGCGGGACCACAAGACGGGCGCTCCGAAGGAGAGCCGCGACCTCACCGACGAGCAGTGGTCCCTGCTGACCAGCCAGACCGACGAGCTCGGCCGGCGGATCCTGGAGGAGTACGGACTGCACGTCCAGTTCCACTCCCACGCCGACACCCACGTGGGCTACCAGCCGGAGATCGAGCGCTTCCTCGAGTCGACGAACCCCGAGTACGTGAACCTCTGCCTGGACACCGGCCACGTCGCCTACTACGGCGGGGACTGCCTGGAGCTGATCGGCAGGTACCCCGACCGGATCGGCTACGTGCACCTCAAGCAGGTCAACCCCGAGATCGTCGCCCGGGTGCTGGACTCCGACCTCTCCTTCCCGGAGGCGGTCCGGATGGGCTCGATGATCGAGCCGCCCCTCGGCGTCCCGGCCATGCCTCCGCTGCTCGAGGCGCTGAGCGCTCTCGGCCGTGACATCAGCGGCATCATCGAGCACGACCTGTATCCGACCACCCCCGAGGTGCCGCTGCCGATCGCCAGGCGCACCCGGACCTACCTCGCCTCCTGCAGTGGGGCCGACATCGACCTGGGGGACCGCTCATGAGCACCGTCGGACAGGCTCAGGGAACGGGGGAGCTCCGGATCGCCGTGCTCGGGGTCGGCATGATGGGCGCGTTCCACGCGGAGGCGCTCAGCAGCCGGATCCGCGGCGCCCGCGTCACGGTGGTCAGCGACTTCTTCGACGCCTTGGCCGAGGAGATCGCGACCCGGATCGGCGCCCGGGTCGAGAGCGACCCGATCGCCGCGATCCGCGCCGAGGACGTGGACGCGGTGTTGATCGCGACGCCCGGCAAGGCGCACGACGAGCAGGTCAATGCCTGCCTCGACGCACGGATCCCGGTGCTCTGCGAGAAGCCGCTGACCACCGACATCGCCTCCTCCCGCGCGATCGTGGAGAAGGAGTCCAGGCTCGACCGGCCGCTTGTCCAGGTCGGCTTCATGCGTCGCTTCGACCCCGAGTACGTCGCGCTCAAGAAATTGATCACCGACGGTGGTCTGGGCAACCCACTGGTGGTCCACTGCACGCACCGGAACCTCGCCGTGCCTGAGAGCTTCAACTCCGAGTTCATGATCAGGGACTCCGTGGTGCACGAGGTCGACGTCTCGCGGTTCCTGCTGGACGAGGAGATCATCAGCGTCCAGGTGATCAAGGGCGTAGCCACCGGTGCGGCGCCGGCGGGCGTCTCCGACCCGATGATCGTGGTCTTCGAGACCGCGTCCGGCCGGATCGTCACCGACGAGATCTACGTGCGGACCGGGGTGGGGTACGAGGTGCGCACCGAGGTCGTGGGCGAGCGCGGCAGCGCCACCATCGGCCTCGACCAGAACCTGGTGGTCAAGAGCGGCGACGGCCGGTGGGGCGGCGCGGTCACCCCCGGCTTCGTCGAGCGGTTCGGCGTCGCCTACGACATCGAGCTGCAGCGGTGGGTGGACGCCGCCCGCCGGGGCACGATCGACGGCCCCGGCGCCTGGGACGGCTACGCCGCCGTGGCCGTCTGCGAGGCCGGCGTCGAAGCTGTCCGCACCGGACAGAAGGTGGCCGTCGACCTGGGTCCGTCGGTGACCGCCGGTGTGGCTACCGCGGGGATCACGGCACCGGACCTGGAGGCCGCCACGTGAGGCTGGCCCTCGACCCGCAGATGTTCTTCGCCACCCACAGCGTGTGGGAGCTGCCGGACGTGGTGGCCGGCCTCGGCTACGCGTGGATGGAGCTCTCGCCGAAGGCCGACTTCGTGCCGTTCTTCAAGCACCCCCGGGTCGACGACGCCGGCGTGCGCAAGCTGCGGAAGGTGGCGGCCGACGCCGGCGTGGGCATCGCCTCGCTGCTGCCGGTGCTGCGCTGGTCCGGTCCCAGCGAGGACGAGCGGGTCGCCGCGGTGCGAGCGTGGAAGCGGACCATCCAGATCGCGGTCGACCTCGGCGTGGACACGATCAACACCGAGTTCAACGGCCGGCCGGAGGCGGCCGAGCACGCCGAGGCCCAGTTCCTGAAGTCTCTCGACGAGCTGCTGCCCGTCTTCGAGCGGGAGGGGATCTCGCTGGTCCTGGAGCCGCACCCCGACGACTTCGTCGAGGACGGCCTGGAGGCGCTCCAGCTGGTCCGGGGGCTGAACCGGGACTGGATCGGCTTTCTCTACTGCACGCCGCACGCCTTCCACCAGGGCCATCCCGCAGCAGCAGTCATCGGGGCAGCGGCGGAGAAGCTGCGCTACGTGCACCTGGCCGACGCGTTCGACCACACGGCCTCGAACGGCCTGCGCTACATCACCAACCCGCCCGGCAACTCGGTCCGGGTGCACCAGCACATGGAGATGGGCCGCGGCGAGGTCGACTACGAGGCCGTGTTCGCCGCCCTGGCCGCGGTCGGCTTCGACGGCACCGTCTCCAGCTGCGTCTTCGGCTTCGAGGAGGACGCGCGCGGCGTCTCCGAGCGGCAGCGGGACAAGGCACTCGACCTGCTCGACCGCCACTTCGGCGCCGGCACCGGTGCCGCGGCCTCCACCTCTCTCACCACCTGACACCACCCACCTTCGACGAGGAGACACTCATGGCATCGACGCTCCACCACTGGCGCAACGGCTCGACGTTCGAGGGCAGCGGCGGCCGCTTCTCCGACGTGACCAATCCCGCGACCGGCGAGGTCAGCGCGCAGCTGGCGCTGGCGTCGGAGGCCGACGTCGAGGCGGTGGTCGCGGCTGCCCGCGCCGCCTTCCCGGCCTGGCGGGACACGTCCCTGGCCAGGCGGACCCAGATCCTGTTCGCCTTCCGCGAGCTGCTGAACGCCCGCAAGGAGGAGCTGGCGGCCATCATCACCAGCGAGCACGGCAAGGTGCTCTCCGACGCCCTCGGCGAGGTGAGCCGCGGCCAGGAGGTGGTCGAGTTCGCCTGCGGGATGCCGCACCTGGTCAAGGGGGCGTTCACCGAGAACGCCTCGACCAAGGTCGACGTGCACTCGGTCCGCCAGCCGCTGGGCGTCGTGGGGATCATCTCCCCGTTCAACTTCCCGGCGATGGTGCCGATGTGGTTCTTCCCCATCGCCATCGCGACCGGCAACACCGTGGTGGTGAAGCCGAGTGAGAAGGTGCCGAGCGCAGCACTGTGGATGGCGGAGCTGTGGAAGGAGGCCGGGCTGCCCGACGGCGTCTTCAACGTCCTGAACGGCGACAAGGTGGCCGTGGACGGCCTGCTCACCCACCCCGACGTGGCCTCGATCTCCTTCGTCGGGTCCACCCCCATCGCGCGGTACGTCTACGAGACCGGTACCAGCCACGGCAAGCGGGTGCAGGCCCTGGGCGGGGCGAAGAACCACATGCTGGTGCTCCCGGACGCCGATCTCGACCTGGCCGCGGACCAGGCCGTCAACGCCGGCTACGGCTCGGCGGGGGAGCGGTGCATGGCGATCTCCGCCGTGCTCGCCGTCGGCCCGATCGCCGACGAGCTGGTGGGCAAGATCAAGGAGCGCACGGTCGGGCTGCGGACCGGTGACGGTCGCCGCGGCTGTGACATGGGACCGCTGGTCACCGCCGTCGCCCGGGACCGGGTGACCGGCTACGTCGACGCGGGCGAGCAGGCCGGCGCGACCCTCGTGGTCGACGGCCGGTCGGTCCAGCCCGACAGCGACGGCGACGGCTTCTACGTCGGCCCGACGCTGTTCGACCACGTGACCACCGACATGAGCATCTACACCGACGAGATCTTCGGCCCGGTGCTCTCGGTCGTCCGGGTCGACAGCTACGCCGAGGGGGTCAAGTTGATCAACGACAACCCGTACGGCAACGGCACCGCCATCTTCACCAACGACGGTGGCGCCGCGCGGCAGTTCCAGAACGAGGTGCAGGTCGGCATGATCGGGATCAACGTCCCCGTCCCGGTGCCGATGGCCTACTACTCCTTCGGCGGGTGGAAGAACTCGCTCTTCGGCGACAGCCACGCCCACGGCATCGAGGGCGTCCACTTCTTCACCCGCGGCAAGGTCATCACCTCGCGCTGGCTCGACCCGAGCCACGGCGGCCTCAACCTGGGCTTCCCGCAGAACGACTGAGCGGCGCCCCGCCCCGCCCTCGTCGCGACCGACCTCCAGGAGACATCATGGCTGACCTCACGCTCGGGCTGGTCGGGGTCGGTCGCATCGGCGTCATGCACGCCCGGACCATCGCTGCCCTGCGGCAGGACCTCCGGCAGCGCGGCGGGGACCTGCAGCTCGTCCTGACCGACGTGGCGGCCGAGCACGGACAGGCCGTGGCCACCGAGCTGGGGGCGGAGTTCGTCGGGTCGGTGCCCGAGCTGGTCGGGCGGGGCATCGACGGCCTGGTCGTCGCCACCGGGACCGGCACGCACCCGGAGCTCATCCGGGCCGGGGTCGAGGCCGGGATCCCGGTCTTCTGCGAGAAGCCGGTGGCGGCGGACGTGGCCACCTCGCTACCGGTGCTGGAGCACATCCGTAGGCACGGCGGCGAGGTGATGATCGGGCACCAGCGGCGATTCGACCGCGGCTACCTGGAGGCGAAACGGGCCTACGCGGCCGGCGAGCTCGGCTGGATCCACGCGATGCGGGCCGTGACCTGCGACATGTCGCCACCCTCGATCGACTTCCTGCGCACCTCAGGGGGCCTCTTCCGAGACTGCTCGGTGCACGACTTCGACATCCTCCGCTGGCTCACCGACTCCGACATCGTCGAGGTCTACGCCCGCGGCTCCAACCGGGGCGACCCGGCCATCGGCGCGGTCGGTGACGTGGACAGCGCGCTCGCCCTGGTCACGCTGGCCGACGGCACCCTCGCCTCGGTCTCGGCGAGCCGCTACAACGGCGCCGGCCACGACGTCCGGCTCGAGATCCAGGGTTCGCAGGGTTCGCTCCTGGTGGGCCTCGACCACGCGACGGCGCTGCGGTCGGCTGAGCCGGGAGTGGTCTTCCCGGCCGGCCCACCGCACCGGACGTTCGCCGAGCGCTTCGCGGCGGCCTACCGGGCCGAGCTCGTCGCCTTCACCGAGCTCGTCCGGGGCGAGCGGGCGAACCCGTGCACCCCGGAGGACGCCGTGGCCGCGGCTGCGGCGGCCGACGCGGCCCAGGAGTCGTTGGCCACGGGGCGTCCCGTCCGGCCCGGCGGCCGGTAGACCCCGCAACGAGGTCCACCCGGCCGGCCTGACGCTCAGCGACGGCGGACCGGCGCTGGGCTGAGGTCGTCGGGCCAGGGTCAGGCCGGCGGCCACCAGCCAGAGCGTCAGCACGACCGGGAGCGAGACGACGCCGAGCTGGTCAGCGGCGACGGCAACGGGGTTGGCGGCGCCGATGCGCGCGGCCAGCCAGCCGGCGGCCGCGACCCCCGTGGCCAGGGATGCGACCACCCGCAGGGTCCGGTAGCGCCCGCAACGAGCGAGCAGGATCAGCGGCGGCAGGACGAGAGCGACCACGATCAGCTGCATCGCCTCGATACCGAGATTGAACCCCAGCAGGGACAGCACCAGCCGGGACCCGCGGAGGTCGAGGTCACGCAGCGTTGTGGAGAAGGCGAGGCCGTGTACCAGCCCGAACGCGGCCGCGACCAGCGCCTCGCGGCCGGGGAAGAGCGGACGCAGGGCGTGTCCGGCGGCCACGAGGATGCTGGCGGCGATGGCCGCTTCGACGAGGTGCTGGGGGACCGGTACTCCCAGTGCGCCGAGAGCAAGCGTCGTCGAGTGGCCGAGGGTGAAGGCGAGCGTGATGGTGCCGACCCGTCGGAACGCCCGGCCGCGCGAGACCACGCCGGTCCACCGGCGGCGGCGCGCGAGCAACGGAGCCGGCAGCAGCAGGGTCAGCAGGAAGAGCTGGTGGTCGGTGCCCTCCCTGATGTGCTGCATGCCGAGGGCGACCATGCTGAGGAAGCCGCGATAGCTGCTGCCCGTGCCGAGATCGACGTGCAGCGGTTGGACGGTGTCGGTGACGGTGTCGCGCTGGACCACGCCGACCTCGTAGGGGTCGTCGACGTGGCCACTGGCCCAGTCCGAGCGCACGGTGACGATCACCACGTGGGTGGCGACGCGATCGACGACGGCGTCGTAGCCGAGGTTGAACGAGCGGTCCCCGGCGCCGGCCGGCGGGGTCAGCACCACGATGGCCTGCAGCTGGGCGTACACCCCCGTCGTGGCCGGGTTGCCCGTCTCGCTCACCGTGAGTGCGCCGACCGTGGTGGACCAGGCCCGGCCGTCGTCGCTCGTCGGCTCGACGTGGGCGAGCAGGTAGGAGCGGACTGCCGCAGCCTGCTCGTCCACCTCCGGCTGGGAGCCGCTGCCGAGGTCGAGGCCGCTCGCCGCCTCGACGTCGGTCACGGGGATCGACACCAGCGCGGTGACCGCATCCGCGCCGACGTCGAGCTGGACGCTCGACGTGGGCACCATGTGGGCGGAGGCGGCCGGCGCGGCCAGCAGCGCCGCGCAGGCGCACGCGAGGACGACGGCGACGGCCCTCAGCAGCCGGACGAGTGCCACCTGAGGGGACCCCGGACGCATCAGCTCTTGGTTCCGCCGTAGTCGGTCGACCGGTCGCGCCAGACGGAGTGCGGGTGGTTCCCCGAGAGCACGATGCCGTGCTGCATGGAGAACTCGATCCATACCGAGGGGCCGTCGATGCGGACGTAGTCGTTCTGCTCGGTCAGGGCGGTCGTGCCCGACCAGGCGACGGAGGTGCTGTCCAGCTCGCCCTCGTACCTGGCCAGGATGGTCTTCGCGTCGTCGTCGGCGATGTCGTCGACATAGGTCGCGATGGCGGCGAGCGTCAGCTTCTTCTGTCCCGCCGACAGGGTCGAGACCTTGACGCCGGAGCGGGAGGCGGGGAACTGCCAGTCCTTGCCGGGGGTCAGCACGAGATCGGTGAAGGTGTCCGTCAGCTTGGCGGTGGCGAGCTGGTCGGCGGACAGCCCGGCCAGCAGAGCCGTGAACGCGGCCTGTTTGACCCTGAGCGGCTGGTTCGTCCTCCCGTTCAGCTCGAAGGCGGTGTTCGGCTCGACGCCTCGGAACGAGGGGGTGGCCCCGGCCAGCTGGCCGTCGACGTAGGTGTTCGCGACGGCCATGTGGTGTCCACCGAACTGGAACTCCCAGGTGCCGGAGTCCGACGGGCTGCCGAGCAGGGCGACGTAGAAGTTCTTCCGTCCGTAGGTGTCGCCTCCCCCGTGGGTGCCGAGGTAGTCGTCCGCGTTCAGCTGCTGCTCGAGCTCGTCGTAGCCGAGGCCGCTCGCGCTACCGGTCGCGGCCTTGAGCAGCGTCGTGAACGCGGCCAGCTGCTGGTCGTCGAGGGCGCCCAGGTTGATCCCGACCCGCGACTGGCTGGCGCCGCCACCTCCACCAGGACCGCCACCGGGCGCGTCCGAACCGGCACCCGGGCCACCGCTGGGCATGCTTGCGGACGGCATGCTCCCTGAGGGCATGCCGCCGCCGTCACCGGTCAGCAGTCCCTGGGGCAGGTTGGACCACCGCTTGGCGTTGGCCAGGCTGTAGTCCAGGAGCACGGTGGACTGCTGGTCGGCGTCGAGGGTTCGGTAGAAGGCCTGGGCCAGGGCAGCCACGCCACCCGAAGCGGCGGGGCCGGCTGCGGAGGCGGTCGAGGCCGCGGACGGGGACGCCGGGCTGGCCGCCCCCGACGCGGCACCGCAGCCGGCTGCGGCGAGGAGGACGGCCGGCACGCCTGCGAGGAACAGTCGCCGAGACACCGGGGCCGTCGAGGTGGTTGGGCTGGGGTTCACGTTCACGGGCTGAAAGGTACGTGGCCTTCCTGCGCTCCGGTGTGTCTTCCCTGTGGTTCTGCTGTGACCCTCGAGGGGCGACCGTCGCGGTTCGCGCCCACAGGTTTCGCAGAGGCGGCGACGTCACCTCCTGGCGATGCCCAGAGCGGGGCCCTCCTCGTCGCCGTGACGAGCTCGTCGGGGCGGTGGTCGCCAGGGCGGTGGTGGGGGACCCGGGGGCTGAGCCGGCGGCCCGGTCCCGTCGAGCCAGGTCACCGGCCGGGGCCGGCCCCGTTGCCCCGTGGCGCGCGGATCCTGTTCCACCACAGGGAGAGACCGATGGCGAGGGTCACGAGCAGGCCTCCCGCGGCCGCGAACCACGACGCGACGTCCACGTGCTTCTTCACCAGCGAGACGTGGCGGGGCAGGTCCGCCAGGGCGGTCTGCAGCTGGTCGGCGTTCTCGGCCTTGTAGTACGTGCCCCCGGTGGTGTCGGCGACCTGCTTCAGCGCGCCCTCGTCGGCCACGAGCGGACTGCGGCCCCCGCCCCCGCCTCCTCCGCCCCCGAAGCCTCCGCCGCCGCCGAAGCCGCCCCCGGCCCCGCTGACCTGTTGGCCGGTGCAGGCCGCCTGGGCGGGAGTGGTGGTGCCGAACCCGATGGTGAACACGCGGACGCCGCGGACGGCTGCCGCTTCGCTGGCTGTCGACGGTTCGACGCCCTGGGTGTTCGCGCCGTCGGTCAGCACGACGATCACGTCGGCGGCGTAGCCCGACCGCTGTGCGGACTCCGCGTCCACGCCGGTCGGGGCCACGGTGGGATCGATGGCGGCGATGCCGTCGAGCGAGGTGAGGATGGCCGAGCCGATCGCCGTCCCGCGCGCCGTGGTCTCGTTGTTGACCGCCTCGATCAGCTTGTCGGTGTCCGCGGTCGGCGGCACCTGCATGCCGGCCACGCCGGCGAAGGTGACCAGGCCGATCTTCGTGCCCGCACGCTGAGCCTGGATGAACGAGATCGCCGCGCGCTGCGCGACGGTGAGCCGGTTGGGGTCCACATCCGTGGAGCACATGGAGCGGGACACGTCCATGGCCAGCATAATGGTGGTCGAGCTGGACGCGATCGGCACGCTGGCCTGCGGCCGGGCCGCGCCGAGACCGAGGACGGCGAACCCGAGCAGGAGCAACGCGCTCGGAAGCAGCCGGACCCAACGGGTGCGTGGGGGCAGCGCGGCGCGCACCAGGGCGACCGAGGTGACCCGGACCGCCGCCCGCCGGCGTCGGCGGCGCAGGAGCCAGCCGGCGCCGACGACCAGCGGGACGAGGAGCAGCGACAGCAGAGCCCAGGGCCACGTGAACGGCATCAGACGATCCTTCCCGTCCGGGCGAGGGTCAGCAGCGCGCCGGCGGCCAGCAGCGCGAGCGCGACGGCGGTGATCCCGCCGGCGAGCGGCACGTCCTGCGTGGCCACGGTCAGCCGGAGGTCGATGGTGGAGGCGACGCTGTCGAGCTGGGCCGCGTCGGAGGCGGGGTGGTAGCTGCCGCCCGTGCTCTGCGCGAGGGTGGTCAAGGTGTCGGTGTCCAGCGCCGTGTGCAGCTGGTAGCCGTTGACCTCGACCGTGGCACCCGTGGCGGTACCGACACCGACCGTCTCGATGTGGACGCCGGCGTTCTGGGCGATCGTCGCCGCCGCCGCCGTGGCCGGCGCGCCGGCTCCGTCCTCGCCCCGGCCGCCGCCGTTCTCCCCGTCGGAGAACAGCACGATCGTGGCCGAGCTCCAGGAGCCGAGGTCGGGCAGGGTGCCGTCCTCGCCGACGGTGACCGCTTTCCCGGTGATGGCGCTGAGCGACCCGAGGATGGCCGAGGCCAGTGAGGTCCCTCCGGCGAGCCGTAGGTCCTGCACGGCGGCTCTGGTCGCGACCCGGTCGACGCCGGGCGGAGAGGTCGTCAGTGCTCCCTGGTCGAACCCGACGACACCGATGTCCACGCTCTCGGGCTGCGCGTCGACGAAGCTGAGCGCCGCCTGCTGCGCGGCGGCGAGCCGGCTCGGGCTGACGTCGGCGGCACCCATGCTGGTGGAGACATCCATCGCCAGGATGACCGTGCCGGCGCTCCGGGCGACGGGCAGGGCAGCGGCCGGTCCCGCCGACGCCACGGCCAGGAGCACGACCCCGGCGAGGGAGAGCCATACGCCGGGGTGGATCCGCCGCCCGGCCGGTAACGCGACCCCTGCGGCGGCGAGGACCGCGTAGCGGCGCCGGGCCGCGAGCACCGCGCCGGTCGTCAGCCCCGCGGCGACCAGCAGGGCGAACGCGAGCAGCAGGGGATGGGAGAAGCTCATAGGCGCCTCCGTCCGGTCTCGGCGACCAGGCCCAGCAGGGTCTCGACGAGGTCGCTCCCGGTCTCGACACGGTGCAGCGGCACCCCGGCCCGGCGCATCCCGGACCGGAGCGCCTCCTCCCGCTCCTGCACGCCCGCCCGGAAGCGGGAACGGAACACCGGATCAGCGGAGTCCACCAGCAGCTGCTCGCCCGTCTCGGCGTCCTGGACCACGATCAGGCCGACCTCGGGAAGCGCGTCGTCGGTGTCATCGACCACCCGCAGCGCCACCACGTCGTTGCGGTGCGCGAGCCGGATGAGCGGGCGTTCCCACGCACCGGTGCCGATCAGGTCCGAGACCACCACGACCAGGCTGCGCTGGGCCAACGCCGTCACGGCGTCGAGCATCGCGCCCAGGTCCGTCGTCACCCTCGCCCGGGACTCCGCCGGCCGCTCGAGCTCGTGGGCGATCCGCAACGCCTGGTTGCGGCCCGTCCGGGGCCGCACGACGCGGACCGCGTCGGCGTCGTACAGGACGGCGCCGACCAGGTTGGCGTGGCGCCCGAGCAGCCTGGCCAGCACGAGCGCCAGCTCGGCGAGCACGTCCTGCTTGCCGCGGCCAGGACCACCGGCCACCATCGACGCCGACCGGTCCAGGACCAGCCACGACGTCAGCTCGCGGTCCTCGTGGAACTCCCGCACCTGCGGCTCGTCGAGCCGGGCGGTGACGTTCCAGTCGATGTGGCGGGCGTCATCGCCGTCCACGTAGGGCCGCAGGCCCGCGAGGTCGAGACCGCTGCCCCGGCGCGAGGTGCGGTACCCGCCCTGGAACCGGCCGTCCAGCCGGCGGACGACGCGCCACTCCAGCCGTTGCAGCAACCGGTCGGGCGTCGAGCCTGTACGGGGGGTCAGGGGGTCGTCCCCCCTGGTGATGCTGAGCCCGTACGGGGGGTCAGGGGGGTCGTCCCCCTAGTGGATGGGCTCGCCTTCACGGCTGCAGCACCACGTCCGGCACCGGTACCGCCCGCAGCACCCTGGTCAGGATGGTGTCGGCGTCGAGGTCGTCCGCCAGGGCCTCGTACGACAGCACCAACCGGTGCCGCAGCACGTCGAGGGCCACCTCGTCGATGTCGTAGGGCAGCACGTAGTCGCGGCCCCTCAGGAACGCCAGCGCCCGGCCGGCGAGGACCAGGGCGATCGTGGCGCGGGGGCTCGCGCCGAAGGTCACGTAGCGCTCCAGGTCGCCGGCGCCGACCGTGCCCGGCGAGCGGGTGGCCGCGACGAGCCGGACGGCGTAGTCGACGACGGCGGGGTCGACGTAGACCTGGCCGACGCTCGCCCGCATCGCCATCAGGTCCTCAGGTGTGAGCATCACCTGGGGTGGACCGGCCGGCCGGATGGCCCGCGCGACAATCGCGTGCTCCTCGGGCGCGGTGGGGTAGCCCACGACGACCTTCATCATGAAGCGGTCGACCTGCGCCTCGGGGAGCGGATAGGTGCCGTCGGACTCGATCGGGTTCTGGGTCGCCATTACCAGGAACGGCTCCGGCAGGCGATGAGTCTCCCGGCCGATCGTCACCTGGCGCTCCTGCATCACCTCCAGCAGCGCGCTCTGCACCTTCGCCGGGGCACGGTTGATCTCATCCGCCAGGAGCAGGTTGGTGAACACCGGCCCGCGCGACACCTCGAACTCGCCGGAGCGCTGGTGGTAGACCCGGGTCCCGACCAGGTCGGCCGGCACCAGGTCCGGGGTGAACTGGATCCGTTGGAACTCACCTCCGATCGCGGCGGCCAGCGACTTCACCGCCAGGGTCTTGGCCAGCCCCGGCACGCCCTCGACGAGGAGGTGGCCCCCGGCCAGCATGGCGATCGCCATCCGTTCGAGCAGCACGTCCTGGCCGACGATCGTGCGCTTCACCTCGAACAGCACGGGCTCGAGCGGGTTGGTCATCAGCGAAGCCTCTCGGGAGTGAGGAGCGGTTCCGGGCGAGACGCGGTTCGGGCCCGACGCCGAGCTCCGTCGCCCGCAACCGCGACGAACGAGCGAGATCGGGCGCAGCTCTTGACCCCGAAACGTGGAGCGCGCCCAGATATCTCCGTCATGACGTTCCTCTCCTGGTTACCGACACGGACCCGAGCCGGGTCCGGCTCACAGCTGGCCACCTTCGCCCGGCCCGGCCCCGGTGCCGGCGCCGAGTGCCGAGCCGATCGGGACGGCGAACCCGATCCCCGCGAAGGCGTCGTCCTTGCCCGGATCGGCGATCGAGACCACCACGCCGACGACCAGCCCCTGGGCGTCGAACAGCGGTCCGCCGGAGCTGCCGGGGTTGACGGCGGCGTCGAACTGGATCAGGCCGGACACCGAGCCCGCCTCCGTCTTCGTCGTGCGCCCCAGACCTGAGACGACACCCGCGCTGGTGCTGTCCCGCAGGCCCAGCGGGTTGCCGATGGCCACCACGTCGTCGCCGACGGCGACCCCACCGCCGACGGTCGCGGCGACCACGACCTCGGGCAGCCTGGCCGGGGTCAGCGTGGCGGTGTCGGTCTTCTGGTTCCGGGTGCTGATCGTCGCGGCGGACCTGGTGCCGTCGGCGAAGACGATCGAGATGCCGCCCCCACCCGAGACGACGTGGTTGGCGGTGAGCACGGTCCCGGTGTCGGTCACGACCGTGCCCGATCCGAGCGAGCCCTTCGAGGTGGTGACCAGCACGACCGACGGCACGACCTGGCGGTAAAGGTCGGGCACCGGAAGCGGGGTGGCCGTTGCCGCCGGGGTGGGCGTCGGCGCGGTCGAGGCCGCGTCGGTCGCCGCGCCGGAGGTGGCTCCGAGCCTGAAGGCCAGGACGGCGATGACCAGGACGAGCGCGCCGAGCAGCGCGGCGGCCGCCAGCACCCACCGCCACGCCGGGCGCGGCCCCAGCGCTGACCCCAGGCCCGCGGACCCGACCCGCACCGGGGTGGTCGCCGGACCCTGGACGTCCGTCGCCGGCCGAGCGAGCTCGGCCTCGCTTTGCTCGCGGAACCCGCGCGGCCGTCCAGCTCCGGAGCGGTCCATGCCGGCAGCGTAGGAAAGGTTCTTGGCAACAGGCTGTGGTTCAGGTGTGGAGGCTGCCGGGACGGGAGTGTCCGTCAGGACCACACGGGGGGTCGACTTCGACTCGCGCAGGTTCGAGAACCAGCCGGGTCGGCGGGGTCGGCTCACCGGGCCGGACCGCCTGGTCCTTCGACCATGGCACGCTCGGGCTGAGGTGCCGCGTGTGTCGCGGTGCCGGAGCGCGCCCGTACCCGGTGCTGGACCGGCTCGCGGACCGAGTCGGACCCCGGCAGCGGCTGGGCGAGCTCGACACCACGGAGGGACATGTCCTTCAGGGTGCCAGCCAACCCGAAACCGCGCACCGGCCCGGAGGGGAGGATGGCCACGCTGAACCGCGGACGCGGCCTCGACCCACGCCTGCCGCGGAGCGACCAGTCCTGCGGGGAAACCCTTCCGTCATCGCCTGACGTCGACCAGCACCTTCAGCGTCTCGCCCTGGCGTGCTGCCTCGAAGGCCCGGCCGACGGCGTCGAGCGGGAAGGTCTGCACGGCGAGCCGGCCCAGCACGAGGGTGCCGCCCTCGACGAGCGAGATGGCGTGCCCGAAGTCGGCGTGGGTGTAGACCCTGGAGCCGATGAGGGCCTGCTCGGCGAACGTGATGGCGTGCAGGTCGATCGCTGCGGGAGCGCCGTAGAGCCCGGCGAGGACGATGGTGCCCCGGACGCGCGTCACGGCCGAGAGCAGCGCGGCCACCGGCGGACGACCGGCGCAGTCGAAGGTGACGTCGGCCAGCTGGCCGCCGGTCGCGGCCGACAAGGCCTCCAGCGGGCCGACGTCGGCCGGGAGTGTCCCGAGTCCGAGGTCGGTCGCGAGGCGGCGACGCGTGGGGTGGGGCTCGCTGACCATGACCCGACATCCCGCTGCCTCGGCGACCAGACCGATCAGCACCCCGATGGGCCCGGCGCCGATGACGAGCACTGTCTGCTCCGCGGACAGCGCCGCCCGCCGCACGGCGTGCACGGCCACGGCCAGCGGCTCGGTGAGCGCTGCTTCGGCTACCGGTGTCGCCGGATCGACGGCCAGCAGCTTGCCGGCGGGAACGGTGAGCAGCTCGGCCAGCGCGCCGTCGAGGTCGATCCCGATCAGCCGGAGGTTGCGGCAGACGTGGGGGAGCTCGTTGCGGCAGGACCAGCACTGGCCGCAGGGCAACAGGGGGTTGACGACGACCCGCGTCCCCGGTGGCGGGCTACCGGGCTCGGAGCCCGCGACGGTGCCGACCATCTCGTGCCCGAGGACCAGGGGCGGAGCGGCACGGCCGTGGTGTCCTCCTACGATCGAGAAGTCGCTTCCGCACAGCCCGACCAGCTCCGGCTGCACCAGGACCCAGCCGGGCGGGCAGTCCGGCTGGGGACGCTCCTCGACGGACACCCGTCCCGCCTCCCGCCAGACGGCCGCCCGCATCAACGGCCGCCGGCTCGCGCGACGAGCCCGTCCTGGGACACCCGTCGCACCTCGTCCATGACGGCGAGGGTGTCGATGCTCAGCCCGAGGCTCCGCAGCGGTGACTCGAGCTCGCCGTTGCTGATGCGCCGGGCGACCTCGGCGGCCTGGTAGTGCAGGCCGCCGTCGTGGGCGGTGCGCTCCTCCTCGTACCGCAGGCTGCGCCCGCCCGCGGTCGCGGTGAGCGTGAACCCTCCCGGCTGGGGGAAGGGGCCGTCGATCGTCAGGGACGCGTCGGTCCCGGCGATCGTGGCGGTGCTCGGGGTGTTGGTGAGGATCGTGGCGTGCAGGACGGCCTGCTGCTCGCCGTACCTCATGATCATCGCGGTCTGGGCCGGGACTCCCAGGCCGAGCGTCGAGCTGACCGCCTGCACCTTCTCCGGCTTCGGGCCGAGGACGTTGACCACGAGGCTGACGAGGTAGGTCCCGAGATCGAGCATCGGACCGCCGGCGAGCTCGGGCCGGAAGACGTTGTGCTGCGGGGGGAAGGCCTCGCCGAAGTCGGCGACGACCGCGAGGACCTGGCCCAGCACGCGTGCGTCGAGCAGCTGGCGGAGCACGTCGTACTTGGGCAGGAAGGTCGTCCAGTGCGCCTCCATACAGAACCGTGCCGCGGCCGCAGCTGCCGCGGCGATGACCCGGGCCTCGCCGGCGGTCGCCGCGAGCGGCTTCTCGACGAGTGCGTGCTTGCCGGCCTCGAGCGCGAGCACCGCGCACGTCGCGTGGACGACGTGCGGGGTGGCGATGTGGACCACGTCGACCCCGCTGTCGTTCACGAGGGCGTCGTAGGTCCCGTACGCCCGCTCGAGGCCGAAGCGCTGGGCGAAGGAGTCAGCCGAGGCCTGGCTCCGCGAGCCCACGGCGACCACCCGCTGGCTGGAGTGGCGCTGCAGCGAGGTGACGAACCGCTCGCTGATCCAGCCGGTGCCCAGGACGCCCCACCTCAGCGACGGTGCGCTGCGGGGGTCGGGCGTCCGCGCCACCGGCAGGACGTCGGGGAACGCGCTCACGAGGGGAGACAGCTCGCCAGGTAGGTGTACGTGCGACGCGCGATGGGCAGCGGCCGGTCGGGGGAGCACGGGTACATGTCCTGCTCGACGATCGCGAACAGGTCCCGGGGCAGCTGCTCGGCGGCCCGCAGCACCTCGGCGAGGTCCGGGACGCCGGAGGGCGGCTCGACCATGATGTCCATCCGGACGGTCTGGGAGAACGAGATGTCCTCCGCGAGCGCGCGGGCCGCCAGCTCCGCGTCGACCTGCTTGAGGTGCAGGTACCCGATCCGTTCCGGGTACTTCGTGATGAGCTCGACCGAGTCACCGCCGTAGTAGGCGATGTGGCCGGTGTCGAGGCACAGGTTGACGTAGGCAGGGTCGGTGGACTCGAGGAACCGCTCGACGTCGGGCTGGTAACCGACGTGGCTGTCGGCGTGGGAGTGGAACTGGGAGTGGACCCCGAACTCCTCGAGCATCCGTCGCCCGAGCTCGTTGTGGCCCTCGGTGAGAGCGGTCCACTGGGCGCTGCTGAGGGTGCGTGACTCCTTCTCCAGGCCCGTCAGGTCATCGCGCCACAGGTCGGGGATGACGACCAGGTGCTCAGCCCCCATCGCCGCGGTCAACGCGGCGATGGGCGCCACGTGGGCCCAGGCCTCGTCGATGCTGCCGGGGTGCT
This sequence comes from uncultured Friedmanniella sp., assembly GCF_964244285.1. NCBI lineage: Bacteria > Bacillati > Actinomycetota > Actinomycetes > Propionibacteriales > Nocardioidaceae > Friedmanniella > uncultured Friedmanniella sp. Next base: position 349,746 of record NZ_CAXTHT010000002.1, read on the forward strand.
GCAGCCGAGCGAAGGTCGTCCCCCCCGAGACCTTCAGCCGGCGGACGTCGAGCTCGTCCTTCAGCTGGCCGGGATCGGTGGGCAGGTAACCGAAGGCCCCGATCTCGATCCACTCGTACCCGGCCTGGACGACCTCGTCGAGGAACTGGCCGGCCGGGGTCTGGTGCGGGTCATCGGCGAACCAGATCCCCCAGGAGTCGGGGGCGGTTCCGATGACGACGTTCTTGGCCACGAGCTCTCCTGTGAGGATCCGGGTGGGCGGTCGGGCAGCAACGGCGGCCACCCCGACATTATCGCTGAGCGAACACCCTGTCTAACTGGCGAGGGGGCGACTTCGGCCCGTGTGCCGGTCGCGGATGTCGTCGAGCCTGATCGGACGGTGCTGGTGCAGGGACAGCGTCGCGGCCTCGGCGATCCAGCCGACCTCGACCGCATCGGCGACGGTGCACGGGCTCGCGATCCGGCCGGCCACGAGGTCGGTGAAGGCACTCAGCTCACGAGTGAAGGCGTCGGCGAACCGGTCGAGGAAGAAGTAGTGCGGGGGCCCGTCCGGAAACGTCGTCGACGGTTCGGTCGAGCGGATCGGCCAGCTCGGCTCGATCCCGGCGGCCACACTGTCCTTCGAGCCGTGCAGCTCCAGCCGCACGTCGTGGCCGCGTCTGTTGTAGCGGGAGTTCGACACCACGGCCAGGGTGCCCGACTCCAGCGTGAGAACGGTCGCGGCGCTGTCCACGTCGCCGTGCTCGCCGAAGACCGGCGCGCCCTGGTTGGAGCCTGTCGAGTAGACCTCGACCACCTCCTGGCCCGTGACGAACCGCACCGCGTCGAAGTCGTGCACGCTGCAGTCCCGGAAGATGCCGCCGGACGTGGCGACGTAGGCGTCGGGGGGAGGGGCCGGGTCCATGCCGGTCGCCCGCACCGTGTGCAGGCTCCCGAGCTCGCCGGCCGCCACGGCACGACGGGCCTCGACGAAGGCGCTGTCGAATCGGCGCGGGTAGCCGATCTGGACCGGCACGCTGCTCGCCGAGGACTGTCGCAGGACCTCCGCACCCGCCTCCGGGTCGGCGGAGATCGGCTTCTCGCAGAAGGTCGGGAGGCCGGCGGCGATCGAGCGGAGGATCAGTTCCGGGTGCGTGGCGGTGGAGGCGGCGATCACCACACCGTCGACGCCGGAGGCGAGGAGCCCGGCCACCGACGACGCCGGTTCAGCGGTCGGCAGCCGCTCGGTGACGGCGCGAACCAGCGCCGGAGCCTGGTCGTGGACGACGAGAGAGTCGACGGCCTCCAGCCCCACCAGCGTCTCGGCGTGGAAGGCGCCGATCCGCCCGAGCCCGATCAGGCCGAGCCGCACGGCGAGCAGCCCCCGTCTCGTCGCTCACTCATAGGGTCCGATCACGACCTGGTCCCAGTCGATGACCGAGCCGGTCACCACGCCGCTGCGTCCGGACAGCAGGAAGACGACGAAGTCGGCGATCTCGTCGACCTGGCCGAGCTTGCCCATCGGCAGCTTCTGCGACGCCTCGACCAGCCAGTCGTCGTCCGCGCCGTGGAAGCGGCGCTGGATGTCGTCCTCGCCCTCGGTCTGCGTCCAACCGATGTTGAGGCCGTTGATCCGGATCTTGTCCCACCGGTGGGCGAAGGCCGCGTTGCGGGTCAACCCGACCAGCCCCGCCTTGGCGGCGGCGTAGGGCGCCAGGTACGGCTGGCCGCCGTGGGCGGCCATCGAGATGATGTTGACGATGGTGCCCGGCGCGCCGCGGCTCACCATGTCGGCCACGGCGGCCTGCATGGTGAAGAAGGGTGCCCGCAGGTTGACCGCGACCTGGGCGTCGAACAACGCCGGGGTCGTGTCGAGGAGCGTTCCGCGCGTAGTGAGGCCGGCGGAGTTGACCAGGCAGTCGACCCGGCCGAGCCGGGCGACCACCTCACGCACCGAGCTCAGCGCCTGCTCGGGGTCGGCGAGGTCGGCCTGGACGAACGTCGCGACGTCGACACCGAGCTCGGCGACGAGCTGGTCCCCGGCCTCGGGTCGACGGCCCGTGAAGGCGACCTTCGCGCCTTCACGAGCCGCGGCCCGGACGATGCCTGCTCCTACCCCCTGGGTGCCACCACTGACGAGGACGACCTTCGCGGTCAGGAGTGACATCGGATGATCTTTTCTCGTTCGGGTGGGCCGGGTCAGCGCTGGAGCTCGTGCGACAGCTCGGCGAGCTCGTCACCACCGGCCATCTGGCGGGTGAGCTCGTCGAGGGTCACCTCGGACCGCTTCTTGTCCAGCACGGCCTGGCCGAGCTTCAGGATGATGAAGTGGTTGCCGACCAGGAACGCGTGGTGCGGGTTGTGGGTGATGAAGACCACGCCCAGTCCTGCGTCACGGGCTGCGGCGGTGTACTTGAGCACCACTCCCGACTGCTTGACGCCGAGTGCGGCCGTCGGCTCGTCGAGGATGAGCACCCGGGCTCCGAAGTAGACCGCCCGGGCGATGGCCACGCATTGGCGCTGACCACCGGACAGCTCGCCGATGGGCTGGTCGATGTTCTTGACGACGATGCCCATCTTGCGCAGCTCCTCGTCGGCGATGCGCTTCATCTCCTTCGTCTTCAGCCCCGACAGCGGGAACTTGCTGCCCGTCATCTCCGAACCGAGGAAGAAGTTGCGCCAGACCTCCATCAGGCCCACGACGGCGAGGTCCTGGTAGACGGTGGCGATGCCGTGGGCCAGCGCCTCGCGGGGAGAGGAGAACGAGACGGGTTGCCCGTCGACGAGCACCTGGCCCTCGTTGTGCGGGTGCAGGCCGGCGATGATCTTGATCAGCGTCGACTTGCCGGCGCCGTTGTCGCCGAGGACACAGGAGACCTCGCCGGCGTTGACGGTCAGGTTGATGCCCTTGAGGGCCCGGATGGCGCCGTAGGTCTTGCCCACGTCGACCATCTGGACGAGCGACTCGCCCTTGCTCAGGTTCGGGTCGGCGTGCTCCTGCAGGGTGTCGGTCATCGTTAACCCACCTTTCGCGTCGTCGAGAGCTTCTTGACGTAGAGGTTGACGAGCACGGCGAGCAGCAGCATCACGCCGAGGAAGGCGCGGAACCAGTTCGGGTCCCAGCCGGCGTAGACGATGCCGAGGCTCGTCATGCCGAAGATGAAGGAGCCGATGGCGACGCCGATCGTGTTGCCGTAGCCGCCGGTCATCAGCGTCCCGCCGACCACCGCGGCGATGATGTAGAGGAACTCGTTGCCCACGCCGTTGCCGGCCTGCAGCACGTTGAAGTTGTAGAGGTAGTGCATGCCGGTGAACCAGCCGAGGAAGGACACCGTCATGAAGAGGCCGATCTTGACCCGGGTGACCGGGACACCGACGGCCCGGGCTGATGCCGCGTTGCCGCCGACGGCGTAGACCCAGTTGCCGATCCGGGTGCGCTGCAGGATGTAGGCCGCCAGCACCGCGAAGATCAGCCACCAGATCACCGTGATGTTGAGCTGGACCGGCCCGATCTGGAAGACGTGGGCGAAGATGAACTGCAGCGACTTCGACCCCGCCATCTGGGTGGTGTTCGGGCCGGAGACCGAACCGGTCACGAGCTTGGTGACCCCGAGGTTGGCACCTTGGAGGACGAAGAAGCTGCCGAGGGTGATCAGGAAGCTGGGGATGCCGGTCCGCATCACCATGTAGCCGTTGAAGAAGCCGATGCCCAGGCAGAAGATCAGGCTCAGGATCGCTCCGACCCAGAGGTTGATACCGAGCTGGTAGCAGAACATCGCGTTGAACAGGCCGGCGGTGGTGGTGATGACCCCGGCCGAGAGGTCGAACTCACCACCGATCATCAGCAGGCCGACCGCCACGGCGACGATGCCGATGGTGGAGGACTGGTACAGCACGGTGAACAGCGAGGGCGCGGACCGGAACGAAGGCGCCACGATGAGGAAGAAGATGAAGATGACGATGGCTGCGACGAGCGCCCCGATCTCGGGGCGAGCGAGCAGGCGGTTGGACAGACCGAGGGTGACCCGGTTGGACGCTTCGGCCGGTGCACCCGCCGGCGCGGTCTTGACGGTTTGACTCATGCTCAGCTCCGAGGTGTGAGTGGTCGGTGGCCAGGCTCGGCGAGCCTGGCCACCGACCGGGGGACTAGCGGGTGTTCTGGTCGATGAACGGCAGGATCTTGTCGACGTTCGTGGAGTCGACGAAGGACGGGCCGGTCAGGGACGGCTTGCCGGCGCCCATCACGTTGCCGTTCTTCTTGTAGAGGTACAGCTGGGTGATGGCCAGGTAGCCCTGCAGGTAGGGCTGCTGGTCGATGCAGAACTGGAGCTTGCCGTCCTTGACGGCCTGCGCCGCGTCCTTGTTCAGGTCGAAGGTGCCGATCTTGGCGGTGCTGCCGGCGCCGTCCTCGGCCTTGATGGCGTCCAGGGACTGGGCCGCTCCGAGGGTGATCACCCAGTTGATGTCCTTGTCCTGGGCGAACTTGGCCTGCAGGGCCGAGGTGACGGCGGAGTCGTCAGCGCCGTTGACCTGGATGTTCTCGGTGTTCGGGAAGCTGTCCTTGACCCCGGCGCACCGGTCCTCCAGCGCCACGGACCCGGTCTGCTGGATCGTGCAGAGGATCTTGGTCGCGCCGTCCGCCTTGGCCTTGGCGCCGGCCTGCTGGCCGGCCAGCCGCTCGTCGGAGGCGAAGTGGGCGATGGACCCGGCCTTGACGAAGAAGTCCGTGCCCGAGTTGAACGAGTCCACCGGGATGCCGGCGGCCACGGCCTTCTGCACCGTCGGGATCAGGGCGTCCGGGGTGACCAGGGTGGTGGCGATGCCGTCGACCTTGGCGTCGATGGCGCTCTGGATCAGGGTGGCCTGCTTGGTGGCGTCGGGGTCGGAGGTGTACTTCAGGGTCGACCCGGTGTCCTTGGCCGCCTGGTTGGCCCCGGCCTTGATGCGGTCCCAGAACGTGTCGCCCGGGGTCTCGTGGGTGATCATGGCGAAGGTGTAGCCGCTGTTGCCGCCACCGCCACCGCCGGTGTCGGCCGGTGCCTTCGCGGCGCCCCCGCCACTGCAGGCGCTGACCGCGAGCACGGCGCCCAGCGCAGCGGTCGCAACCGCCATGCGCTTGACCTGAACAATCTTCATTGATTAGACCTTTCGTCGGTGGCTCGAAGCCAGCTTTGTCATAACATAATGTCAGGCGTAGTACGTGGTGTCACCAGTCGACGGCGATGTATTTGGTCTCGGTGAAGGCGTGCAGACCCTCGACCCCTCCTTCTCGGCCGAGGCCGCTCTCCTTGACCCCGCCGAACGGGGCTGCCGGATCCGAGACGAGCCCGCGGTTCAGGCCGACCATCCCGGCCTCGATCTGCTCGCTGACGCGGAGCCCGCGCGCGAGGTCGGCGGTGTAGACGTAGGACACCAGTCCGTACTCGGTGTTGTTGGCGAGCTCGACGGCCTCCTCCTCGGTCTCGAAGGTCGTGACGGGAGCGACCGGTCCGAAGATCTCGGTGCGGAGGATCTCGGCGTCGGCCGGGACGTCGGTCAAGACGGTGGGCGGGTAGTAGTAGCCCGGACCGTCGGTGGTCGAGCCGCCCACCCGGACCGTCGCGCCGCCGGACACCGCACCCTCGACGAGCTCGGCCACCTTGCTGCGGGTCGCCGCGTTGACCAGCGGGCCGACCTGGACGCCGGCGGCCGAGCCGGGCCCGACCGTCAGGGCGCCCATGGCCTGGGTGAGGCGGGAGCTGAAGTCCTCGGCGATCCCCGCCTGGACGTAGAACCGGTTGGCGGCGGTGCAGGCCTCGCCACCGTTGCGCATCTTCGCGATCAGCGCGCCCTCGAGGGCGGCGTCGAGGTCGGCGTCGTCGAACACCACGAACGGCGCGTTGCCGCCGAGCTCCATCGAGCAGTTCACGATGTGCTCGTTCGCCACGTTGAGCAGCGTCCGCCCGACCTCGGTGGAGCCGGTGAAGGACAGCTTGCGGACCCGCGGGTCGGCCAGCATCGCCGACACCACGCGGCCGGACTGCTTCGACGGCAACACGTTGACGACCCCGGCCGGAACGCCGGCCTCCTCCATCAGCGCGGCCAGCGCCAACGCCGTCAGCGGGGTCTCGCTCGCGGGCTTGAGGATCGTGGTGCACCCGGCGGCCAGCGCCGGGGCGATCTTGCGGGCGGCCATGGCGGCGGGAAAGTTCCAGGGGGTGACCAGGACCGCCACGCCGACGGGCTGCCGCAGCACGATGATCTTGTTCGCCCCGCCGGGGGCCACCTGGATGTCGCCGCGGATGCGGACGGCCTCCTCGGCGTACCAGCGGAAGAACTCCGCCGAGTAGAGCACCTCCCCGCGGGCGTCGGACAGCGCCTTGCCGTTCTCCGCCGTGATCAGCAGTGCGAGCTCGTCGGCCCGGTCCACCATCAGCTGGTAGGTCCGCTGCAGGATCTCCGAGCGGCGCCGCGGTGCCGTGGCCGCCCAGGACCTGGCGGCGGCCGACGCGGCGTCGACGCACGCGATCGCGTCCTCCACGCTGCCGCTGGCCACCGCGACCAGCACCTCCCCGGTGGCGGGGTCGCGGACGTCGAAGGTGGCGCCGTCGGAGGCCGGCCGGGCGACCCCACCGACGATGAGCTCGGTGGGCACCTTGGCGACGACGTCGGCGACCCTGGTCGCGTGCGCCTCGAACGCGATGGGGCCGAGCTGGGTGGAGGTGGTCACAGGTAGAGCCTCTGCTCGCTGACCTGCTCCTCGTACTCCTTGCGCGCCTGCTGGGTGCTCTCGAGGTCCGACACCTCCGAGACCGGGACGTCCCACCAGGCTCCCGAGCCGCCGAAGCGACCCTTGGCGTCGACCTTGATGTAGACGACCACGGTGTTCTCGATGCTGCCGGCCTCCTGCAGGGCCGCCTTCAGCTCGTCGGCGGTCTCGGCCTTGAGCACGGTCGCGCCGTAGCTCGCGGCGTTGGCCGCGAGGTCGACCCCGATCCGGTCGTCGGTGAACTGGCCGTCCTCGCCGCGGTAGTTGAAGCGGCAGGCGAAGCCCTGGGAGCCGCGGGTCTCCGACAGCGCGGCGATCGAGCCGTAGCCGTAGTTGTCGACGAGCAGGATGGTGAGCTTGAGCCCTTCCTGCACCGCCGTCATGATCTCCTGGCTCGACATCAGGAAGGTGCCGTCACCGATGAAGCAGAAGACGTCGCGGTCCGGGTCGGCCATCTTCGCGCCGAGCGCGCCGCCGACCTCGTAGCCCATGCAGGAGTTGCCATACTCCAGGTCGTAGGCCTTGGGGTCGGACGGGCGCCAGAGCCGGTGCAGGTCCCCGGGCATGGAGCCGGCCGCGTTGACCACCAGGTGCTTGTCGCCGGCGACCGCGTTGACCAGCCCGATCGCCTCGGCCTGGGACAGGGTCGGGGCGTCCTGGACCTCGATGATGCGGTCGACCTCGGCCCGCCAGTCGTCGGCGGCCTTCTCGACCTCGGCCCGGTAGGCCGCGTCGACGGTGTGGCCCGACAGCAGCTCACCCAGCTCGACGATGGTCTCTCGCGCGTCGCCGACCAGGGCGGTCCCCGACTCCTTCAGCGCGTCGAGCTCGGTGACGTTGAGGTTGACGAACTGCACGTCCGGGTGGGTGAACAGCGTGTTCGACGCGGTGGTGAAGTCGGTGTACCGGGTGCCGATGCCGATGATGACGTCGGCCTGTTTCGCCAGCGCGTTCGCGAACACCGAGCCGCTGGCCCCCAGCGCGTTGACCATCTGGGGGTGCTCGTGGGGCAGGCTCGCCTTGCCGGCCTGCGTCACCCCGACCGGGATGCCGGTCGAGGCGGCGAAGGTGGCGAGCTCCTCGGTCGCGGCGGCGTAGATGACGCCGCCGCCGGCGATGATCACCGGGCGCTTCGCCGCGCTGATGATCTGGGCGGCGCGACGCAGGGCGGCGCGGTCGGCGCGGGCCCGGGCGACGTGCCAGACGCGCTCGCGGAAGAGGGCCACGGGGTAGTCCCACGCCTCGGCTTGGACGTCTTGGGGCAGCGAGATGGTCACCGCACCGGTGTCGGCCGGGCTGGTGAGGGTGCGCATCGCCTCGAGCAGGGCGGTCGGCAGCTGGTCGGGCCGGTTGATCCGGTCCCAGTACTTCGAGACGGCCCGGAACGCGTCACTGGCCGAGTGGTCCCACGAGGAGGTGGACTCGAGCTGCTGGAGCACGGCGCCGGTGCGACGGCTGGCGAAGATGTCGCTGGGCAGGCAGAGCACCGGCAGCCGGTTGACCGTGGCCGTGGCGGCGCCGGTGATCATGTTGGTCGCGCCGGGGCCGATCGAGGTGCTGCAGGCCAGCGCTCCGAGCCGGTTCTTGGCCTTCGCGTAGCCGGTCGCCATGTGGACCATGCCCTGCTCGTTGCGGGCCTGGTAGAGCCGGAAGTCCTTCCGGTACTGCAGCAGGGCCTGGCCGATGCCGGCCACGTTGCCGTGGCCGAAGATGCCGATGGCGCCGCCGAAGAACGGCGACGTCGTGCCGTCGCGCTCGACCTGCTGGGCGGCGAGGAACTTCACGACGGCCTGGCCGGTGGTCAGCCGCTGGGTGGGGTTGGTGTGGGGCACTGCGGGGTCCTTCCGCGGATCAGGAGGGCGGGCGTGGGGTCAGGCGGCGGGGTGACGGGGGATGAAGGGGAGCCGGCGGTCGATCCCGTCCTCGGGCCAGGTGTCCTGGCTCGAGCGCAGGCAGGGGTCCTGGAACGCCTGCAGCGTGCGCTTCGGAGCCGGTCCGGCCAGGACGTTGAGATAGTAGAGGTCCTGTCCGTGCGCGGCGACCGTGGTGTGGTAGCCCCACGGGATCAGCAGCAGGTCCCCGTCGCGCACGGTCTGGGTCAGGTCGAAGTCGCGCTCCGGGCTGTACACCCGCTGGACCGCCCAGCCGTTCTCCGGGTCGCGCAGCCGGTAGTAGTAGGTCTCCTCGAGCTCGGACTCACCCTCGACGTCGTGCTCGTGCTTGTGCGGGGGGTAGCTCGACCAGTTGCCCCCGGGGGTCCAGACCTCGATGACGTGCAGCCGGTCGGCCGGGAAGGCGGGGAGCATCAGGCTGCCGACCTGGCGGGAGGCGTTGCCGCCCCCGCGCAGCTCGATGTCGACGTCGTCCGGGGTGACCAGGACCGGTTCGTGCCGCTCGGTCGCCGGTGCCTGCGCCACAGCGAGCTCGAGCGGCGTCGTGGCGGTCACGGTCACGGCCGTGTCGCGGGGGAGGTACAGGCAGTGACCCAGCCCGTCGAAGACCGACGCCCGGCCGCCGAAGGTCCAGCTCGTATCGTCGGAGCGGGCATCGGCCACCCCGGAGAGCGGCACCAGCGCCCGTTCCTGGTCGTTCGCCGGCAGCTCGAGTGTCTCGCCCGCCGCGAGGGTCCGTACCGCGAGCGAGATGTAGGTCCAACCCGCGTCGGCGGGCTGGATCTGCTCCCAGCCGTTGGCCAGGATCTGCGGGGTGCTCATGCGGTCGGTGACCTTCCGTTCTCCGGTGAACCTTCCAGGACGTGCCTGTCGGGCAGGCGGTGGGCCGCTTGTTTCCCCGACGCGGGTCAATGTATCGTTGGACGGACGCGTTGTCCACCCAACGGTAAATACCGAACCTGCGCCTCACCGGGCGCCAGAGCTCACCCATCGACACACCGGAGTTTCCGATGACCTTGCAGGAAGTCACCTCGTCCGTACCCGAGCTGGGCATCGCGATGATCGGCAGCGGCCTGATGGCGAAGTCCCACACCATGGGCTACCGCAACGTCGAGAGCGTCTACGGGACCACGCCCTTCCGGCCGCGGTTCACCGTCCTGGCCGACGCGAGCGAGGACCTGGCCCGACGCGGTGCGGAGTCGCTCGGCTACGAGCGCTGGACGGTCGACTGGCGCGAGGCCGTCACGGCGCCGGAGGTCGAGGTGGTCGACATCGTGACGCCGAACTTCCTGCACAAGGAGATCGCCATGGCCGCGATCGCGGCCGGCAAGCACGTCTACTGCGAGAAGCCGCTCGCCCTGAGCGCCGCCGACGCCAAGGAGATGTACGAGGCGGCGGAGGCGGCGGGGGTCAAGACCCTGGTCGGCTTCAACTACCTGCGCAACCCCGCCATCGCCGAGGCCCGCCGCCTGGTGCGCGAGGGCGCCCTCGGCGACATCTGGACCTTCTCCGGCAGCTTCGTGCTCGACGCGTGCAGCGACCCCAACGTCCCCTTCACCTGGCGTTTCGAGCGTGCGCGCGCCGGGACCGGCGCGCTCGGCGACCTCGGCGCCCACATCATCTCCCTCGCCCACGTCCTGGTCGGCCCGATCAGCGCGGTCTCCGGGCTCAGCCGTACCTTCATCAAAGCCCGCCCCGAACCGACGGGCGTCTTCGGCTACGGGAGCGGCGCGGACCTCGGGGCACCGCGCCACGAGGTCGAGAACGACGACGCGACCACCTTCCTGGTGGAGTTCGCCAACGGGGCCAGCGGGCACATCGAGGCGTCGCGGGTGGCCACCGGGCGGACCTGGCACCAGAGCATCGAGCTGATCGGCAGCCGAGGTGCCCTGCAGTTCGTCCAGCAGGACATCCACACCCTGCGGCTCTACCTCAGCGGGGACCCGGTCGACCGGAAGGGTTACCGGGAGGTCGAGCTCGGTCCGAGCCACGGCGACTACGGAGCGTTCTGGCCGTTCGCCGGCGTCCCGCTGGGCGTCCACGAGCTGAAGACCATCGAGGTTCACGAGTGGCTGAGCGCGCTCGCCGAGGACCGCACGCCCGACGGGGACTTCAAGGAGGGTTGGCGCGTCAGCGAGGTGCTGGACGCCGTCGAGCGGTCCGCGGCCGAGCGTCGGTGGGTCGTCGTCCCCCAGTGACTCTCTTATCGCTTGATGGACGCAGCGTCCGCAGTGCGATAGTGTTTGGGAACGATCCTCCGACCAAGGGACCAAGGTGACAGGCTTGACAACCGACGATGTCGTCCCGCAGGACCACGACCGTGGCGCCGACCTGGCCACGGTCGCGCAGCAGGCCCGTTGGCAGGTCATCAAGGCCGTGACGAACGCGAAGGCCGGCCACATCGGCGGACCGCTGTCGATGATGGACCTCCTGGTCAGCCTCTACTTCAGCGAGCTGAAGGTCGACCCCGAGAAGCCGCGCGACCCCGATCGCGACCGGTTCATCCTGTCCAAGGGCCACGCCGCGATCGGTCTGTACTCCGTGCTGGCCCTGCGCGGCTACCTGCCGCTCGAGGAGCTGGCGACTTTCGACAAGGGTGACTCGCGGCTGCAGGGCCACCCCGACGTCACCCGGCTGCCCGGCATCGACTCCTCCACCGGCTCCCTGGGCCAGGGTCTCTCGGTCGGGGTCGGCATGGCCCTCGGCGCGAGGCTCGGCGGCCAGAGCTTCCACACCTGGGTCCTGCTCGGCGACGGGGAGATCCAGGAGGGCATGGTCTGGGAGGCGGTGCAGGCCGCTGCGCGGTACAAGCTCACCAACCTCACCGCGATCGTCGACCGCAACGGCCTGCAGCAGTTCGGGCTGCCGTCGTCGGACGAGACGACGCGGACCGACCGTGGGGACCGTCGCGACCCCTGGTTCGGCGTGGACCTCGCCGCGGTGTTCCACGCCTTCGGCTGGCGCGTGGTCGAGATCGACGGCCACGACTACGACCAGATCAAGAGTGCCTACACCCTGTCCGGGGCCGGAGACGCCCAGGGCCGCCCGACCGTCATCCTGGCGCACACGGTGAAGGGCAAGGGTCTCTCGTTGGCCGAGGGGGCCTACACCTGGCACAGCATCGTGCCGACCGAGGAGGACTTCGAGCGGGCTCGGCGCGAGCTCGAGGCCGACGAGCTCGACGTCCTCGACCACAAGCTGAGCAAGACCGGAGCAGGGGCGTGAAGGCGATGCGGGACGTGTGGGGCGAGAAGCTGGTCGAGCTCGGGCAGCAGGACCCCCGGACCGTCGTGCTCGACGGTGACCTGGCCAACTCGACCAAGGTCGACAAGTTCGCCAAGGCGCACCCGGACCGGTTCTTCCAGATGGGCATCGCCGAGCAGAACCTCATCGGTGCTGCCGCCGGCCTGGCCAGCGTCGGCTACGTCCCCTGGACGTCGTCGTTCACGGTGTTCTTCACCCACCGGGCGATCGACCCGGTCCGGATGCTCGTTGCGCAGAGCCACGCCAACGTCAAGATCGTCGGGTCGTACTCGGGGCTGCTGATCGGTGCCGTCGGCAAGACCCACCTCGACGTCCAGGACCTGGCGATCATGCGGGCGATGCCGGACATGACCGTGCTGTCCCCGGCCGACGGCGTCGAGCTGCTGGCGATGATGGACTGGGCCCAGTCCTACGAGGGCCCGGTCTACCTGCGCATCGTGCGTGACGCGGTACCGGACCTGTTCGGCGCCGACCACACCTTCACACCCGGTGCGGTGCACCGGCTGCGGGACGGGCCCGACGTCGCCCTGGTCTCCACCGGCCCGCAGACGGGCCGGGTCCTGGCTGCCGCCGAGCAGCTGGCGGCGGGCGGCACCGAGGCGCGGGTCCTCCACGTCGGGTGCCTGAAGCCGCTCGACGAGGACGCCCTGCGGGCCGAGCTGGCCGGCTACGACCTGGTCGTGACCGCCGAGGAGCACTCGGTCCTCGGCGGGCTGGGCGGACTCGTCGCCGAGGTGCTGACCGCGGCCGGCCCCGCCCCGCAGATCGAACGGCTCGGCGTCAAGGACACCTGGGGTGAGTCGGCGGGCAACGACTTCATGCTCGCCAAGCACGGCCTGTCGGCCGAGCTCGTGGCGTCCCGGGTCGCCGATATCCTCGGCTCCCGGGTGCCGGCCTGACCCGGTCAGCCGCCACAGCCCGTTCAACTCGTCGTCCCAGAGCTCTCCACGAAGAGGTTTTCCCATGCGTCTAGGTCTGATCGGTCTCGGCCGGATCGGAGCGTTCCACGCCACCACGCTGACCGCCCTGCCCCAGGTCGACTCACTCGTCGTCTACGACGCGGCCCCCGCCCTGGTCGCTCAGACCGTCGAGCGGCTGGGGGCCGAGGCTGCCGACAGCCCGGAGTCGCTGCTGCGCGCGGGGGTCGACGGGGTGGTGATCGCCGCGGCCACCAGCGCGCATCCGGAGCTGATCCTGGCCGCCCTGGGGGCCGGGCTGCCGACCTTCTGTGAGAAGCCGGTCGCCAGCGACCCGAACGCGAGCGAGGAGATCCTGCGGCGCGCGGCCGGGTCCGGGGTCGAGGTGCAGATCGGCTACCCGCGGCGGTTCGACGTGGCGTTCGCGGCCGCGCGCGAGGCGGTCGCCGACGGCAGCCTGGGCTGGCTGCACACGGTCCGCTCGACCACGCTCGACCCCGCCCCGCCTCCGGATGGCTACGTCCGCGCCTCGGGCGGGATCTTCCGCGACTGCAGCGTCCACGACTTCGACGCGGTCCGTTACGTCACCGGGCAGGAGGTCGTCGAGGTCTACGCCACCGGCTCGAACTCCGGCGCCGCCATCTTCGCCGAGAGCGACGACGTGGACACTGCGGCCACCGTGCTGACGCTGGGCTCGGGCGCGCTGGCCGTGGTGTCGAACTCGCGCTACAACGCCCGGGGCTACGACGTCCGGCTCGAGGTGCACGGCTCGAAGGACAGCCTGGCCGCCGGTGTGGAGGAGCACTGGCCGATCCGGTCGACGGAGCCGGGGGTGACCTTCCCGGGTGGCACGCCGCACAGCTTCTTCATGGACCGGTTCGCCGACGCGTTCCGGGCCGAGCTGGATGCCTTCACCGAGGTCGTCGCCGGTAACCGGCCCTCCCCGTGCACGGTCGCTGACGCGGTCGAGGTCGGCTGGATCGCCGAGGCGGCCGACCTGTCACGGCGCCAGCACCGACCGGTCCGGATGGACGAGCTGCGGCCGACACCCAGCCCGGCATGACCGGCCCCGCGCCGGACCTGATCGCCGCGTGCTGGACCTCCGCCGGGGACGTGGTGCCCTTCCGGAACGGCCCGACCAGCCCCCTGGACGTCCGGGAGCGCATCCGGGCGGTGGCCGAGGCGGGGTACACCGGCTTCGGCCTCACCCGCGAGGACCTGGTCCTCGCCCGCGACACCATCGGCCTGCCCGCGGTGGCCGCGGCGCTCCGGGAGTCGGGCATCACCGTCGTGCAGCTGGAGCGGCTCACCGACTGGTGGGCCTCCGGGGAGCGGCGCCGGGAGGCCGACCGGGCCCGGGCGGACCTGTTCGAGGCCTGCGCCGTGCTCGGCGTCGACAACATCAAGGTCGGAGCCGATGACGAGGGCGCTCCCGTCGAGTACGCCCCCTTCTGCGCCGCGTTCGACGCCCTGGCTGAGGACGCCGCGCGCTTCGGGGTGCGGATCGGCTTCGAGAACACGCCCTTCTCCTACCGGATCCGTACGACGGAGGAGGCGATCGCGCTGGTGACCGAGGTCGCCAACCCCAACGCGGGGGTGGTGCTCGACATCTGGCACGCCTACCGCGGGGGCACCGACTACGGCGTCATCGCCGAGACGCTCCCGCTGGCCTACGTGGTCGGGGTGGAGCTCGACGACGGCGACGAGGCCGTCGTCGGCACCCTGCTCGAGGACACCTTCGACCGCCGCCGACCCTGTGGGGAGGGCGACTTCGACGTCCCAGGCTTCATCGCCGCCGTCCGGGCCATCGGCTGGTCGGGGCCGTGGGGGGTGGAGGACATGTCGGCCACCTCGCGTTCGCTGCCCCTGGCCGAGTCCCTGACCCGGGCCCGGGAGGCGGCGCTGGCCTGCCTCGCCGAGGCGGCCAGCCCCATCGACCAGGTCGGGGCATGAGCGAGCCGCTGCGCGTCGGGGTGCTGGGCGCGGCCCGGATCAGCGACGTGTCGCTGCTCGGACCCGCCGAGGAGCTGGGGGTCCGACTGGTCGCGGTCGCCACCCGGGACCGGTCGCGGAGCGAGGCCTACGCCCGTCGGCACGGGATCGCCGCCGTGCACGACAGCTACCAGCAGGTCATCGCCGACCCGGCGGTCGAGGCGATCTACAACCCGCTGCCCAACAGCGCCCACGCTCCCTGGAACCTGGCCGCCATCGCCGCGGGGAAGCACGTGCTGACCGAGAAGCCGGGCGCGAGCAACGCCGCCGAGGCCGAGCAGGTCCACCGGGCGGCCCAGGGGAGCGGGCTGACCGTCTTCGAAGGCTTCCACTACGCCTACCACCCGCAGTTCGCCCGGCTGGCCGAGATCGTGGCCGGTGGGGTCATCGGCGACCTGCGTCGCCTCGACGTGACGATGGCGATGCCGGCTCCTGCGGACGGGGACCTGCGCTGGTCCTGGGAGCTCTCGGGCGGGGCCCTGATGGACCTCGGCTGCTACTGCCTGCACGTGGTCCGCTCGGTCTCGGCGCTGCGCGGCGGTGAGCCGATCCTGGTCGGCGCGACGGCCACCGAACGGGCGGGCCGGCTCCAGGTCGACGAGGCGTTCGAGGTCGAGCTCCGGCTCGCCGACGGCGTCCCGGCCTACGGGCACATCGACATGGCGGCGCCCGCCTTCGACATGACGATCGAGGTGACGGGCGCCCGGGGATCCGCCCGGTTCGCCGACTTCATCCACCCGCAGGACGACGACCGGCTCACGATCACCGTCGACGGCGTCGAGCACACCGAGCACCTCGACCGCCGGTCCACCTACAGCCACCAGCTCGAGGCGTTCGTCGCCGCGGTGCGGGAGGGTCGGCCGTACCGCACGACGACCGCGGACACGGTTGCGACGATGCGGCTCGTCGACGCCTGCTACGAGGCGGCCGGGATGCAGCCGCGCGGGACGGGAGCGGCACCGTGGTGAACGGGCCCGCGCTGCTGGCCGCGTGCTGGACCTCGGCCGGCAACGTCGTGCCCTTCCGGGGGCTCCTCACCAGCCCGCTCGACGTCCGGGAGCGCATCGCGGCCGTCGCCGCAGCGGGCTACACCGGCTTCGGCCTCACCCGCGAGGACCTCGTCGTCGCGCGCGACACGATCGGCCTGCCGGCGGTCGCCGCCAGTCTGCGTGAGCACGGCATCACCACGGTCCAGCTGGAGTGGATCACCAACTGGTGGACCGACGGCGACCTCCGACGGCAGTCCGACCAGGCGCGGGCCGACCTGTTCGAGGCCTGCCCCGCCCTCGGCGTCGACAACATCAAGGTCGGGGCCGACGACGACGGCAGGCCGGTGAGCTACGAGCAGCTGTGCACCGGGTTCGACGCCCTGGCCCGGGCCGGGGCCGAGGTGGGGGTGAGGATCGCGTTCGAGAACACCCCGTTCTCGCACTGGGTCAAGACCACGGACCAGGCGATCCGCTTCGTCTCCGACGTCGGCCACCCCAACGGCGGCCTGATCGTCGACATCTGGCACGCCTACCGCGGCGGCAGCGACTACGCGGTGATCCCGCAGACCCTGCCGCTGGACCGGGTGTTCGGGGTCGAGCTCGACGACGGCCGCGACGTGGTGGTCGGCACCGACCTCGAGGACACCTTCGACAACCGCCTGGTCTGCGGGGAGGGGGTCTTCGACGTACCCGAGTTCATCCGGCAGGTCCGTGCGCTCGGGTACGCGGGGCCGTGGGGGGTCGAGCACATGTCGTCGCAGTTCCGGCGGCTGCCCGTCCCCGAGGCGCTCGCCCGGGCCCGGGACGGCGTCCTCCGCTGCTTTGCCGAGGCCGACCGCCGGGCCGCGCCGGACCGAGGATGAGGTGCGGCCGCTGGTCAGGCGTGCGACACTGACGTCCACCATGGACCGGGACCGGGACGCAGGCGGTCTCGAGCTGATCAGTAAGGCGGGCGCCGTCCTGGAGATCCTGGAGGCGTCGGGGCCGACCGGCGCGGCTGAGCTGGCCGCCGCGCTCGGCGAGCCCCTCAGCTCGGTCTACCGGCTGATGCAGAGCCTGACGGCCATCGGCTGGGTCGACCGGCCGGCCAAGCGGGGACCCTACCGCCTCGGCCTCACCTGGATGACCATCGGCGGCTTCCTCGAGGACCACCTCGACATCCGCGAGGCCTGCCTCCCGGCTCTGCGCTCCCTGGTCGCGACCACCGGGGCCACCAGCTTCCTCTGCGTCCGCCGCGGGTCACGGGCCGTCTGCCTCGAGCGGGTGGAGGGGATCTCCGTCCAGTCCCTGGCCATGCAGCTGGGCGGCTCGCTGCCGCTGTACGCCGGCGCGGCTCCACGCGCGTTGCTGGCGTTCCTGTCCCACGCCGAGCAGGAGGATGCGCTCGCCGAGACCGGCCTCTTCCGCGAGGACCCGCCCAGGCCCGGCGCGGCCGCCATCGACTCCGACATCACCCGAACCCGCGCCCAGGGTTTCGCCGTCTCCGACGGGGACGTCACCCCCGGCGTCGCGGCGCTCGGGGCCCCGGTCTTCAACCACCGCGGTGAGGTCGAAGGTGCGCTCTCGATCAGTGGGCTCACCGCCCAGGTGCTCGGAGCCGAGGTCGACCGCAATGTCGCCCTGCTGCGGCAGGCCGCCGCGGAGTCGAGCGCGGCCCTGGGCGGGGAGCAGCTCTGATGGCCGACGACGGCCGGCCGATGGGGATCCTGCGGCGCTCCTCCGAGGTCGTCCAGCTGGTCGCCGCCAAGGGCCCGCTCAGCATCGCCGAGGTCGCCGAGCAGGTGGACATGCCACGGGCGAGCGTCTACCGGCTCACCGAGGCTCTCACCCAAGCCCGGCTCGTGGAGGTCGGCGGGGACGGCCGGGTGCGCGCGAGCCTGCGCTGCCTCCGCCTGAGCGACGCGACCCGGGGCGGCCTGGAGGAGTGGGCGGAGGCGCGGTCGGTGCTGGACTCGCTGTCGGACCGGACGGGGCAGACGACCTACCTCAGCGTGCCCGTCGGAGACCACGCGCTCTGCATCGACTGGTCCCGCGGCCGGGGGATCAGTGTGCTCGCGCTCAAGCCCGGCAGGACGCTGCCGCTCTACGCCGGCGCCGCGGGACGGGCGACGCTGGCCTTCCGGGCCCAGCCGCTGGAGGAGTACCTGCACCAGGCCCCGTTCCCGCTCCTCACTCCGCACACCCTGACCACCGCCGAGCAGCTCGCGCACGACGTCACGAGCACCCGCAGGCTGGGCCACAGCGTGTCCGACGAGGACGTCACCGTGGGCATTGGGGCCCTGGGCGTCCCCCTCCTGGCGCCCGACGGGACGCTACGCGGGTCGCTCTCCCTCGCCGGGCTCGCGACCGACATCCGTGGCGGGCAGACCGACCTCGTGGCCGCGCTGCACGCCAGCGCGGCCCACCTGAGCGTCGACGCCTGACCGACCAGTACCGCCGGCCCACCCGCGTCGCTCGCTATCACCTGTTGCACGGCATGTCCGGTGAGCGATAACCTGGCAAGCGTAAGGCTGCCGAGGCCTCCCGAGCGTCCTCGACCCGGGCGTCGCCGCTGCCGTCGCCCAGGCCGTACGCACCACGCCGGTCCAGCACCACTCACCGAAGGAGCCCAGCCATGACCGTGGCAGTTGCCCACCAGGTCACGTCCGCGTCGAACCAGATCGCCCTGGAGGTCGCGGCGCGGGAGGCCGCTCAGCGCGGGGTCGACCTCGCTGTCCTCCACGTCGTCGAGGCGCTCGACCTGGACGTGGAGGAGGCCTACCGGCAGGGGTTGGCCGAGGAGGTCGAGAAGGCCCTGGCGGTCGCGGAGGCTCCCGGCCTCTCCTGGCAGCTGCACCTCGGGGTGGGCGAGGACCAGGTGGCGTCCAAGGTCCTCGAGCTGGCCGCCGCGGCCGGTGCCTCGATCCTGGTCATCGGGGCCCGCCGTCGCTCCCCGGTCGGGAAGTTCCTGCTCGGGAGCATCACCCAGACCCTGATCCTGGAGGCCGAGGTCCCGGTGCTCGTGGTGAAGCCCGCACCCTGAGAGGCTGCCTCGCCGGTCGGAGCGGTGACCTCGATGCGTTGACTGACCGACTCAGCCCGACCGGGCCATCAGCGTCGGCCGTCAGGCCGGCCCTCCGCCGAGCGGACCGCGCGTGAGGGCGACCTGTCCGGGCCGCAGGGGTACCACCGGCGTGCCTGCGACGACCAGGTCGGCCCGCCGCCACGGCTGCTGCGCGGCGAGGAAGGGGAGCTCGTGGCTCATCCACTCTCGCCAGAAGGCGATGCTCTGCTCCTCGTCGCCGTTGCCGCCGTGCTCGACGTCACGGGCGATCCCGCGCCGCTCGGACTCGGCGAGGTCCGACTGGACCCACACCGTGGAGTCCAGCAGCTCCGCGTGCTCCCGCTGGCTGGAGCCGACGCCCTCGACGACCACCAGGTCGAGGCCCGCCGGGACCTCGACCGCGCCCTCGCGCCGGTGGGCCACCCAGGCGGGCGGCCGCAGCCGCACACCCTCTCCGCGGTGCAGGGTCACGAGCACCTGCCGCAGCAGATGGCCCCACCCGAACCACGGCTCGTTCCAGGCCAGGTCGTCGGTGGCCAGCACGGCGGAGGAGGGGACGGCCGCCTGCAGCCGCGCAGCCACGGTCGACTTGCCGGAGCCGCTCCTGCCGTCGACGGCCACGATGCCGGGACGACCTTGTGGTCGTCCGACGGCGCGGACGACGAGCTCGACCAGCTCGTGATGCTCGACCGCCCGCCAGCCCTCGGCGGCGGGCTCGCCTCGCGGCAGCAGCAGCGGCACGGTAGGTCCGACGCGCTTAGTCCGCCACGGTCACTCGGGCCCGGTCAGTCCGGCACGGGGGGCCTGGTGGATACCGGCTCGCCGTGCGGCGTCCAGGAGCACGCCGGCGGCCACCTCGAGGCCCTCGATCCGGCCCAGGCTGGTGTCCTCGTGCTCGATGTTGACCGCCATCGCGGGGTCGACGGCGTGCAGGGCCGCGAGCCACGTCGACCAGAACACGGCGTCGTGGCCGCGCCCGAGGGCGACGAAGTCCCACGCCGCCTCCCGAGGCCACTCGTTCGCCCACTCGTCACCGCCGAGGTTGGTGCGTGGCTCGTCGGGCCTGAGTCGGCGGAACCGGTTGTCCAGCACCCCGTGGACGGCCGCGGCCGGGTTGATCCGCACGTCCTTCGCGGCGGCGTGGAACACCAGCGGTCCGAGATCCTGGACCACGGCCACCGGGTCCATCCACTGCCAGAACAGGTGTGAGGCGTCCAGCTCCACCCCGAGGTGGGTCGCCCGGGTGCGCTCCACCAGCTCGCGGATGCCCGCCGGGTTGAAGACGAGGTTCTGGGGGTGCAGCTCGAGGGCCACGCGGACGTCGAGGTCGGCCGCCTCGCGGTCGATCTCGCGCCAGAACTGCTCCGCGACGCCCCACTGGTGCTCGAGGACGTCGAGGGCGCCGGAGTTCCAGGCGTTGACGATCCAGTTGGGTCGCGCGCCCCCGGGCTCACCGGCCGGTAGCCCGGACATGGTGACCACCCGGTGCTCACCGAGCCGGTTCGCCAGCCGGAGGCTGCGTCGGACGTCCTCGGCGTGCGCCGGCCCGATGGCGGGGTCGGGGTGCAGCGGGTTGCCGTTGCAGTTCAGCCCCGCGAGCTGCACCCCGGTGTCCTCGAACAGGCCGAGGAAGTCATCCCGGGCGGTGTCGGAGGCCAGGATGTCGTCGAAGGTGGGGAGATGCACGGGGGGCAGGAAGCCGCCCGAGTTCAGCTCGATCCCGGTGAGCCCGAGCCCGGCGACCGTTGCGATGGCCTCGGGCAGGGACCGGTCGTGCAGGATCGCGTCGTAGACGCCGAACCTCATCGCGGGGCTCCTGCCCGGACAGCGTAGGCAGGCTGATCCGCGACGTCAGCTCCGGCGCGAGGCGAGCAGATCATGAACTTCCTCTCGTCGTCGGCACGGGCTGGGGTGATCCTCGGGTCCCTGACCAACCCGGCCATCCCCGTACCTTGTGCATATGTTCTGACATGAATCGAGGGTCGGCAAGGAATGTCGTCAAGAGGTGTCGGGCGCTGCCCGGCGACGCTCGCACCCGGCTGCCGTTCAGAGCTCGGCACGCTCGTCCCGGCGGATCCGGGCCAGCTGGTCCGCGGTCGCCCCGCCCGCGACCAGCACCGTCGACCCGCCGTCGCGCAGCGGAGCGACCACGGCGGCCCGCGCCGTCTCCCACGGCGTGCCCGACAGCACGAGACGACGGGCTGGGGCGCCTGCGGCGCCGGCCAGCAGGTCGGCCTGGGTGAGCCGGCGGTCGGCGTCCAGCCAGGCGAGCGCGGTGGCGGCGGGGGGACGGGCTGGGTAGGTGTCGGCCTGCCCGCGCACCTCCAGCGCGTAGTCGGTGACGTGCGGCGGCGGCGGCTCGGGCAGCGGCAGCCCCAGCGGGTGCAGCGAGCAGGCGACGAGCTCGGCCCCGTCGTCGAGGTCGGCGGCGGCCCAGTCCGGACCGGTGACCCGCAGCCGCGGCTCGGCGAGCCCGGGACCCACCACGACCGGGGCGCCGACCTGCCAGCAGGCGAGCTGCCAGACCGCGGTGACCCAGTGCCCGGGAGCGGTCGTGGCCAGGGCCAGCTCGACGGCGTCCCCGGCCCCCACGCCCAGCTCGTCGAGCAGGTGGGAGGTCTTGTCGACCCAGTTGAGCAGCGTCACGGCCGACAGCTCGATCCGGGTCGCCGTGGCCGGCTCGTAGTAGGTGAGCAGCGGATCGGCCCCGGCGCGACGCGCCCGGCGCCTCAGCAGGGCGGGGATGAGGTCCGTCACGTCGGCATCGTAGTGGCGTCGAGAGCACGCCCAGCCTCGCTACCCTGTCGCCCATGCGCTACGTCTTGATCATGGCCGGGGGCTCGGGAAAGCGGTTGTGGCCGCTGTCCCGACAGGACATGCCGAAGCAGCTGCTCAAGGTCCTGGGCGGCAAGAGCCTGCTCCGGATCGCCTTCGAGCGGCTGGACGGGCTGGTGCCCGCGGAGAACGTCCTGGTCTGCACGGGGGCCGACTACGCGCACGTGGTGGCGGCCGAGCTGCCCGAGGTGGCGGCGGGGAACATCCTCGGTGAGCCGGAGGGCCGGGACTCCCTCAACGCGGTCGCCTGGCCCGCTGCGGTGCTGGCCGCCCGCGACCCCGAGGCCGTGGTCGCGGTGGTGACCGCCGACCAGATCATGCACCCGGTGGAGAGCTTCCGCGAGGCGGTGACCGAGGGCTTCACGGTGGCGGAGGAACACCCGGACGCGCTGGTGACCTTCGGCGTCGTCCCGACCACCCCGCACACCGGTTACGGCTACCTGCGCCAGGGCGCGGTGCTGGCCGGGCACCCCGAGGTGTCGGTGGTCGAGGAGTTCCGGGAGAAGCCCGACCGGGAGACCGCCGAGAGCTACCTCGCCTCCGGGGACTACTGGTGGAACGCCGGCATGTTCGTCTGGCGGGCCTCGACGCTGCTCGAGCAGCTGCGGCTGCTGCACCCCGGGACGCACCAGCTGGTCAGCGACCTCGCCGCGCACCCCGACCAGCTCAAGATCATCTACCCGCAGCTGGTCAAGATCAGCGTGGACTACGCCGTGATGGAGCCGGTCTCCCAGGGCCGCGGATCGGCGCGGGTGCTGGGAGTCCGGCTGCCGATCACCTGGCACGACGTGGGCGGTTTCGCCTCGTTGGGCGAGCAGCTGCCGCGAGATGATCATGGGAACGCGACCCAGGGCATCAGTGTGCTGGTGGATGCGCGGGACAACCTGGTGATCAACCAGTCCGAGGACGGCCGGGTCGTCGCTGTCGTCGGGCTGAGCGACACCGTGATCGTGCAGACCCCGCAGATCACCCTGGTCTGTCCGGTCACCGACGCCGAGCGGATCAAGGAGCTCGTCGCCGAGGTCACCAGCCGGCTGGGTCGCGGCTACGCCTGAGCCGCGGCTCGCCTGAGGTGGGTCCGCCGGGGTACCGACCCCGAGCGGCTCAGGCGCCGTTCGGCTCCGGGGCGCTGGTCGAGGGGTACGTCGTCATGAAGTCGGCGATCGCGGCGCCGCTCACGCTCGAGCAGGGCTGCCGGACCCCCTTCTGGGTCGCCGTGTCGCCCGGGTTGGCCGGGTCGGCGGTCCAGCGCGTCAGCACGACATCCTTGCCCGCCGGGAAGCCGGGCCCGTCGCTGTCGCTCCAGGGCGCGGCGATGAACTTCTGGGTCGGGTCGTAGTCGTCGCTGGAGAAGGTCTTGGAGATGCTGCGCAGCGCGTCGACCTGCTTGCTGGGGGCGTCGGCGCGGTACCAGACCACGGTGTAGCCGTGCTCCAGGTTGTGCACCAGCGTCTCCACCGCCGGCCGGTCGTCGGTGGTGTAGAAGTGCTTGGAGAACGCGGCCGGGCTGGGGTAGTGCTTGCCGGAGTCGGGCGGGGTCTGGTCGTAGGTGACCTGGGTGCCTTCGGCGACGTGCTCCTGGTTGCCGGTGGCCACGTGCGAGGCCACCGAGTCACAGCCGGCGGCGGCCGCGGCGACGCCGAAGTCGCCGATCTTGGCGTTGCGCTGGCCGTAGTCGTCGACGAAGAGGTAGACGGGGTAGGCCAGCAGCGCGAGGGCCAGCACGCCGCAGATCACCAGCAGCCCGACCGTGCGCCGCCGCTGCTCCGAGCGGCGCGCAGCCTCGAACGAGGCCAGCCGGTCGCGTCGGCTGGTACCCGCAGCGGGCTTGGGGGACTTGGCCACCGGTAGATCTCCTCGTACGTGCTGGGCTTCCCGCGGACAGGAAGCGCAGAGTCTAGCCGTTGGGACTGGCAGCCCCGGCCCGTCACGGCGAGCCTCCGACGGTGGGACGTCCGCTGCCCCTCCGGGGCTGCGGTCCAGCTGCTGCGGCCTCAGGTCCGCACGAACAGGGCACTCACCAGGGCCTCGGCGTCGGCGCTGAGATCGGTGCCGGTCAGGACCGCGGCGGCCAGGGCAGGACCGTCGAGGGCGACGAGCTCCTCGTAGCGGTCGGACTGGCCGGTGGCGGTCAGGACGGCGACGAGCACCGCCTCCCGGGTCCCGTGGCTGAACATGTCCTGCTCGAGCGGACGGATGAGGTCGGCAGCCCGGCCGTCGGGGAGGCCGACCGGCTGGACGAGGTGGGCCACCCCCCGGACCACCGCCACCGGCCGGCCGGCCAGCTTGCCCTTCGCCAGGTCGGCCGCGCCGGCGATCTCGTCCGCGACGGCCATGGCGGTCACCTGCAGGTCGTTGCCGTACGGGTCCTGGCGGCCGGCGTAGCGCTCGAGCACCCTCAGCCCGGCCGCCCCGATGGCGTGGTCGGTCTGGCCCAGCCGCCAGGCCCGCCCGGCGGTGTCGGAGACGACGACGCCCAGCGGCAGCCCCGTCCGGCGGGTCAGCTCGGCGTGCAGGGTCGCGGCCCGGGCGTCGGCGTCCTCCGGCAGCACCAGGACGGTCCCGGATGCGACGTTGGAGTTGTCCACGCCGGCCGCGGCGACGGTGAGGCCGGCCCGGGTGCGGACGATCCGGGTGGCCCCGCGCCGGGCGACGGTGGCCGCGGTCTGCTCGGTGATCGCCGCCTCACGGTCGTGTCCGGCGCGGACGAGGCCGTCGGCCTTGCTGATGATCTTCGAGGTGACCACCACAACGTCCCCGGCCTGCAGCGGGCCCGACGGGTCGGCGGCGGCGGCGGTCAGGACGGCCTCGGCGAGGTCGGCCCCCCGGGTCACCTCACCGATGCCGGTCGGGGCGAAGACGGTGATCACCGGGTCACGGGGCGGCACGCGGGTCAGGCCGCCGGCGCGGAGCCGGTGGGCAGCGCCTCGACGGCCCGCCGGACGAAGGTGGCGGTGGCGTCGGCGTCGGCCATCACCAGGTCGCCCAGCGCGACGGCGAGACCGTCCCCGGCGAGCGGTCCGGTCGAGGCCGCGTCCTGGTCGTCCATCACCCACAGGTCCAGCACGCCGCCCCGTCGGCGCGCGCCGTAGTGCCGACCGACCGCCCCGGCGTCGACGGCCACGCCGATGGCCGGCAGCAGCCGGTGCGCCATCCCCAGCACCGGGGCGCCGCCCAGGATCCCGGCGAAGCCGACGACCGGAGCCGAGGTCGTGCGAAGCGCCTCCCGTAGGCCCGGCACGGCCAGGATCGGGCCGATCGAGACCACCGGGTTGCTCGGCGCCAGCAGGACCAGGTCCGTCGAGGCCAGCGCGGCCAGCACCCCCGGGGCGGGACGGGAGTCCTCGATCCCCACCCGGACCACCTCCAGCGCCTCCGGCTCGGCGTGCAGCCGCACCCAGTACTCCTGGAAGTGCACGGCGCGCCGGCCCGAGGGCTCCTCGGGCGCGGCGATGACGATGTGGGTCTCGACCCGGTCATCGCTCATCGGCACCAGGTGCAGCCGGGGGTCATCGGCCAGCCAGCGGGCGCACAGGGCCTCGGTGACCGCGGAGAGCGGGTAGCCCGCCGCCAGCATCTGGGTCCGGGTGAGGTGGGTCGCGAGGTCGAGGTCGCCCAGGGAGAACCAGCTGGGTTCCACCCCGTAGGCCTTGAGCTCCTCCAGCACCCGCCAGCTCTCGCCGAGCCGGCCCCAGCCGCGCTCGCGGTCACCCGCCCCGCCCAGGGTGTACATCACAGTGTCGAGGTCGGGGCAGATCCGCAGTCCGTGCAGCGTGATGTCGTCGGCGGTGTTGCCGACGACGGTGATGTCGGCCGCCGGGTAGGCCCGACGGACCCCCTGGATGAACTTCGAACCACCGACGCCACCGGCCAGGACCACGATCTGCACGCCGTCCAGTCTCCCAGAGCCGGCACGGCCGGTCGTGCGCCCTATCGTGACCGGCATGGGAGCCCTGCTGCGCTGGCGCGAGCCCGCGGTCCTCGTCCTGCTCGCCGCCGCCGCCGTGCGCGAGCTGCTGGTGGTCGGCCTCGGCCTGGCGGCGCTGGCCGGCGCCGTCGGACCGTACGGCCTCGCGACCTACGCGGCGGCCGGCGGGGCGGGGGAGCCGGTGAGCGTCGTCCTGCTGGCGGCGCTGGTGCTGAGCTGCCGCGTCGCGCCCGTGACGACGCACGTCCGGCTGCTCACCGTCTGGAGCGTGGTCGTGGTCGCAGTGGCCGTGTTGGTGAGGCTGCTGGCCATCGTCGGCGGGCCGTGGTTGGTCGGGTCGGGCGACTCGGTGCCGCTCCTCGGGCCGCTGGACGTCGTGGAGTCGCTGCTCGGTCTGGCCCCGCTCCTGCTCGCGCTGGGGACCCTGACGGTGCTCCTCCGGCCGACGCCGGCGCCCGATGTCGACCAACCGGCGCTCGCCGGCCGGCAGCCCGGGCAGCCCGCCGCCGGGGCGACCGCTGCGATCGAGTCGTCCGAGCCCGCACCCGACCCGGCCTGGCAACCGACTTGGCAGCCGGACCAGGCGACCGGTGCGGCCTGGCTGAACGCCGGCGATGCGGCCTCGGGGCGACCGCCCTCCGCGGCGGCGCCCACGGGGGACCAGGACGAGCCGCACCCCTGGGCCTCAGGCCCTCGCTGACCCTTCTTTTACACCACCGACGGCGAATCCGGACTTGACGAAACAGGCGTGGCGGGCATGTAATTTCACCAGTGTTATTCGCCGTACTGGCCCGGTACCGGTGGCAGTCCGCCTCCGAGACGGTGGGGGGCCTGCCAGCGTCAGGGGAATGGCCACGCCGATGCCTCCACGACCCGCGAAGCCGTGGTGGCGGCAGCTCACACATCCGCGGGGTCGAGGAGGCACACATGCAGGAACTGGCGACAGGCACGGATCCGGGGTACGCCGCGCTGGCGGCGATGCCCGAGCTGACGGCGATGCCGGATCTGGACGAGGGCGACGACGGGCTGCTGGGGTGGCAGGAGCGCGCGCTGTGCGCCCAGACCGACCCGGAGGCGTTCTTCCCCGAGAAGGGCGGCTCGACCCGCGAGGCCAAGAAGGTGTGCCTGTCCTGCGACGTCCGGGGTGAGTGCCTGGAGTACGCGCTCTCCAACGACGAGCGTTTCGGCATCTGGGGTGGGCTGAGCGAACGGGAGCGTCGCAAGCTCAAGAAGCGCGCGGTCTGAGCCGGGCGGGCTACCCTGACCCGCGTGGAGCCCTGACGCACATGGAGCCCCGACGCAGATGGAGCCCTGACGCAGATGGAGCCCTGACGCACATGGAGCCCTGACGCACATGGAGATTGTCAGGCTCCTCGCCTAGGGTGAAGCCGCCCGATCCAGGGCGACCCTGGCGCTGACCAGGGCAGATCCCGCAGGTGGCCAGGAGCAGCGCGCAGCAGATGACCAGCACGACCAGGGGCGGCGGCCGACGCGACGGCGACGCCTACGAGTGGTCCTCGCTGCGTCCGGCCTCGCCCGAGCCGGGCTCGGAGGGGGTCAACCCCTGGGCGTGGGCCGCCGTCGAACCGCCCGAGCCGGTCGAGCCCGACGTCTCCGGGCCCCACGTCACCGCCGTGCTGGTGGCCTTCGACGCCGCCCGTTGGATCGAGGCCACGCTCGACGGGCTGGCGGCCCTCGAACGTCGGCCCGACCGGCTGATCGCCATCGACAACGGCAGCTCCGACGCCACCCTGACCCTGCTCGAGCGCGCCCGCGACCACGGCATCCTCGACGCCGTGCACCACGGTCGGCGCGGACAGGGCTTCGGCGACGCGGTCCGCTCCGCCCTCCGACAGGACCGCGAGGCGGTGCTGGGGGAGAGCAGCACGCGGCTGCTCCGCCCTATCAGCAACTCCGCCCTGCGACCCCTGGACAGCCGCTGGCTCTGGCTGCTGCACGACGACGCCGTGCCCGCGCCCGACGCGCTCACCCGGCTGCTCGAGCACGTGCTCGCCGACCGGTCCGTCGACATCACCGGCCCCAAGCTGCTGCTGCCGCGGCGTCGGCAGGTGGGCCAGCAGCTCAGCGAGGTGGGGGTGTCGATCTCCGGCACCGGCCGTCGCGAGCTGGGGCTGGAGCCCGGCGAGATCGACCAGGGCCAGCGGGACGCCCCCGAGCCCCGGCTGGGCGTCTCCACCTGCGGCCTGCTCGTCCGGACCCGGGTCTGGAACGACCTCGACGGCCTGGACCCGGCACTGCCCGTCTTCCGGGACGGGGTCGAGTTCGGCTGGCGGGCACACCTCAACGGCTACCGGGTGGTCACCACCCCGCGGGCTGAGGTCATCCACCGGCAGGTGGGCCGGGCGGGCCTGCGTCCGCGCGGGGTGAGCGGCCGTCGTCCGGGCCGGGTCGACCGGCTGCTGGGCATGCTGGTGGTCGCCGGCCACGCCCCGGCGAAGGCGCTGCCGGTGGTCTGGCTGCGACTGGTCTGGAGCTGCCTGGTGGCCGCCCTCGGCTACCTGCTCGGCAAGGTGCCCGGCCGCGCACTGGACGAGGTCCTGGCGCTGGGCTCCTTCATCGCCTCACCCCGCCGGATCCGCGCGCTCCGGGCCCGCACCGCCGCGATCGAGCCGGCCCCCGGCACCGGTGAGGTCGTCGCCGCGCTCCGGCCGCCGTGGTGGAGCAGCCTGGCCCTCGCGGCCGAGGTGGTGAACAGCTTCTTCGCCGACCGGTACCACGCCGTGGCGGGTGAGGGCGAGGCCGCCACCACCCTGGACGAGCTGACCGGGGACGACTTCAGCTCCGTCGCCGAGGAGCGCCCGCGCAACCCCTGGCTCAGCCCGGTCGCGCTCACCCTGCTGACTACGGTGCTGGCCAGCCTGGTCGCCGCGCGCGGCCTCTTCGGCTCCGGCTCACTGGCTGGCCCCGCCCTGCTGCCGGCTCAGGCGCGGCTCGCCGACCTGTGGCACGCGGTCTGGTCCCCGATCGCGGGGGCGCCCGGTCAGTCCAGCCCGCCGTGGCTGGCCCTGACGGCGCTCGGGTCCACGATCCTGGCGGGCCGTCCGGAGTGGTTCGTGACGCTCGCCGTCTGCGCCGTCGTCCCGCTGTCGCTGCTGACGGCCTACCCGCTCGTCCGCCGGGTCGTGGTCGACCCGCGGCTCCGGCTCTGGGTCGCGCTCAGCTACGCGCTGCTGCCCGTCCTGCTGGGCAGCGAGAACCAGGGCCGGCTCTCCCTGAGCATCCTGGCCGTGCTGCTGCCGCTGCTCGTCTCGGCCGTCCGGAGCCTGGCCCTGCGTCGGGTCCGGACGCCCGAGGCCTGGCGCGGTGCCTGGGGGGCCGGGGTGCTGCTCGTCGTGCTCGTCGCCTTCGAGCCGTCGCTGATGATCTTCGCCCTGCTGGCGGGCGGCCTGGGAGCCGTGGCGCTGCGCCGGACCCCCCGCAAGCTGGGTCGGATCGGGATCGCCCTCGGCCTGCCGCTGGTGGTGCTGCTGCCCTGGTGGCCGAGCCTGATCCTGGCGCCCGGACGGCTGCTGGTGGGCCCGGACTCCGCGCTGCAGGGTGCGCCGGGCGCACCGGCGGTCTGGCGGCTGCTGCTCGGCCGCGACGTCGGTGCCGGCCTGCCGCCGCTCTGGCTCGGTGCCGTCGTGTTCGGGGTGATCTGGCTGGTCGCCGCGGGCGGCCTGGTGCGGCGCTGGCAGCGCAAGGTCGTCGTGGTCGCCTGGACGACGGCCCTGCTCGCCCTGGCCATGGCGGTGCTGCTGTCCCGGCTCGTGGTCAGCGTTCCCCCGCTGGCCACCGAGGTGCGCCCCTGGGTCGCGCCGTACCTGCTGATCGGTTTCGCCGCCCTGACCCTCGGCGGGGCCGTCGGTGTCGACGGCTGGTCCCGCGACATCCGTCGCCGCAGCTTCTCCTGGCTGCAGCCCGCGGCCGTGCTGGCCGGCGTGGCGGTCGGTCTGGTGGCCGTCGGCGGGATGGCCTGGTGGATCTGGGCCGGGGCCGCCGGGCCGGTCAACCGGGTGGGCCTGGACGCCGTACCGCCCTACGTCCGCCTGGCCATGGTCTCCGACGCGGACAGCCGTGTCCTGGCGATCGACCTGACCCGGTCCTCAGCCCGGTTCTCGGTGCTGGCCGACCAGCAGGTCCGCCTCGGCGACGCCGACCGCGGCGGCACGTTCGGGGGCTCGGAGGTCGCGCAGCAGGAGGCCCAGGACCTGGTGGTCCGCCTCGTCGCCGGCACCGCCGACTCCGACATCGCTCCCCAGCTCACCAGCCTCGGCATCGGCTACCTCTGGGTGCGCGGGGCTGATGAGGAAGAGCGGGCGCGGATCGACAACACGCCCGGGCTCGGCACGGCGAGCGGCAACGACGACGGCACGGTCTGGCAGCTCGAGCCCTCGGTCAGCCGTCGGGTCCTCGTCGACGGAGCCACCCGGACCCCGGTCCCCAGCACCCCCTTCCTGCTCCCCCCGGGCGCCGAGGGCCGCCAGCTGCTGCTGGGCGAGGCGGCCGACCCGCGCTGGCACGCCACCTTGGACGGGAAGTCGCTGGCGCCGGTCGCGGCCGGCTGGCAGCAGGGTTTCGCCCTGCCCGCGGCCGGTGGTCGGGTGGAGTACGCGCTGCCGTCGCTGGCGCACTGGTTCCTCTTCGGCCAGGGCCTGCTGCTGCTCGTCGCGATCGTGATCGCCGCCCCGGCCGTCCGTCGCCCCGAGGTCCGTGACCCGGCCCGGTCCGCCCGGCGGGCCGCCACCCTGGCGGAGGTCCTGTGATGAGGAGGTGCCCGGGATGACGGACTACCTCGGCTCCACCCTGCGGGACCGCCCGGCGCTGCGCCGGGCCGCGGTGCTGCTGGTCGTGCTGCTCGCCCTCGCCCTGGTGGCCCTCGGCGGCTCGCTGCTGCACGCGCAGTCCGCGTCGCCGGCTCCGCGCCGCTCGGCCGTGGTCGGCCGGACCAGCACGGTCTGCACCGTGCAGGACGTCGACGCCGCGGCCACCGCCGCACCGACCCCTTCCTCGAGCGCGAGCCCTGACCCCTCGCCGTCGAGCTCGCCGTCCGACTCCGGGCCGGCGCCGACCCCGGCGAGCCCGACCCCGGAGGATCCGGCCAGCCCGACCCCGGCCAGCCCGACCCCGGCCAGCCCGACCCCGGCGAGCCCCACCCCGGCCAGCCCGACCCCGGCCAGCCCGACCCCGGCGAGCCCTACCCCGGTGGATTCGGCCGGCCCAACTCCGACCGCGACCCCGGTCGCGACGCCATCCCCCGAGCCCACCCCCACCGCCGCCAACACGGCCACGACGGGGGCGGACACGACGCCCAGCACCGTCTCCGCCGTGGCGGTCCGGCAGGGTTCGGACGACCAGGGCACCCTGACCGGGTCGCCCTTGGCCGGTGGCGATGCGGAGCTCACCCTCACCCAGCAGGGCAGCGGAAAGCAGCTGCCACAGGTCAGTGCACCGGTCGTGCTGACCGGCGAGGGCTCGATGGCCACCGCCGGCAGCGGCGTCGTCTCCAGCACCTCGAGCAAGGGCGAGACCACCGGCCTGATGGCGGCCCCCTGCCTGGTACCGGGCACCGAGCAGTGGCTGGTCGGCATCGGCTCCACCGACGCCGACCGGACCGAGCTGATCCTGTCCAACCCCGACGACGCCCAGGCCGAGGTCGACCTCCGGTTCTACGGGCCGAAGGGGCGGCTGGTCGTCCCCGGCAGCCCGGGCGTGGTGATCGGCGCGCGGGAGACCAAGACCCTGTCGGTCTCCAGCCTCATCGACAGCGACGGACCGACGTCGGTGTCGGTCCGAACCAGCGAGGGCCGGGTCAGCGTCGCCGCTCGCCGGCTGCGGAGCGACAAGGACCTGAAGCCGGCCGGCGCCGACTGGCAGGTGCCCTCGGTGACCCCGGCCACCACCTCCGTGGTGCCGGGCGTCCCCGGCGGGGACGGCTCCCGCGTGCTGGCGGTGGTGAACCCGGGCACCGCACGTGCGACCGTTCAGGTCGAGGTGCTCGGCCTCAGCGGTGCCTTCGCCCCGGCGGACGCGGCCACCCTCGTCGTCGCGCCCGAGAGCACAGCCACGGTGGAGCTGACCGCGGGTCTGGCCGGTGACTCCGGCAGCATCCGGCTGCGCAGCGACCAGCCGGTGAGTGGCTCGGTGGTCTCCACCAGCTCGCGCTCGGACGCGGTACCCGACTTCGCGGTCCAGTCGACGCAGCCGGCCCTGGTGCGCCAGGGGGTCAGCGCCCTGGCGACGACCACCGGCCCGACGGACAGCGAGCTCGTGCTCAGCAACGGCGGCGACACCGACGCGGCGCTCACCTTCGAGGTGCTCAGCTACACCGGCGTCTCGCTGCGCAAGGACGACCTGCTGCTGGGCGCCGGCTCCACCGCGACCCGGCGGCTCACCTCGCCCGGCCCTTCCTACGTGGTGGTCACGGTGCCCGGCGACTCCGCCGTCGTCGGCTCGGTCACTCTCAGCCAGCCCGACGGCGACGTGGCCGGTCTGACCACGGTGCCGCTGACCTCACCCGACGTCGCCAGCCGAGCGCCCCGGGTCCGCCAGGACCCCGCCGTCGCCCGTTGACCCCCGGCTCCGTCCCTGAGCCGGTCGAGGGGTCAGTCGTCCTCGTCGTCGTCCGGACCGTCCGGGTCGAGCTCGTCGACGGAGCGGCCGGCGAGCGCTGCGAGCTGCTCGACCACGGTGCGGTGCACCAGCACCTGCAGGCCCCGCCGGCTGCTCGCCCGGTGCTCGAGCGGCCGGCGGTAGACCACCAGCTGTCCCGGGTGCTCGACGGTCGCCTCGATGGCGAGGGCCAGTGGCACCTGCGCACCCGTCCAGGCCAGGGGCAGGACGGGCACGTCCTCGATCCCGATGGCCACGTCCACCAGGGCCTCAGGGCAATGCCGACCGACGCGTTCGATCGCCGCGTGCACCGCCTCGTGGAAGGCCTCGCCCGGGGTCGCGGGCCGGGGCGGGTTCGCCGGCCGCCGGACCAGCGGGTTCGGCAACGCCAGCGGTCCGCGGAGACCCCGACCGTGGCGGTCCCGGCGACGGCTCGACATGGCCGTCACTCTAGTCGCGCAGCGGCGGGCCACCAGGACACGCGACGACCTCCCGACCCCTCGCCTCCGGGGCGGGTAGCGTCCAGCGGGTGAGGTCACGCAGGTGTTCGCGCTCGGGGTGCTCGGAACCGGCCACCGCCACCTTGACGTACGTGTACAGCGACTCGACCGCGGTCCTCGGGCCGCTGGCCACCCAGGTCGAGCCGCACGGCTACGACCTGTGCCGCAACCACGCGACGGCGCTGTCGGCCCCCCGCGGCTGGGAGGTCATCCGGCTCGCCGGCGAGGCCGAGCCCCGGCCGAGCACCGACGACCTGCTCGCCCTCGCCGACGCCGTCCGCGAGGTCGGGCTGTCGTACGACCCCGCACCCCCGGACGAGCCGCCCAGCCGGACCCGCACCGGTCTCAGCCAGGCCGGCCTCCACCAGAACGGGATCGTCGAGCTCCGGCGGCGCGGTCACCTGACCGTCCTGGCCGACCCCGACGCCTGACCCGGGCGCCCCACCCGCAAGCCCCTGAGCCGGCCGTCGCCGTCACCTGGTCGTCACGGGGTGGCCCGTAGGATGCGCTGCGATGATCACCTCGACGATATTCAAGGCCAACGACATCCGCGGCATCACCGAGGGTGCCGAGCCGGAGTGGGACGAGGACGGGGCGTACGCGATCGGCTCCGCCCTGGTCGACGTCCTCGACCTGACCCGCTCGGCGAGCGCCCTCGTCGTCGGTCGGGACATGCGGATCAGCGGACCGCGGATGTCGGCCGCCTTCGCCGAGGGCGTGCTCAGCCGGGGCGTCGACATCATCGACATCGGCCTCGCCAGCACCGACGAGCTGTGGTTCGCCTCGGGCCGGCTGGACCTGCCCGGAGCGATGTTCACCGCCAGCCACAACCCGGCCGCCTACAACGGCCTCAAGTTCTGCCTGGCCGGGGCCAGGCCCATCGCCCCCGAGCAGCTGGTGGAGCTCGCCGAGCGCGCGGGCGGCCCCCGGCCCGAGCCGGCGACGACGCCCGGCGTCCGCCGTGAGCAGGACCTGTTGCCGGCCTACGCCGAGCACCTGCTGAGCCTCGTCGACCTGACCGGGATCCGCCGGCTCACGGTCGTCGCCGACGCGGGCAACGGGATGGCCGGGCACACCCTGCCGGCGGTGCTGGGCACCCTCGACCTCGAGCTGGTCGGCCTCTACACCGACCCCGACGGCACCTTCCCGAACCACCAGCCCAACCCGCTGGAGCCGGAGAACCTGGTCGACGCCCAGGCGGCGGTGGTCGAGCACGGGGCCGACCTGGCCCTGGTCTTCGACGGCGACGCCGACCGCTGCTTCGTCATCGACGAGCGGGGCGAGGTGGTCGCCCCGTCGACCGTGACGGCGATGATCGCGGCGGCCGAGCTGGCGCGTGAGCCGGGCGCCACCGTCGTCTGCAACAAGATCACCTCCTGGTCGGTGCCCGAGATCGTGCGCGAGCGCGGCGGTGAGGTGGTGGTGACCCGGGTGGGCCACACCTTCGTCAAGGCCGCCATGGCCGAGCACGGGGCGATCTTCGGCGGCGAGCACTCCGCGCACTACTACTTCCGTGACTTCTGGGGCGCCGACACCGGGATGCTGGCCGCGCTGCACGTGCTGGCCCTGCTGGGCCGCTCAGGCCGGCCGCTGTCGGAGCTGACGACGGAGTTCACCCGATACGCACCCTCGGGCGAGCTCAACTCGACGGTCCCGGACGCCCCGGCGACGATGGCCCGGGTCGAGGCGGCGTTCGCGGGTCGGGGGAGCGTCGACCATGTCGACGGGCTGACCGTGTCCGGTCCGGACTGGTGGGTCAACGTCCGGGCCAGCAACACCGAGCCGCTGCTGCGGCTGAACGTGGAGGCGAAGGACCCGGCCCAGATGGCACGGCTGCGCGAGGAGGTCCTCGCCCTCATCCGTGCTTGACCTGCGGTAGAACTGGTCGGTACCCGACGAACGAGGAGGAGCCCATGGCTGTCGAGCTGGCCCCCGAGCTGCTGGAGATCCTGGCCTGCCCGCACTGCCACGGTGCCCTGGCGGTCGACCACGAGGCCGAGGAGCTGGTCTGCCTCGCTGCGGACTGCGGCCTGGCCTACCCTGTCCGCTCCGGCATCCCGGTGCTGCTCGTCGACGAGGCCCGCCGGCCCGACCAGAAGCCGACGCCGACCACCAGCGCGGACTGACCGCCGGTGGCTCACCTGGGTTTCGACGACGCGTTGCTTGAGGACCAGAGCGCGCTGGCGGCGGCGGACCCCGTGCTGCGGCGGCTGGCCGAGGCCGGCTCCCGCGTCCGGCGGGAGAGTGCCGACGCCGAACGACCGCTCGCCTCGCTGACCGGGGAGATCCGGCCGCGGGCCGTCATCGCCGCCGGCTCGGAGGCCCGCTTCCTGCGGGCGATGCTGGAACCGGTCTGCCCGGTGCCCTTCGTGGCCTGGCCCGCGCACGGCCTCCCCGGCTGGGTCGGAGCACTCGACCTGGTGGTGGTGATGGCCAGTGACGGCGCCGAGCCCGGGCTGGTCGCCACCGTGCACGAGGCCGTCCGCCGTGGCGCCCAGCTGCTGATCGCCTGCCCGCAGGCCTCGCTGATCGCCGAGCACGCCGGCTCGCGCTCGACGGTGCTGCTGCCCACCACCACGGCGGACCCGTTGTCGGCGGCCGTCGTCACCCTCGCCGGGCTGGCCCGGCTGCAGCTGGGACCGGTCGTCGACCCGGAGGCCGTCGCGGACGCCCTGGACCGGGTGGCCGAGGACTGCTCGGCGTACGAGAGCATCGCGGAGAACCCCGCCAAGGACCTGGCGATGGGGCTGGCCGAGGCGCAGCCGCTGGTCTGGGGCGGCTCGGTGCTCGCCGCCCGGGCCAGCCGGCGGGTCGTCGAGGCCCTGCGGGCCGCGAGCGGTCGGGCCGCTCTGGCCGCCGACGCGGACGCGCTGCTGCCGATCCTGGAGTCCCAGACCCCGCGCGACCCCTTCGCCGACCCGTTCGAGGACGACACCGACGCCGACCGCCGACCCACGCTGGTGTTGCTGGACGACGGCAGCCAGGACGCCCTGGTCCGGCGCGACCACCGGCGGCTGATGGCCGCGGCGGAGCACCAGGACATCCGGGTCGCCACCATCGCCCACCACGCCGGCTCCGAGGTCGAGCGGTACGCCGCCCTGCTGCAGACGGGGATGTTCGCCGCGGTCTACCTGGCCGTCGGGCTGGGCCGCTACGTCGATCTCTGAGCCCCCCCACTGCCGAGTTGTCAGAACGTCGTTGTCCCCTGGGGCAACTCGGTTCTGACACGTCGGTGTCGGTGGGTCTGCGAGAATTCTCCGGTGAGTGCTGAAGGTGGGACCAAGGCCGTCGTCGCCGCGCTGACCGCGAACCTGGCCATCGCGGTCACCAAGCTGGGCGCGTGGCTGCTGACCGGGGCCTCCTCGATGCTGGCCGAGTCGATCCACTCCTTCGCCGACTCCGGCAACCAGGTGCTGCTCCTGGTAGGCGGCAGGCGGGCCAAGCGGGCAGCGACCCCCGAGCACCCGTTCGGCTTCGGTCGCGAGCGCTACGTCTTCGCCTTCCTCGTCTCGATCGTCCTCTTCAGCATCGGCGGCGTCTTCGCTCTCTACGAGGCCTACCACAAGTACGAGGAGATCGAGGCGGGCCACGGCAACGAGCTGCTGGAGAGCAGCTGGTGGTGGGTCCCGCTGGCCGTGCTGGGGGCGGCCATCATCGCCGAGGGCTTCTCGTTCCGGACCGCGATCGCGGAGGCGAACAAGTCCCGCGGCCAGCAGAGCCTCGGCCGCTTCATCCGCTCCGCCAAGGCGCCCGAGCTGCCGGTGATCCTGCTCGAGGACGCCGCGGCGCTGCTGGGGCTGGTCTTCGCCCTGTTCGGCGTCGGGCTGACCCTGCTGACCGAGAACGGGATCTTCGACGTGATCGGCACGGCCATGATCGGCCTGCTGCTCGTCTCCGTCGCCGTCACGCTGGCCTGGGAGACCAAGAGCCTGCTGCTGGGGGAGGCCGCCAGCGCCGACGCCGTCCGCCGGATCGAGGCGGCGCTCGCCGGCACCGAGGGGGTCTCGGGCGTCATCCACATGAAGACGCTGCACCTGGGCCCCGAAGAGATCCTCGTCGCGGCCAAGATCGGGGTGCGGGCGCAGGAGCGCGCCGTCGACGTCGCGGCGACCATCGACCACGCCGAGCGCAACATCCGCGCCGCCGAGCCGATGGTGACGGCCCTCTACCTCGAGCCCGACATCTACCGCGCCGACTACGTACCCGACCCCCGCCCCGAGGCCCCGGCCCCGGCCGGCCACTGAAGATCGGCAGGACCGAGCCGGACCGCCACGCCCGGAGCAGGGGTGCGCCTGCGGTGCCCCCTGGCTCCCGAAAGTTCGGCTGAGGGCCAGGCCCGACCCACTAGTCCGGGTCTGAGGAGCCGCGGGTCGCTCATGCGGCCCGGGGGCCTCGGTGCGCCAGGCCGGCGGGGCGGCTCACGGCCGCCCGGCCGCATCACCGCCGCAAGGGCGCACGGGTACGGCTTCGGCCGGGTGCGGTACCGCGTGGGCCGGCGATGCGTCGTCGGTCAGAACTGTCAGTCGACCCCCGTAGGCTGTGGCCCATGGATTATCGCGTCGCTGACCTGAACCTCGCCGAGTTCGGCCGCCGGGAGATCGGGCTCGCCGAGCACGAGATGCCCGGCCTGATGGCCATGCGCGAGCAGTACGGGGAGTCCAAGCCGCTGGCCGGGGCCCGGATCGCCGGCTCGATCCACATGACCACCCAGACCGCCGTGCTGATCGAGACCCTGGTCGCACTGGGCGCCGACGTCCGCTGGGCCAGCTGCAACATCTTCTCCACCCAGGACCAGGCGGCGGCCGCGGTCGTCGTCGGCGACGGCACCCCCGACGCCCCGAACGGCTCCCCGGTGTTCGCCTGGAAGGGCGAGAGCCTGGAGGAGTACTGGGAGTGCACCAACGAGATCCTGAGCTGGCCGGACGGCGCGCTCGCCAACATGATCCTCGACGACGGCGGTGACGCCACCCTGCTGGTGCACAAGGCCGTCGAGGCCATCAAGACCGGCGAGATCCCCGAGGCCGGCGACGAGGACCCCGAAGAGCTGCACGTCATCATCGAGCTGATCCGCAAGACCATCGCCGAGGGCAAGGACTGGGTGGCCATCGGGAACGCGATCCAGGGCGTCACCGAGGAGACCACCACCGGCGTCCACCGGCTGTACGAGATGTTCCGCTCCGACGCGCTGCTCTTCCCGGCCATCAACGTCAACGACTCGGTGACCAAGTCGAAGTTCGACAACAAGTACGGCACCCGGCACTCCCTGGTCGACGGGCTGAACCGGGCCACCGACGTGCTGATCGGCGGCAAGACCGTCGTGGTCTGCGGCTACGGCGACGTGGGCAAGGGCTGCGCGGAGGCGCTGCGCGGCCAGGGTGCGCGCGTGATCGTCACCGAGGTCGACCCGATCTGCGCGCTGCAGGCCGCGATGGACGGCTTCCAGGTGCTCACCCTCGAGGACGCCCTCTCCTACGCCGACATCATCGTCACCGCGACCGGCTGTCTCGGCGTGGTCACCGCCGAGCAGATGAGCCGGATGAAGAACCAGGCCGTCGTGGCCAACATCGGGCACTTCGACAACGAGATCGACATGGCCGGTCTGGCCAGGCGCTCCGACGCCACCCGGGTCAACATCAAGCCGCAGGTCGACCAGTGGGTCTTCGACGCGGGCACCGAGGACGAGCGCTCCGTGATCGTCCTGAGCGAGGGCCGGCTGATGAACCTCGGCAACGCCACCGGCCACCCGAGCTTCGTGATGAGCAACTCCTTCACCAACCAGGTGCTGGCCCAGATCGAGCTGTACACCAAGCCGGAGGAGTACCCGGTCGGGGTCTACACGCTGCCCAAGCACCTGGACGAGGCGGTCGCCCGCCTCCACCTGGACGCGTTGGGGGTGCACCTGACCGAGCTGAACGACGCGCAGGCCGGGTACCTCGGCGTCCCGGTCACGGGGCCGTACAAGTCCGACCACTACCGCTACTGACCCGCGGTAAGCGCCCGCGATGAGTACGAAGGTCGCGCTCGAGCACCGCACGACCTACCGGTTCGACCGGGCGATCGGCATCGGGCCGCACGTCATCCGGCTGCGCCCGGCGCCGCACTCCCGGACCCCGATCGACGCCTACTCGCTGACGATCTCGCCGGCCGACCACTTCCTCAACTGGCAGCAGGACCCG
This sequence comes from uncultured Friedmanniella sp., assembly GCF_964244285.1. Lineage (NCBI taxonomy): Bacteria > Bacillati > Actinomycetota > Actinomycetes > Propionibacteriales > Nocardioidaceae > Friedmanniella > uncultured Friedmanniella sp. The sequence continues at coordinate 388,621 of NZ_CAXTHT010000002.1, forward strand.
TTCGGCAACTACCTGGGCCGCGCGGTGTTCCCGAGCCGGGCCGACGTCCTCGAGATCACGGTCTCGCTGGTCGCCGACCTCGGGGTGATCAACCCGTTCGACTTCTTCATCGAGCCCTACGCCGAGCGGTACCCCTTCCACTACGCGGCCGACCTGGCCGAGGACCTGCGCCCCTACCTCGGGTCGCCCGAGACGACGGACGCGCCCTCGTTCGCCGCCTGGCTCGACCGGCTGCCGGCCGCCACCGCCCAGGACCAGCCGATGATCGACTTCCTGGTCGGGCTGAACATGTGCGTCAACCGCGACGTGGCCTACTCGGTCCGGATGGAGCAGGGGGTGCAGACGCCCGAGCAGACCCTCACCCGGGCCGTCGGCAGCTGCCGGGACTCCTCCTGGCTGCTGGTGAACGCGCTGCGGCACTTCGGGCTGGCGGCCCGGTTCGTGTCCGGCTACCTGGTCCAGCTGGCGGCGGACACCCCCGGTACGGGCGGTCCGGCCGAGGACTTCACCGACCTCCACGCCTGGGCCGAGGTGTACGTCCCCGGGGCCGGCTGGATCGGTCTGGACCCGACGTCGGCCCTGTTCGCCAGCGAGGGCCACATCCCGCTGGCCGCGACGCCCAGCCCGTCCTCGGCCGCGGCGATCAGTGGGGTGACCGACCGGTCCGAGACGACGATGGAGTTCTCCAACACCGTCCGCCGGGTGCACGAGGACCCGCGGGTGAGCCTGCCGTACACACCGGCGCAGACCGGCGCGCTGCAGCGGCTGGGCCACCAGGTCGACGAGCGGCTGACCGCCGCCGGGCTCGAGCTGACGATGGGCGGCGAGCCCACCTTCGTCTCGGTCGACGACATGACCTCGGCCCAGTGGACGGTGGCCGCCGACGGGCCGGAGAAGCGCCGGCTGGCCGGTGAGCTGGCTCGTACCCTCCGCGCGCACTTCGCCCCGGGCGGGCTGGTGCAGCGGAGCCAGGGCAAGTGGTACCCGGGCGAGAGCCTGCCCCGGTGGCAGATCGCCCTGCTCTGGCGCACCGACGGCGAGCCGCTGTGGGACGCCCCGGACCTGCTGGCCGACCCGCAGGACGAGAGCCAGGCCCAGCCGGACGCCGAGGAGCGCGCCGCTGCCCTCATGGCCGAGGTCGTCCGCCGTCTCGGGCTGCCGGAGGGGCACGCCCAGGGCTGTTTCGAGGACCCGCTGGCCACGCTGGTGGCCGAGGTACGCCAGCCCGCCGGACCGCGGCCGGGCACCGACCCCCTGATCCCCGACCCGGCCCTGGTCGCCGGGCTGGACGAGGCCGAGACCGCGCCCTCGGCCTGGGTGCTGCCCCTGGTGCCGTCCTGGTTCGGCGACGTCTGGGCCAGCGCGCGCTGGCGGACCCGCCGCGGCCGGATCGTGCTCGTCCCGGGCGACTCACCGGCCGGCATGCGGCTGCCGCTCAGCTCGGTCTCCTGGCAGGACCCGGACTACGCGGGCGAGGAGTCCTACGACACCGCCGACGTCGAGCTGCCGGACGGCGATGAGGGGTTGCGCGCCCGGGTGGCCGACCCCGAGGAGGTGACCGCCCGCAGCGCCCTGGTGGTCCAGGCGCGCGAGGGTTTCGTCTACGTCTTCCTGCCGCCGCTGGAGCAGCTGGACCGCTTCGTCGAGCTGGTCCGGCTGGTGGAGCAGAGCGCGGCCGCCACCGGCTCCCCGGTCATCCTCGAGGGCTACGCGCCGCCGCCGGACCCGCGGATCAAGAACCTCAACGTCACCCCGGACCCGGGCGTGATCGAGGTCAACGTGCACCCCACGTCCAGCTGGGCGGAGTTCTCCGAGCTGACCCACACCCTGTACGGCCTGGCCCGCGACCAGCGGCTCGGGACCGAGACGTTCGCCCTCGACGGCCGCCACTCCGGCACCGGCGGCGGCAACCACCTGACCCTCGGCGGCCCCGAGCCGTCGCGCTCGCCGATGCTGCGCCGGCCCGACCTGCTGGTCAGCATGCTCACCTTCTGGCAGCACCACCCGTCGCTGTCCTACCTGTTCTCGGGCCGGTTCGTGGGGCCGACCAGCCAGGCGCCCCGGGTGGACGAGGGCCGTCCGGAGACCCTGTACGAGCTCGAGATCTCGTTCAGCGAGCTCGACGGGCTGGCCGATGACGAGCGTCGACCCTGGACGGTGGACCGGGCGCTGCGCCACCTGTTGACCGACATCACCGGCAACACCCACCGGGCCGAGTTCTGCGTCGACAAGCTCTACAGCCCCGACTCGACCCGCGGCCGGCTCGGGCTGCTGGAGCTGCGCGGCTTCGAGATGCCGCCGCACCCGGACATGGCGCTGGTCCAGGCGCTGCTGGTCCGGTCCCTGGTGGCCCGCTTCGCCGAGGAGCCGTTCCGGGCGCCGCTCATCCGCTGGGGGACCAGCCTGCACGAGCGCTTCCTGCTGCCGCACTTCGCCATGGCCGACATCGGCGAGGTCGTCGCCGACCTCCGCGCCCACGGCTTCGCGTTCGACCTCTCGTGGCTGGCGCCCTACCTGGAGTTCCGCTTCCCGCGGATCGGGTTGGCGCTGGTGCCGACGGTCGGCGGGGGTGGCGTGGTGGAGCTGGAGCTGCGGCAGGCCATCGAGCCGTGGCACGTCCTCGGTGAGGAGTCGACGTCCGGGGGTACCGCACGCTACGTGGACTCCTCGACCGAACGACTCCAGGTACGGGTGGCGGGCTTCGTGCCCGAGCGTCAGCTGCTGACCTGCAATGGCCGGCCGGTGCCGCTGGCCCCGACGGGCACGCCCGGTGAGTACGTGGCCGGCGTCCGGTACAAGGCGTGGAAGCCGTGGTCGGCCCTGCACCCCACCCTGGACATCGACTCGCCGTTGACGTTCGACGTGGTCGACCGACCCAGCCGGATCTCCCTCGGCGGCGCCACCTACCACGTGGTGCACCCGGGCGGCCGCTCGTATGAGACCCCGCCCGTGAACGCGTCCGAGGCCGAGGCGCGGCGGGCACGACGCTTCGAGCTCTCGGGCCACACCCCGGGCGAGATCGACGTGGACGCGTTGGAGGCCGCGGAGGCGTGGCGCGCCGGCAGCCGCTCCGACTACCCGTTGACCCTCGACCTGCGGCGGCGCGTCGGTCGGGAGCAGGGAACGGGCCGGGAACGCGGATGAGCGTGCTGCACCGCTACCTGGCCACGGCCGGGCAGGCGGACGTGCTCGCCGGTGAACCCGGGTTCGACGAGCTGGTGGGGCCGGACGGGTCCCCGCGGCGCGGCTGGAACGACCTGCTCGACGGGCTGGACCGGTTCGTCGACGCCGACCTGGCCCACGCCTCCTCGGAGGTGGCGCGGCTGCTGGAGGACGACAACGTCACCTACACCCCGAGCCCCAGCGCCGGGGTGTCCGTGGCCGACGACGCCCCGGCGTCCGGGTCCGCCGGCCTCGCCGAGCCGCGGCCCTGGCGGCTGGACCCGCTGCCGCTGGTCCTCGACGACCGGGAGTGGGCGACGCTGGAGGCCGGGCTGGTTCAGCGCGCCGAGCTGCTCGACGCGGTGCTGGCGGACCTGTACGGGCCCCGTCGGCTGCTGGCCTCCGGTGACCTGCCCCCCGCGACAGTGCTCGACCACGAGGAGTACCTGCGTCCGGTGGTCGGGGCACCGACCAGTGCCCAGCAGCGGCTGTTCCTGATCGCCGCCGACCTCGGCCGCGACGGCAGCGGGCACTGGAAGGTGATGTCGGACCGCACCCAGGCCCCCTCCGGGGCCGGCTACGCCATGCAGAACCGGCGGGTGGTCTCCCGGGTGCTGCCGGAGGTCTACCACGCCGCCCACCTGCACCGGCTGACCCCGTTCTTCCAGGCCATGCGGACCGCGCTCGTCGAGGCGGCGGCGCCGGGCGTCGAGGACCCGCGGGTCGTCGTGCTGAGCCCGGGCCCGCACTCGGAGACCGCGTTCGACCAGGCGTTCGTCGCCTCGCTGCTGGGCTTCCCGCTGATCGAGGGCAGCGACCTGACCGTCCGCGAGGGCCGGGTCTGGCTGCGCGGGCTCGGCCGGTTGGAGCAGGTCGACGTCATCCTCCGACGCGTCGACTCGGCTTGGACCGACCCGCTGGAGCTGCGTCCAGGCTCCCGGCTGGGCACCACCGGACTGCTGCAGTGCGTCCGGCAGGGGACCGTCAGCGTGGTCAACGCCCTCGGCTCGGGGATCCTCGAGAACCCGGCGCTGCTGCCCTTCCTGCCACAGCTGTCGGAACGGCTGCTCGGCCAGCCGCTACGGCTGCCCTCGGTCGACACCTGGTGGTGCGGCGACCCGGCGGGTCGGGCCCATGTGCTGGCCCACCTCGACGAGCTGGTGGTCCGCCCCACCAGCCGGGGACACGGCCGGAGCGTGCTGGGTGGTGCCCTGAGCGCGGCCCAGCGCGAGCGGCTGGTGGCCCGGATCGAGGCCGCCCCGCACCGCTTCGTCGGCCAGGAGGTGCTGCCGCTGTCGTCCGCGCCCACGGTCACCGGTGACGGCCTGGCCCCGCGCGAGGTGGTCCTGCGCTCCTTCGCCGTCCGGAGCGGCCGCTCCTACACCGCGATGCTGGGCGGCCTGGCCCGGGTCTCCCAGCTCGGCGTCCGGACCGGCGCCCTGGTCACGGCGGGGGACGGCGGCCTGGCCAAGGACGTCTGGGTGGTGAGCAGCGAGCCGGTGCTGCTCAGCCGCGTCGTCGCGCCTCGTCAGGCCGGGGCGCGGATCGGACCCGCCGCGGACCTCGTCGCCACGGCGGCGATGGTGCCGCGGGTGCTCAGCGACCTCTTCTGGTTCGGCCGCTACGCCGAGCGGGCCGAGGACCTGCTGCGGCTGGTGCTCGCTACCCGCAACCTGGCCATCGAGACCGACCTCGACACCACCCACGGCCGGGCTCTGGAGGTGCTGTGCCTGGCGGTCACCCACGTCAGCACGTCCTACCCCGGCTTCGTCGACCCAGCCACCCAGCTGATGCCCGAGCTGCGCGCGATGCTGCTGGAACGCCAGCGGGCCGGCACCGCGGGCCAGTCGCTGGCGGCGCTGTCGATGGCGGCCCAGGGGGTGCGCGACCAGCTGTCGGAGGACGTCTGGATGGTGCTCGCCGAGATCGAGCGCGCGCTCGCGGCGCTGTCGGCCAACCCGTACGACCGCGGCCTGCAGCTCACCGACGCCAGCGAGCGGGTGCTCTCGGGCCTGCTGGCCCTGGCCGGGATCGTCAGCGAGAACATGGTCCGCGACGCCGGCTGGTACATGCTCGACTCCGGTCGTGGGCTCGAGCGGGCGCTGCAGGTGGTGGCGCTGCTGCAGGTGACCGTCTGCCGTTCCCGTTCGGTCGAGACCGACCGGATGGTGTCGGAGGCGGTGCTGACGGCGGCGGAGTCGATCGTCACCTACCGGCGCCGCTACCGCGGTCGGTCGGGAGTGGACGCGGTGGTCGAGCTGCTCGTCGTCGACCAGCACAACCCGCGCTCGGTCGCCTACCAGCTGCGCCGCATCCTCGACGACCTGCAGGCAATCCCGACCACCTCCCCGACCGCGCGTCCGCTGCGGCTGCTGGAGACGCTGCTCGAGGACGTCCGGACGGCGGACCCCTCCGGCATGGCGGACGTGGTCGACGGCCGTCGGGCGGGGCTGGAGGCGTTCCTCGCCGGGCTCGGCGAGCAGCTGCGCGACCTGTCCGAGGCCATCCGGACGCAGTACCAGCAGCCGCCGCCTCCCCAGCAGCCGCTCTACCGACCGGTCGGGGGTGGCGCATGAAGGCCTACCGCATCCAGCACACGACCACCTACACCTACGACTCCGACGTCACCGGCAGCTACGGTCAGTTCCACCTCACGCCCCGGGACCTGGAGTGGCAGCGCTGCCTCGACCACGAGATCACGATCGACCCGGCGCCGGCCGACCTCTTCGTCCACGAGGACCTGTACGGCAACGCCCGGTCCTGGTTCCACGTCACCGAGCCGCACCAGCAGCTGGTGATCACCGCGGTCAGCCACGTCGAGGTCGGGCGGCGCGAGCCCGACCCCGAACGGCTGGCCCTGCCGTGGGAGCAGGCGCGGCCGGCCGACCGGCTGGAGGACCCCGAGGCGTGGCTGGCGGCCGACTTCACCTACCCCTCGCCCTACGTCGAGGTGCCGCCCGGCGTCGAGGAGTACATCCGCGTCTCCTTCACCCCGGGGCGGGCGATCGGCGAGGCCGTGGTCGAGCTGATGCACCGGGTGCACGCCGACTTCACGTACAAGTTCGGCTCCACCTCGGTGAGCACGCCGGTGAGCACGCTGCTCAAGCTCCGGATGGGCGTCTGCCAGGACTTCTCGCACGTGATGGTGTCCGGTCTGCGCTCGTTGGGGCTAGCCGGCCGCTACGTCAGCGGCTACCTCGCTACCCGCCCGCCGCCCGGCAAGCCGCGCCTGGTCGGGGCCGACGCGAGCCATGCGTGGGTCGGCTGCTGGGTGCCCGGGGCCGGCTGGCTCTACCTCGACCCGACCAACGACAAGGTGATCGACGAGTCCCACGCCACCGTCGCCTACGGCCGGGACTACGGCGACGTGCCGCCGGTGAAGGGTGTGATCTTCACGGAGTCGAAGTCCTCGACGATGAAGGTCTCCGTCGACATGGCTCCCGCCGACCTTCCCTGAGACGTCGACCCCAGTTGGCCCACAACGGGGTATCCGGCCCGACTCGGGCACCGGGGGTCGGCGTTTCAAGGCTGTGGACGATGAATCTCTGTCCACAGATCTTCGCGAGCTGCGCAGAAGAGCCCTCGACGTCCTGAGCCTTCCCGCATGGACGACTCAGTGGCCTGGCTGCTGCGCGAGAACAGTGGCGTCGTGGTGCGCCGCGACCACCCAGAGCTGGCGGCGATCTTCGACTGGCTGCTCCGCACCGACCGGCTCGTGCGGGTGCTCCCCGGATCTACACGACGGCCACGCTGGCCGCCCTGCCGGCGATCCGCGGGCCTCGTACTGGCCCGGCGCTCCCGCCGGTCCGGTCGAGGTCGCTCTCCCGCGCCGCCGTGAGCCGCAGGCGTCTTTCGCCTTCGTCAAGCGGCGGATACCACCGGAACTGGTCGAGGAGGGAGCGGGACTGCGGTGGACGAGCCCGGCGCTGACCGCCCTCGACCTCGCCACCATGGGTGACGCGAAGGCGATCGACATCGCACTGCGGACGCGGAGGACCACCCTGGCTGCGACGGACGAAGCGCTGCGGGCCACTCCCGCCCGGCCCGGCAACGTCGACCGGCGCGCCGGCTGCTGCTCGACTCGCGGGACGAGCCGTGGTCGGGCGATTGAGATCGACGGTCGACGGCACGAGCTGGACGAGGATCTCATCGAGTCCGACCGGTGGCGGCAGAACGCCTTGGTCCGGGCGGGTTGGCGGGTGCTCCGGTTCACCTCTGGGCGATGGTCGTCGACCATCCCGAGCTCGTGGTCGCGGAGATCAGGGCAGCCCTCAGGATGGCCCGCTAGTGCGAGGAGCCCTACTCGTCGTCCTGGTCCTCGGCGGAGAGGCCGGCCCAGATCTCCTGGCACTCCGGGCAGATCGGGAACCGCTCGGGGTCGCGGCTCGGTACCCAGACCTTGCCGCAGAGGGCTACCACCGGAGTGCCCATCACCATGGCCTCGGTCAGCTTCTCCTTGGGCACGTAGTGAGAGAAGCGCTCGTGGTCACCCTCCTCGACCCGCAGGTCGGGGCGCTCGGCCACACGCTCGTCGACGATGGTCTCGGCACCCGGGCTCAGTTGCTGGCTCACGCCGCCAGTGTAGACATGGGCCGCCCGCGGGAACAGATTCGCGAAGCCCGCCTCAGAGGTGCTGAACTGAGGGGATGTCTGCCGCCGATCCTTCCTCCTCCGCACCCGGTGGGACGACGGTCGACCTCGCTCCGGGGCCGGGTCCGGCGGTCTCCCGGCGGCGGCTGACCGTCGGGGTCTGCACCACCGTGGTGTCCATCGCCTTCGAGACCATCGCCGTGGCCACCGCCATGCCCGTCGCCGCGCGGGAGCTGGACGGGCTCCGCTACTACGCCTGGGCGTTCTCCGCCATCCTGATCGGCAGCCTGGCCGCCACGGTCATCGGCGGACGCCTGGCCGACCGGGTAGGGCCGGCCAAGCCGTTCCTGGTCGGGCTCGCCGTCTTCGCCGTCGGGCTCGTGGTCGCGGGTACCTCGACGACGATGCTGCAGCTGGTCGTGGGCCGTTTCGTCCAGGGCCTGGGCAGCGGCGCCCTCAACGTCTCGATCTTCGTCTGCGTCGCCCAGGTGTTCAGCGCGATCGAGCGGCCCCGGATGTTCAGCTACATCTCGACGGCCTGGATCTTCCCGGCGTTCGTCGGCCCGCCCGTCTCGGCCTGGCTGACCCGCAGCCTCAGCTGGCACTGGGTCTTCTTCGCCGTCGTGCCCCTGGTGCTGATCGGCGGTGCGATGGTGCTGCCCACGATGTTGACGCTGATGCGTTCGTTCGTCCCGTCCAGCCCCGAACCCGGCGCGCGCCCGCCGGCGCCGCTGTGGTCGGCGCTGGTGGTCGCCGTCGGGGCGGCGGCCCTGCAGCTGGCCGGTCAACGGCTGGACCTGGTCGCGCTGGGCCTGCTGGTGGTCGGGTTGGCCGCGCTGCTGGTGTCCCTGCCCCGGCTGATGCCGCCCGGCTTCCTCCGGCTGCCGCGCGGCATCTCCCAGGTCATCGTGGTCCGCGGGCTGCTGCCGGGCGCGTTCTTCGGCGGCGAGGCGTTCCTGCCGCTGATGCTGGTCGAGCAGCGCGGGGTCGCGCTGATCCTCGCCGGCGCCACCCTGACCACGGGCGCCGTCGGCTGGACCTTCGGCTCGTTCGTCCAGGCCCGGCCGTGGCTGCCGTTCCGCCGGGACCGGCTGATCACCGTGGGCTGCCTCGCGGTCGCCTTCGGGCTGGCCGCGGCCGCCGGCCTGGCCTTCGTGCCGGCGGCACCGTTCTGGCTGGTGGGCGTGGGCTGGGTCTTCGCCGGCCTGGGTATGGGACTGTCGGTCTCGAGCACCTCGTTGGCGGTGATGACGCTGTCGGAGGAGGCCGAGCAGGGCCGCAACGCCTCGTCCCTCAACCTCTTCGACGCGCTCGGCTCCAGCGTGTTCGTCGGCATCGCCGGCTCCGTCTTCGCCGCGCTGCACGCGAGCGGCAACCTGCCCCGCACCTTCGGCACGCTGCTGGCCACGATGGCCGTCGTGGCCCTGCTGGCGGGCCTCGCGTCGCTGCGCATCGGCGCGGTGCGCAACGAGTTCGCCCCGCGATGACCGCGTAAGGTCCTCCGGGTGTCCGTATCCCCCCAGGTCCCCCCGGGCCGAGCGGCCGAGGCGTTCACCGCCACCACCGGGCTGCCGCCGGCCTTCCCCGCCCGCGCGGCCTGGGGCACCGTCAAGAACCTCCGCGCCTGGCAGACCGCCGCGCTCGAGCAGTACCTGGAGACCAATCCGCGCGACTTCCTGGCGGTCGCCACGCCCGGTGCGGGCAAGACGTCGTTCGCCCTGACCCTGGCGGCCCACCTGCTCAGCCGACGCCAGATCGACCGGATCATCGTGGTGGCCCCGACCGAGCACCTGAAGACCCAGTGGGCCGAGGCCGCGGCCCGCATCCACCTGGCCATCGACCCGGCCTTCGGGGTCAAGCAGGGTCGGACGAGCCGCGACTTCGTCGGCGTCGCCCTCACCTACGCCGGCGTCGCCGCCAACCCGCTGGCCCTGCGGATCCGGACCGAGGGGTTCAAGACGCTCGTCATCCTCGACGAGGTCCACCACGCCGGGGACGCGCTCAGCTGGGGTGAGGCGGTGCGCGAGGCGTTCGAGCCGGCGGCCCGTCGGCTGATGCTCACCGGGACGCCGTTCCGCTCCGACACCAACCCGATCCCCTTCGTCCGCTACGAGCCGGACGGCTCGGGTGCCCTGCGGTCACGGCCCGACTACAGCTACGGCTACGCCGAGGCGTTGGCCGACGGCATCGTCCGGCCGGTGCTGTTCCTGGCCTACTCCGGTGAGATGCAGTGGCGGACCAGCGCGGGGGACGAGGTCGCCGCCCGGCTCGGCGGACCCTTGACCAAGGACCTCGCCAGCCAGGCCCTGCGGACGGCGTTGGATCCGCAGGGCTCCTGGATGCCCGCCGTGCTCCGGGCGGCCGACACCCGGCTGACCGAGATCCGCAGCCACGTCCCCGACGCCGGCGGCCTGGTGATCGCGACCGACCAGACCGCCGCCCGCGCGTACGCCGACCTGCTGCGGACGATCACCGGTACCCGACCCGTGCTCGTGCTCAGCGACGAGCCGCAGTCGAGCAAGAAGATCAGCGCGTTCGCCGACGGTGACGCGCGCTGGATGGTGGCGGTCCGGATGGTGTCGGAGGGGGTGGACGTGCCCCGGCTCGCGGTCGGGGTGTACGCGACCTCGACCTCGACACCGCTGTTCTTCGCCCAGGCCGTCGGCCGCTTCGTCCGGGCCCGCAGCAAGGGGGAGAGCGCCTCGGTCTTCGTCCCCAGCGTGCCGAGCCTGCTGCTCTACGCCTCCGAGATGGAGCGCGAGCGCGACCACGTGCTGCGCGCCACCGCCGAGGTCGATGAGGCGGAGCTGCTGGTCGCCGCGGAGCGGACCCTGAGCGAGGCGGACGTGCCGGAGGGGGAGTTCACGGCCCTGGGCAGCGAGGCCGACTTCGACCGGGTGGTCTTCGACGGCGGTGAGTTCGGCCTCACCGCGCAGGCGGGCAGCGAGGAGGAGCAGGACTACCTGGGCCTGCCCGGTCTGCTCGAGCCCGACCAGGTCAAGGACCTGCTGCGTCGCCACCAGGCCAACCACCTCTCCCGGACGCCGCAGGAGGGCGGGACCGAGGCGTCGACGCGCAGCACGCACGAGGAGCTGCGCGGCCTGCGCAGAGACCTGAACGGGCTGGTCGCTGCGTGGCACCACCGGACCGACCAGCCCCACGGGGTGATCCACGCCTCGCTGCGCGCCGCCTGCGGCGGCCCGCCGACCGCCATCGCGAGCGCCGAGGAGCTACAGGAACGCATCGACCGGATCCGCGAGTGGGCGGTGACCGGGCGGCGGGACTGACTCCACTACTGTGGGGCCCCGGCGCCGGCGGGGGGATCGGTGCCGACTCGTCAAGGAGCGCCCGTGAGAATCTCTGTCATCGGCTGCGGCTACCTCGGAGCGGTCACCGCTGCCTGCCTCGCTCAGCTCGGCCACGAGGTCGTCGGTGTCGACGTCGACGCCGCCAAGATCGAGCTGCTGGCCGGGGCGCGCGCGCCCTTCTTCGAACCCGGGCTGGACGAGATCCTCGGGTCCGCGACCCAGACCGGGCGGTTGCGCTTCAGCACCGACATCGCTGACGTCGAAGGCGCCGCGGTGCACGTCATCGCCGTGGGCACCCCGCAGCGCAAGGGCGAGAACGCCGCCGACCTCAGCTACGTCGACGCCGCTCTCGAGGCGCTGCTGCCCCACCTCGGGCCCGACGACCTGGTCGTCGGCAAGTCGACGGTGCCGGTGGGCACGGCGGCACGGCTGGCCGCCCGGCTCGACGAGGCGGGCTGCGGTGCCACCCTCGCCTGGAACCCGGAGTTCCTCCGCGAGGGCTACGCGGTCCGGGACACCATCAGCCCCGACCGGCTCGTCTACGGCGTGGCCGCCGGTGAGGAGGGGGTCCGAGCCGCGAAGCTCCTGGACGAGGTGTTCGCCGAGGCCCTGGCCCACGACACGCCGCTCATCGTCACCGACTACGCCACGGCCGAGCTGGTCAAGGTGTCCGCCAACGCGTTCCTGGCCACCAAGATCTCCTTCATCAACGCGATGGCCGAGATCGCGGAGGCGGCCGGGGCCGACGTCACCGCGCTCGCGGACGCGATCGGTCACGACACGCGGATCGGACGCCGCTTCCTCAACGCGGGCATCGGTTTCGGCGGCGGCTGCCTCCCGAAGGACATCCGGGCGTTCACGGCCCGGGCCGAGGAGCTCGGGCGCGGTGAGTCGATCGCCTTCCTCAAGGAGGTCGACAAGATCAACCTGCGACGCCGCGAGCGGATGGTCGAGATGGTGGTCGAGTCGCTCGGCGGCACCGTCTACCAGAAGAAGGTGACGGTCCTGGGGCTCGCCTTCAAGCCCGAGTCCGACGACGTCCGCGACTCACCGGCGCTGGACGTGGCCGTCCGGCTGAACGGGCTCGGTGCGCACGTCGTGGCCACCGACCCGGCAGCGATCCCGAACTCGATCCGGCTGCACCCCCAGCTGGGCTTCGCGACCGACACCAGGGACGCGTTGCGGGGCGCGGACGCGGTCGTGCTGGTCACCGAGTGGGCCCAGTACCGCTCGCTGGACCCGGTCGAGGTGGGCCAGCTCGTCCGCGACCGGCTGATCCTGGACGGACGCAACGTCCTCGACCCGCAGACCTGGCGCCAGGCCGGCTGGACCTACCGGGGGATGGGCCGGCCCTGACCGCCGCGACCGGTACGGAGCGGACCGGCAGGCATGTGTGAGGGCAGGGGCGGTGGGTAGTGGAACCGGAGATTCCGCAATCCTCGTAAGGAGCACCATGAAGACGAATGTCGTCTCCCGTTCGCTGCACGACGTCGGCCTGGCCGCCTGGTTCGGCGGCACGCTGGCCAACGCGGTCGCGCTCAACAAGGCCGCCAGCGCGGCCTCGGACAGCCGGTCCGCCGGCGCGGTCACCAACACCGGTTGGGACGCCTGGACCCCGGTCAACGCCGCCGCCATCGGCGCGCACCTGGTGGGCTCGGTCGGCCAGCTCTCCGGCAACAAGTCCCGCATCTTCAGCCAGCAGGGCGTCGGCGCCATGTCCGTCGTCAAGACGGTCGTCACGGTCGCCGCGCTCGGTGCGACCGGCTACAGCCGGGTGCTGGGCAGCAAGATCTCCAAGCACGGCGACGTCCCGGTCGCGGCCGGCACCGAGCCGCACCCCGCCACCCCGCCCGAGGTGGCCAAGGCGCAGGCGCAGCTGAAGCAGCTGCAGTGGGCGATCCCGGCCCTCACCGGCGTCCTGCTCGTGATCAGCAGCTTCGCCGGCGAGCAGCAGCGGCCGACGTCGGTGCTGAGCGGCGTGACGGATCGGCTCGGCATCACCGGCTAGCAGGGGCCTGGCACCACCCCGGGGGGTGGTGCCCAAGCCCCGACAGGTGGGGCTACAGTCGGAAACGACGACGTTTACATCGTAAACCGACGGCCACTCCGGGTCGTCTTCTAGGAGGAACTCTCGTGAGCTTGACCACTGACCAGGCACGAACCCTCGCTGGCTCGGGCGGCAACGTCCTCGGCACCGGCGGCGACAAGATCGGCAGCATCGGCCAGATCTACCTCGACGACTCCACCGGCGAGCCCAGCTGGATCACCGTGAAGACCGGCCTCTTCGGCACCAAGGAGTCCTTCGTACCCCTCGAGGGCGCGGACGTCAGCGGTGACGACGTCACCGTCGGCTACGACAAGGACAAGATCGGCGCCGCCCCCAAGGTCGACCCCGACGGCTCGCTGTCGCCGGCCGAGGAGGACCAGCTCTACGACTACTACGGTCTCGGCAGCGGCTCGGCGACCACCGGTACCGGCTTCGCCGACACCACGACCACGACGACCGGGACGGGCACTGACAGCTCGGTCGGCGCGGGTTACGTCGAGAACGGCGCGGACGCCGACTACAGCGACAGCGTGACCTCGACCACCGGCGGCTACGACGCCGACGGCGGGGCTGACGGCGGCGCCGACGCTGGTGCGGACGGCGGCGCCGACGGTGGGGCGGACTACGAGAGCAGCCGCGGCACCGTCGGCCACGACACCTCCGGTCCCACCACCGACGACGCCATGACCCGCTCCGAGGAGCAGGTCACCGTGGGTACCACGGCGAAGGAGACCGGTCGGGCGCGGCTGCGCAAGTACGTCGTGACCGAGAACGTCACCCAGACCGTGCCGGTCAGTCACGAGGAGGTCCGGATCGAGCGTGAGCCGATCACCGACGACAACGTCGGCGAGGCCACCGCGGGCCCGAGCATCAGCGAGGAGGAGCACGAGGTCGTCCTCCACGCCGAGCAGCCCGTCGTCTCGAAGGAGACGGTCGCGGTCGAGCGGGTGCGCCTCGACAAGGAGACGGTGACCGACGAGCAGACGGTCAGCGAAGAGGTCCGCAAGGAGAAGATCGAGCTCGAGGGCGACGGCACCACGACCGACAGGCACTGACCTCGCCTCACATGTACCGCAGATGCTGCCGCTGCTCCCTTACGCTGGGAGCGGCGGCAGTTTCGCGTCCAGACCCCGTACCAGCCGCATGCAGCATCGAAGGAGAACCGTTCCATGAGCAGTGCCGTGAACCCCAACCCCAGCAGGACCGACGACCGCACCCGTCGCAACGCCAACGTCGGCGCCACCGGCACCGGAGCCGCTGCGGCCGGCGGCCACCATGAGCTCGTCGCCCGCCAGAAGGAGCAGTTCGGCGGGATGAAGTTCGGCTGCTCCTTCTTCGGCTGGCTGACCGCCACCGGCACCGCCGTCCTGCTGACGGGCCTGCTGGCCGCGGTAGCCACCGCGTTCGGGATGAAGGGCATCTTCAACACCGCCACGGACGCGCAGAACCTCCGCACCGTCGGCCTGGTCAGCGGGATCGTCCTGCTCATCGTGGTGCTCATCGCCTACGTCGCGGGCGGCTACGTCGCGGCTCGGATGGCTCGGTTCAGCGGCCTGAAGCAGGGCCTGGGCGTCTGGCTGTGGGCCGTGATCTTCGCCGTCGTCCTCGGCGTCATCGGCTTCTTCGCCGGCAACACCTCGGCGCTGATGAGCCGGGTCTCCGGTCTCCGGCTGCCCGTCAGCACCGGCACCCTCACCGGCGGCACCATCGTCACGGTGGTGGCCATCGCCCTGATCGCCCTCGTGGGGGCGATGCTCGGCGGACTGGCGGGCATGCGCTACCACCGCCGGGTCGACCGCGCCGGCTTCGACGAGGTCTGATCCCTCCGCGGGGCGAGCTCGTAGGACGATCCTCGTAGGACGAACCTCGTAGGACGAACAACGCCGGTGACCGTGAGGTCACCGGCGTTGCCGCGTCTTCTGGTCGATGACCGACGAGGAAGGGAGGAAGGTCAGGCCACGGCCGGCGCCTCGTCCTCACCGACGGTGACCTCCTCCTTGGTCCGGCCGCGCCGGTGGTCCCAGACGTCGCGCAGGACGACCTGGATGATCCCGGCCACGGGGATCGCCAGCAGGGCGCCGAGGATGCCCGCGAGGTCCACCCCGACCAGGATGGCGACCAGCACGGCGAGCGGGTTGAGCTTCACGGTCCGGGCGAAGATGACCGGCTGCAGCACGTGGTTCTCCAGCTGCTGGTAGAGGACGACGAACACCGCGACGGCGATCAGCGCAGGCACCGAGTGCACGGCGGCGGCGATCAGCGCCACGATGGCCCCGAGCGTTGCGCCCACCAGGGGGATCAGGTCGGCCAGGGCCACGAAGAGGGCGATCAGCCCGGCGAACGGGACTCCGGAGATCTTGAGGACGGCGTAGGCCAGCACGCCGCAGATGATGCTGATCAGCAGATTGCCCGAGATGTAGCCGGTGATCGACTTGGCGCAGTCCGCGCCGACCCGGCGCACCCGCTCCCGGCTGTCGGTGTCCTCGATCAGGTTGAGGGCCCCGTCGACGACCTTCGGTCCCTCCAGCACCATTAACAGCGTGAGCACGAAGACCGTGATCACCCCGGCCACGCCGGTGGCGACCCCGCGCAGCACGCCCGCGGCCGGGGTGGTGAGCCCGCTGACGAAGGCGGTGATCTTGTCCTGGTGCGCCTGGACGTAGCTGAGGATGTGGGTTCTGTCCATCAGCCTGCCGACCACCCCCCGGCCGTTGCGGGCGTCGTCGATCACCCCGGGCAGCTGGGTGGCGAAGCTCGCCCCTTCCTGGGCCAGCGGGACGGCGAAGACGGCCAGCAGAGCGGCGATCACCACCACGACCACCAGGAAGACCAGCAGCGTGGCGAGCGTGCGCCGGCCGCCGGTGACGCGCCGCTCGACCCAGCCGGTGACCGGGTAGAGCGCGGTGGTGAAGAAGATCGCGATCACGATCCAGACCAGGACCTCGCGGACCTGGTAGAGCAGCAGCAGGGCGATGGCGGTCACGAGGACGAGGCCGATGGTGGCGATGATGGTCCGGACTGGCACGCGGGTGCGCGCCGGACCGAGAGCAGAGGCAGGCATGTCCTGTTCCTACCCCAGGCGGCTGCGCCCGACACTGAACCGGGCCGGGACCCGCGGGGTCTTGACGCCTCGACGGGCCCAGTCGGCACAGAGCAGCACCATCATGGCCACCTCGACCGCGTCACCGGCGTAGTACATGACCATCGCACCCGACTCGGCCGCAGCCGTGGCCACCCCCAGGGGCGGGTGGCCGTAGAGGTACTTGGCCAGGATGTCGTGACCGGCCACCGCGGCGACCAGCACGACCGCGCGATGAGCGGGAGAGCGGCGGTGTGGCGCGGGGTCGGGCCCGACCAGGGCGGCGGCCAGCAGGTAGCCGGCGGTGAGCAGGTGCAGGTGGACCAGCAGGTGCACGACCTGGTGCTCACGGCTCAGTGCGTAGAGCGGGGTCAGGTAGAGCACCCAGAGCCCGCCGACGGCCAGCGCGACCGCGACCGAGGGCTCGGTCAGCAGCCGGACGGGACGGCGGGCCAGCAGCCAGCTCAGCCGTCGCGCCGCCGGTACCGGCAGCGTCCGCAGCGCCAGCGTGACCGGCGCTGTGAGGACCAGCAGCAGCGGGCCCAGCATGCCCAGCAGCACGTGCGCCACGGCGTGGGCCACGAACGAGGTGTCGGCCGCGGACTCGAGCGGCCCCACGGTCGCGACCAGGAGCGCCGTGACCCCGGTGAGCCCGCTGACGGCCCGGTACCAGGGCCAGCCGCGCCGCCCGACGCGCCGGCCGGGCCGCTGGCCCTCAGGCACGCGCCGCTCCTCGCCGTCGGCTGGGGGTCCGGACCAGCAGCAGCACCCCGACGGCCACCAGCAGCACCGCGACGAGGTCCCAGGTCAGGTCGTAGGGCAGCAGGTCGACGTCGTAGCGGATCTGGTGCAGTCGCAGCAGCTTGTGCTGGACCGTCCCGTCGTAGAGCTGGAAGCCGCCCGCCCCGGTCAGCAGCCCACCGACCCAGCGGCGGGGTCTGAGCGCCTCCGTCCGGCGGAGCGCGGCGAACCAGAAGAGGCCCGCCACCAGGGCGAACCAGCCGACGGCGTGGAAGATGCCGTCCGAGACCAGCCCGACCGTCGGCGTAGACCGGTCGTAGAAGTGGTGCCAGTGCAGCAGCTGGTGGAACACCGTCTCGTCCACGAACGCCACCGTGCCGATGCCGACCAGGACGCCCGACCGGGCTCCCGCCGCCCGCATGAGGCGGCCGGCGTCACGACGGGTCAGCGGTGGTCCCCGGTCACAGGATCGGGTTCCCGCCCGTGACGGCGATCCGGGCCCCGGAGACGTAGCTGCCCGCGTCGGAGGCGAGCAGCACGTAGACCGGCGCCAGCTCGGCGGGCTGCCCGGCCCGGGCCAGCGGCACCTGTTCGCCGAAGGACTCGACCTCCTCCGCAGGCATGGTCGCCGGGATCAGCGGCGTCCAGACCGGACCGGGGGCCACGCTGTTCACCCGGATGCCCCGCTCGCCGTACATCTGGGCCAGGCTCGCGCAGAAGTTGGCGATGGCGGCCTTGGTCGCCGCGTACGGGGCCAGCGTCGGCTTGGGCATGTCGGAGTTCACCGACGAGCTGCCGATGATCGAGGCCCCTGGCGACATGTGCGGCACGGCGGCCTTGGCCAGGTGGAAGAACGCGCTGATGTTGGTCGCGACGGTGTAGTCCCACTCCTCGTCGGGGATCTCCTCCAGCGTCTGGTGGCTCATCTGGAAGGCCGCGTTGTTGACCAGGATGTCCACGCCGCCGAGCTGCTCGACCGCGGTGGCGATGATGTCGCGGCAGTGCTGGGGCTCGGAGAGGTCGCCGGGGACGAGGACGGCTCGGCGACCGGCGTCCTCCACGAGCTGAGCCACCTCACGAGCGTCGGAGTCCTCGTTCAGGTAGGAGATGAGGACATCGGCACCCTCGCGGGCGTAGGCGATGGCGACGGCCCGGCCGATGCCGGAGTCGGCGCCGGTGATCACGGCGACCTTCCCGCTCAGCTGGCCGGTGCCCCGGTAGCTCTCCTCGCCGCAGTCGGGCCGGGGCGTCATCCTCGACTGGACGCCGGGGACGTCCTGCTGCTGAGCGGGCTGCTGAGCCACGGGGCACTCCTGGAGGTGTGGGGCGGGCGGACCTCCGACCTGCTACCCCGCGCCGCGCCGCCCGAACCGGTTCAGCCGCCGGCTGCCGGGGCCGCCACCAACCGCTCGACCGTCGCTCGGGCACCGTGCTGGTGCAGCGAGTCCAGCGCCTCGAGGTAGGCGGCGGTGAACACCGGCTCCTGGTCGAGGTCGCCGAACAGGTCTCGCAGGCCGAGGAAGGCCAGTGGCTCCTCGTGCTGACGGCCGGCCAGAGCCTGCAGCTGGTCGGCGAACCGGTCGACGATAGTGATCGGGCCCCCCTGCTCGTCCACGCCCTCGGCGTAGCGGGCCCAGGCCGCGACCACGGCGGCGGAGAGCCGGACGGGCCGGCCCGCGGCGAGGTTGCTGCGGATGACCGGCAGCAGCCATTTCGGGATCCGGTCGGAGCTCTCGGCACACAGCCGGGCGACCGTGTCGCGCACCGCCTCGTTGGAGAACCGCTCGACCAGCTGGGTCTTGTAGTCGTCGAGGTCGATGCCCGGCACCGGTGAGAGCGTCGGGGTGGCCTCGGCGTCCATGTAGGCCCGGAGGAAGGTGGCGAACAGCGGGTCCTGCGCCACCTCGTGCACCAGTCGGTAGCCCGACAGGTAGCCGAGGTAGCACAGGGCCTGGTGGCTGGCGTTGAGCAGCCGCAGCTTCATCAGCTCGTACGGCTCGACGTCGGCCACCACCTGCACACCGGCGTTCTCCAGCGGCGGCCGGCCCTGGCCGAAGGTGTCCTCGAGCACCCACTGGGTGAAGGGCTCGCAGACCACCGGCCAGGCGTCGGTGATGCCGAACCGCTCGGCGATCTCGACCCGGTCGGTGTCGGTCGTGCCCGGGGTGATCCGGTCGACCATGGAGTTGGGGAACCGGACGTTCTCGGCCACCCAGGCGCCCAGGCCGGCGTCCGCGGTGGGCTCGCTCCGCCCGGCCTCCTCGCGCAGCCGGGCGAACGCGCCGAAGACCTCGGCCGCCATGTGGCCGTTGCCCTGGATGTTGTCGCACGACATCACGGTGAAGGGCGGGACGCCCCGCTCGCGCCGACGCACCAGCGCCTCGGTGACCAGGCCGAACACCGTCGCCGGTACCGCCCCGGGCTGCAGGTCGGCCTGGACGGCCGGGTTCGTGGCGTCGAACTCACCCGTCACGGGGGAGAAGTTGTACCCGCCCTCGGTGACGGTCAGCGAGACGATCCGGGTGGCCGGGTCGGCCATCTTCTCGATCACCGCCTCCGGGTCGTCGGGGGCGTACAGGTACTCCACGATCGAACCGACCACGCGCGGCTCCCAGCCGCCGGCCGGGTCCTTGAGCACCAGGGTGTACAGGCAGTCCTGCGCTGCCATGGCGTCCCGCATGGCCAGGTCGAAGGGCATCACCCCGACCCCGCAGATGCCCCAGTCCAGGGCCTGACCCTGCTCCATCAGCCGGTCGAGGTACATCGCCTGGTGCGCCCGGTGGAAGCCGCCGACGCCGAAGTGCACGATCCCGGTGGTCACCGCCGAGCGGTCGTAGGAGGGGACGAGGACCGAGAGCGAGCCCAGCGTCGCCGCCGAGAGCGCGGTCACGTCGCCGCTCCGGCCGGTGGGCGGGGGGTGGGCCGGTCGGCTGGTGTTCGCATGGTCCCTGGTGCTCCCGATCTCACGCTGATCAGTGAGGCGTCTGCCTCGTGCGGCTCAGCCGCCACAAGATGGCTATATGTATAGCGCAGGCGGGCCGGAGCTGCCCAGACCGCTGTCGATGCGGCCCGAATGTGTGTGGTCGGGCCCGTCCGGGCGGCTCGACGCCGCTGCGTGCAGCGCGGTCGGAAGCCGCTGCCCACCTACGATGGGACGGTGTCAGACATCCCTATCGGCAGCCCGCCCGTCCCTCCCGGTCGCCACGCGGCGCCGTCGGGCTGGTACGCCGACCCGACCGACGGGCGGCAGGAGCGCTACTGGGACGGCTGGCAGTGGTCGCGCAACACCCGGGCCCGTGAGGGAGCCGAGACCGCTTCCTCCTACCCCCCGGCTCCGGCCGCGCCGCCGGCACAGCCCGGCTACCCGCACCAGGAGTACGGGCAGCAGAGCACTGGGCAGCCGGGGTACGGGCAGCCGGGGCACGGGCAGCCGGGGTACGGGCAGCAGAGTGCCCACCGGCCAGGACCGCAACCGGGGGCGAGGCAGGCCTGGGCCACCGCCGACGGCGTCCCGCTGGCCGGCTGGTGGTGGCGGGTGCTGGCCGCGACGATCGACAACATCATCCTGACCCTCGTCTCCACCCTCGCCAGCCTGCCGCTGCTGATCCCGATCATCCGGACCTTCTCGACCTATCTCGCCGACACGGTCCGGGCCGCCGAGCAGGGCCAGATGGCACCGACGGTCGACCCGAACTCGCTGATCCCGGCCGGGGACCAGATCCGGCTGGCGCTGATCCAGGTGGCGATCGCGTTCGCCTACCACGTGATCTTCCTGCGCTGGCGTGCGGCGACCCCCGGCAAGCTGGCCTGCGGCCTCCGGGTGGTGGTCCAGGACCTCGGGCGGGAGCGGACGCCTCTGTCCTGGCGGACCGTCCTCGTCCGGGCCGGCGTCTGGGCGGCACCGGGTCTCTACGGCGCTCTCATCCTGTTCAAGCTGCTCGACGTGTTGTTCCCGCTCTGGCAGCCGCGACGGCAGGCGCTGCACGACGTCGCGGCCCAGACCCAGGTCGTCCGGCCCGGCGCCAGAGGATAACGTTTGAGCCAGGGCTTTTCCGCGGATGTGCAGATCGCGGCGGCGTCTGTCTATATTGAGCGCAGATCGGGGCGTTCGGGGCGCTCCTGACCCAGCTGAAGTGGAGATCCCCCGGATGGTGACCCTGCGACCTGAAGGTGCCCGTGCTACGACCTCCACGCTTGTTGACTTCGGCCTGCGCGGCCGGTCTGCTGGCGTTGGCTGCGCCGGCCTGGGTCTGCCTCCCGGCGTCGGCTGAGGAGACCGACGGCACGATCACCGTCCAGGTCCTGCGCGACGTCAACGGCAACGGCGAGGTCGACAGCGGTGACGAGGCGCAGAGCGGGATCCACATCACCGTCACCGACGTCAGCGGCGCCACCGCCACCGGCACCACGAACGACGAGGGCGAGTACGTCCTCAAGCCGGACCAGGACCTGAAGGGTGGCCGCTACTTCGTGGTGGCCGACATCCCGTCCTCGCTGGGTCTGGAGCCCGTGCCCGCCAGCGACACCTTCCAGGCGCTGAGCACCACCGTCGACGTCACCTCCTCCGACGAGACCGTCCACTTCGGCGTCGTCGCACCGCCCGAGCCGAGCGCGACCCCGAGCACGGAGGCGCCCTCGGCCCCGGAGTCCACCGAGGCGGCACCCGTGCCCGCGCCCGCACCGGCACCCACCCCGCCGCCCTCGGAGGCCGCGGCCCCCACCTTCGCGGTCGGCGACCGGGTCTGGCTCGACGCCGACCGACAGGGCACCCAGGACGACGGCGAGCTCCCGGCGCGGCAGGTGAGCGTGCAGCTGCTGGGCGCCGACGGCACCGTGCTGGACTCCACCGTCAGCCGGGACGGCCGCTACCTCTTCGACGGCTTGCGGCCGGGCGTCTACTCGGTCCAGTTCAGCGGCATCGCCTCCGGTTTCCGGTTGAGCCCGACCGGCGTCGGCAGCGCGGCCGCGGACTCCGATCCCGACTACACCGGGGCGACGCCGCCCTTCACCCTCGGTCTGGGCGCCGCCAACGTGCGGCCCGCCACTGCGGCGGACCATGTGTCCGCGGACTACATCAACCCCACGATCGACGCCGGCATCGCACCGGTGCGCTACGCCATCGCATCCTCGGTCTGGCAGGACTCCAGCGGGGACGGCCTGCAGCAGGCCGGGGAGCCGGCCGGTCAAGCGCGGGTGACCCTGCTCCGTGCGGGCAGCGAAGCCCCGCAGGCCACGGTGACCACCGACGCCTCGGGGGCCTTCCGGTTCGAGAACCTCGACCGGGGCACGTACCGCCTCCGCTTCGACGACCTCGGTGCCCACCGCCAGCTGACCGCAGCGCACGTCGGCAGCAACCGCGCGATCGACTCCGACCCGGACCCCAGGACCAGGACCACGGCACCGTTCGTCCTCGACCAGGCCTCGACCGACCTCGTACCGGCCCGCGACTTCGGACCGGTCGACGCCGACTTCGTGGACGCCACGGTCGGTGCCGGTGTCGTCGGCAGCTACTCGATCCGGAACCGGGTCTGGAACGACCTCAACGGTGACGGCCTGTTCTCCCCCGGGGAGCACGGGATCCCAGGGGTCGAGGTCCAGGTGCTCGACGCGGCCGGCGCCGTCGTGGCCACCACGACCACCGACGCCGAGGGGATCTACGACTTCAGCTCGCTGCCCGCCGGTCGTTACCAGCTGCGGATCCGGCGCTACTCACCGGAACTGCACCCGACCGCCACCGCGGTCGGTACCGACCGCGGCGCGGACTCCGACCTGTACGCCGACTCCCTGACCGCACCCATCACCGTGGGTGAGGAGCACCCGGTGGAGGACGCCGTCAGCGTCGGGCTCACCTCCACCACCACCGTGGCGGCGACCGACGCACCCTCGACCACGCCGGTCGCCAGCAGCGCCAACGCCTCGGCGCCCGCCGCGCTCGGGGCGACGGGCGGCGTGTCCACGATCGTCCCGGCGGCCGGCGCCGTCCTGCTGCTGGCGGGTGGTGGGCTGCTCTGGCTCGCCCGCCGACGTCGCCGGCCCTGACCTCGCGGCCCTGACCTCGCGGCCCTGACCTCGCGGCCCTGACCTCGCGGCCCTGACCTC